>JAHRVR010000199.1 GCA_019090585.1 Sphingomonadaceae bacterium
ATTGAGTGGGCGGGCGCTTTCCTGCCCCTTGCCAGCAGGCTGTTCAATCCCGGTCGCCACAACCGAAACACGAATTTTTCCGTCAAGATCTGGATTGAAAGCCGATCCCCAGATGATATTCGCGTCAGAATCTACCAACTCACGGATGTGATTGGCGGCCTCATCAACTTCAAGCAGCTTCATATCCTCGCCGCCGATGATCGAGATGATGACGCCTTTGGCACCCTGCATCGAAACGCCATCGAGCAGCGGGTTGGCAATCGCCTTTTCAGCGGCTTCGAGCGCACGATTATCGCCCTCTCCCTCGCCCGTGCCCATCATCGCCTTGCCCATTTCACCCATGACCGAGCGAACGTCGGCAAAATCGAGATTGATGAGGCCCGGCATAACCATAAGGTCGGTAATCGAGCGCACACCCTGTCGAAGCACTTCGTCAGCCAGCTCGAAGGCTTCCTTGAAAGTGGTTTCAGCCTTGGCGATCAGGAACAGGTTCTGGTTGGGAATAACGATGAGTGTATCAACATGCTGTTGCAGCTCTTCGATACCAGTCTCGGCCGCGCGCATCCGGCGCGTGCCCTCAAACAGGAAGGGTTTGGTCACCACCCCCACGGTGAGCACGCCCTTTTCACGGGCTGCCCTGGCGATGATCGGAGCCGCGCCGGTACCCGTACCGCCGCCCATTCCGGCTGCGATGAACACCATATGCGTGCCCTCAAGTATGCGCTCGATCTCCGCTTGCGTTTCCTCCGCGGCGGCGCGGCCAACTTCGGGCCGGGAACCGGCGCCGAGGCCCTGAGTAATATCAGGACCCAGCTGAATGCGCTGTTCGGCAATCGAATTGTTGAGCGCCTGTGCATCAGTATTCGCAACAACGAAATCGACACCTTCGATCTTCGCCTCGATCATGTTGGCAATGGCGTTCCCGCCAGCGCCGCCCACTCCGATAACCGTGATGCGCGGACGCAGCTCATCGATTGACGGCGGCCCCAAACTGATGCTCATTTCATTCTCCTGGCAGACATGCGCAAGCGACAGATCTGCATTGTTACTAATTGCACACTTCCATGCTACGAATCAAAGCAGCCAGCGCCTTTGTCCACAGCGGGAACTGGCCATCAGGCCGGAAATACAAGCCCCTCACGAGATCAGAAATACTCCCTGAATGCCTGATAGATACGGGTTGTCAGGCCCATTGGGGCAAGCTGCGTGGTGGACTGATATTTTGCGCCGAATGTCCGGATGTCGATCGGATCGGCATCGGCATAAAGAACGAGCCCGGCAAGCGTTGAAAATCCGGGTTTGACATGGGCATCGGCCAACCCGGTAAGGTGCGGAACCTGGCCGATCCGCACGGACTTTCCGAGTGCCGACTGGGCGAAATCGGCAAGCCCGACCAGCTCTGCCCCGCCCCCCGTAAACACCACCTGCTGACCACGTTTTTCGCCAAAGCGCAGCACTTTGAGGCCTTTGTTGATTTCATCCATCAACGTCCCGAGCTGCGCAGTAATGACGCCGACCAGCTCTGCGCGCGGAATACGGTTCTTGTCATCGGCATGGCGCGCCACGGGCCCGGTGTTCTCTTCGCCGGGCGCATCGACCGGGATCATCTCGCGGTGATCGGCCGGGCTGGCAATGGCCGATCCATTGACACATTTGAGCCGCTCTGCCTGAAAACGGCGGATCCCGAACGCAGAGGCAATCGCATCGGTAATCGCATTCGATCCCATCGGGATGGCCGCGAGTCCAACGATCATACCATTGGAATAGACAGCCACATTGGTGACATCGGCCCCGAATTCTATCAACGCCACGCCCAGTTCCCGCTCCTCCGGCGAAAGGCTGGACAGGCCGGCCGCGACGGGTGAGCCGATAACGCCTTCCACTTCAAGATGGGCATTTTGCACCGCTTCGGTAAGGTTGCGGATCGGGGCACCCTCGGCCAGCATGACATGGATATCGACACCCAGCCGCTCTGCATGAAGCCCGGCGGGATCGGCAACGCCATGCGCACCGTCGAGCGTATAATGCGCAGGTTGGGCATGAAGCACCATGCGGCCATCGGGCTGGATGACATCACGGGCAGAAACCAGCAGGTGATCGACGTCCTCGCGTTCAATCCGACGACCGCCGATATCGATCTCGACTTTCGCGACCTGACTGGTCAGACCTGCGCCGGAACAGCCAATCCAGACTTTCGATACGCTGGTATTGGCCATCTTCTCGGCCCGTTCCACCGCATCGCGAATGGCATGCGTGGCATCGCGCATGTCGGTGACATAGCCGCGCTTGATGCCCTGACTGGCCCTGTGGCCGGAACCCAGCACAATCATGTCGCCCGTCTCGGACAGCCCGGCGACGATCGCGGAAATGCGGAAGGAGCCGATATTGACCGCACCGAATACACGGGCAATGCGGGCGCTTGCCATCAGTGGTTCTCCTGCTTGCGCGCCACAGCCTTTGCATCAAGCCCGGCTTCCTGGCGCGCGCGTCCGGGAATGCGAAGATAGATGCGATCCTTTGCCCGCATGTCGAATGCCACAACCTTGCCGCCCAACAAACGGTTTGTCCCGTCGAGCCGCGCGAAAGAGACAAGTGCAGCCGCAGATAGCTTCTTCCCTTCGGGCAGAGCCAGCACCTGATCGGTCTTGAAAGTCAGATTCCAGCGGCGATTGCCGATCCATTCCGCCTCGCGCACTTGCGGCTTGATCGCGGGCGCGGCATCGAGCAGCCGGGACAGCTCTTCCACCTGCTTGCCCGCACCCGGCCCGGATACGACCAGCCTGCCTCTTACCTGCTTGGCCGAAACCGGCTCAAGCTCATGACCGCGCGCATCGATCAGCACGAATTTGTCCGCTTTACGCAAGACCGCGTGCGGCTCACGCTCAAAAATGTCGATAACCAGCGTGTCCGGTAACTGACGCGATACCCGCGCATCGCTGACCCACGGCAGTTCGAGCAACCTTTCACGCAGGGCCTTTATGTCAACAAGCGGCATGGCCCGGTCGCGCTCGGCCAGAGCCCTTTCATAAACCTTCAGATCGTTGAGGTTCTTGACCCCGCGCACGTCAACCCGGCGCACTTCAAAACCGGCATCGGTAGCAACAGCGGCGAGCTGTTTGTGCGCCATGGCAGGAACACCCGCCATCGAAGCGACGAACCAGGCAAGCGCAACCGCACCGCCAAGAATGATCGCCAGGAACGCCCGGTGCAGCTGCTCTTCGCTGATCGGCAGCCAATCGATGGCAGTATCAAACGCGGAACCCGTCTTCGCCCTGGCCCGGCGAACCTTGCGCGCCTTGCCTTGCGATGCAGCAGTCTTGCGCGCACTCTTCGACTTGCGCTTGATTTTCTGGCTCATTCTCCGCCCTCCTGCACTGCCGCGCCCAGCCTTGCACCGTCTGGCTGCGCATCCTCCAACGCCTCGGCAATGATCGCCTCGACCAGATCTGGATAGGCAAGACCGATGTGCTTCGCCTGCTCCGGCACGAGGCTAAGCGGCGTCATTCCCGGCTGGGTGTTGATTTCAAGCAGGAACAACCCGCTAACGCCGCGCTCATCGTCCCAGCGAAAGTCAGCGCGGCTCGTGCCCCGGCAGCCAAGCAGCCGGTGGCCCCGCAAAGCCACATCCTTGCAGGCTTCGGTGATCTCATCAGGCACATCGGCCGGACAGATATGCTCGGCCATCCCGTCGGTATATTTCGCATCAAAATCGTAAAAGCCGGACTTGAGCTTGAGCTCGGTCACCATCAGCGCATGTCCACCGATCACTGCGGTGGTGAGTTCGCGCCCGCGGATGAATGGCTCAGCCAGCAAGCGCTCAAAATCCTGCCATGGACCCTTGGCATCGCGCTTGATCGGATTGCCGCAATTGCTATCGTCCGTCACGATCGCAACGCCAACAGAGGAGCCTTCGTTGACCGGCTTGAGGACATAAGGACGCGGCAGGGGATCGCGCTCAAAAAGACTCTGCGACTCTACGATCCGTCCGCCCGGCATGGGTATGCCATGGGGGACAAGCGCCTGTTTGGTCAGCTCCTTGTCGATGGCAATCACCGAAGTGGCCACGCCCGAATGCGTGTACGTCAGGCCCATCAGGTCCATCATGCCCTGCACCGTGCCGTCCTCACCGGGGCTGCCGTGCAGCGCATTGAACACCACGTCGGGCCTGATCTCGGCCAGCCTCATCGCGACATCGCGGCCCATATCGAGGCGGGTAACCCGGTGCCCCTTGCTTTCCAGCGCCTTGGCAACGCCCTCACCGCTCATCAGCGAGACCGGCCGCTCATTGGACCAGCCACCCATCAGCACAGCGACATGAAGTTTGGGCAAGCTCATTTGCGTCCGACCTGCTCTTGCGGCGCTCCGGCGTAAACACCTACGGCATCTTGCGGCGCTCCGGCGTAAACACCTACGCCGTCTCGTGGCGCTCCGGCGTAAACACCTACGCCGTCTCGTGGCGCTCCGGCGTAAACACCTACGCGCTGAATTTCCCATTCGAGTTCCACGCCGGATGTGTCCCTGACCCGGCGGCGCACTTCCTCGCCCAGTCCCTCGATATCGGCGCTGGTGGCATTGCCCGTGTTGATCAGGAAATTCGTGTGTTTCTCGCTGACTTGTGCACCGCCTATCTTGATTCCCCGGCACCCGGCCGCATCGACAAGCTGCCAGGCCTTTTGACCCTCCGGGTTCCTGAAAGTCGAACCGCCGGTCTTGCTCCTGAGCGGCTGCGATTCCTCGCGCGCGGCGGAGATCCGGTCCATTTCAGACTGGATATCTGCCGGCTTTCCTTCGCGTCCCCGAAAGCGGGCTGAAACGACAATCGCGCCTTCAGGCAATTCGGAATGGCGATAGCTGTAATCGAGGTCCGCAGCGTCCAGCGTCACCAGCTCCCCCGAACGCAGCAGCACATCGCAATCGACCAGAATGTCCCTGACCTCACCGCCGTAGGCCCCGCCATTCATGCGCACAAAACCGCCGACCGTGCCTGGGATCGAGCGGAGAAATTCCAGACCTGCAACGCCATTATCCCGCGCAGTGGACGACACGAGAATCCCGCTTGCCCCGCCGCCACAGTCAAGCGTAACGCCATCCACCGGCTGTGCTTTCGCGAATGGCTTGCCCAGCCGCACAACCACGCCCGGCACGCCGCCGTCCCGCACAATCATGTTGGAACCAAGGCCCAGCGCCATCACCGGCATGGACGGATCGATGTCGCGCACAAAATGCTGCAAGTCGGCGAGATCCTTTGGCTCAAAAAGCCAGTCAGCCGCGCCGCCCGCCTTGAACCAGACAAGCGGCGCCAATGGCGCGTTACAGGTCAGTTTACCCGCAACTTTCGGAAGGGCATCGGCGATCATGGCCCCCTGCGCGCGGCAATGGCATCGCCAAGGCCCGCTGCCCATTTGGTGATATCGCCTGCGCCAAGGCAGACGATCATGTCTCCGGGCCTGACCGTCACGGCGAGGCTCTCGGCCAGTTCATCGGGCCCCGCAATTGTCTGCGCCGCCCGGTGGCCGCGCGATTTCAACCCGGCGACCAGAGCCTGCGCATCAGCGCCTTCAATCGGCGCTTCTCCCGCCCGAAAGACCGGCGTCACATAAACGATGTCAGCATCGTTGAAGGCGGTCTGGAACTCATCCATCAGATCGCGCAACCGGGAAACGCGGTGCGGCTGGGCCACGGCGATGACGCGGCCACTTACCCCTTCGCGCGCAGCCGCCAGCGCGGCGCGAATCTCAACCGGATGATGGCCGTAATCGTCGATCACTTGCACGCTTTGCTGGCCGTCCATCTCCACTTCGCCGACTTTGGTAAAGCGGCGCCTGACTCCGCCAAAATTGTCAAAGCCGGTGCGGATCACGTCATCCCGGCACCCCATCTCAACCGAAACGGCAACCGCAGCCAGCGCGTTCAGCGCATTATGCCGCCCCGGCATGGGAAGTTCGATCCCTTCGATCCGGCGGACCGAACCGTCCCGCCCACGAATGGCAACATCGAAGCGGTTTCCGCCCGGAATCGGGGTAACGTTCTCCCCCCGCACATCGGCCTGAGCGGAGAATCCATAAGTAATAACCCGGCGGTCCCGCACTTTGGCAATAACGGCCTGCACTTCGGGATGATCGATGCAAAGCACCGCTGCGCCATAGAAAGGGACATTCTCGATAAACTCGACGAAGGCTTTCTTCACTCCATCAAAACTGCCGTAGTGATCGAGATGTTCCGGGTCGATATTGGTGACCACCGCAATGGTTCCATCGAGCCGCAGAAAACTGCCGTCGCTTTCATCGGCCTCAACCACCATCCAATCACTGCCCCCTAGCCGCGCGTTGGAGCCATAACTGTTGATGATACCGCCATTGATAACGGTCGGATCGATCCCGCCCGCGTCGAGCAGGCACGCAACCATCGACGTCGTGGTGGTCTTGCCATGCGTGCCGGCGACCGCAACCGTGTTTTTCAGCCGCATCAGTTCGGCCAGCATCTCCGCACGGCGGACCACAGGGATGCGCGCTTCCAGCGCCGCGATAACTTCGGGGTTGTCACGTTTTACCGCAGTGGAAGTCACCACCACCGCAGCATCGGCGACATTTTCCATGGCCTGGCCGATCATGATCTTGATGCCGCGCCCGCGCAGACGCTCTACGCTCGGCCCCTCGGCAATGTCAGAACCCTGCACGCTATAGCCAAGATTGTGCATGACCTCGGCTATGCCGGACATGCCGATACCGCCAATGCCGACAAAATGGATCGTGCCAATATCAGTGCCGACACCCTTCATCCGGCGTGATCCTGCGCCAGCGCTTCCTTGCCCTTGGCCCGCGCTTTGTCGGCGTTGGCCCGCGCTTCCCCGCCCATACGGATCACGTCCATCAGCGGCGCACCGCCAAAGCTTTCAACCAGATCGGCAAGGTCCAAAGCGGCATTGGGATAGCCGCAATTCCATGATGCATGGGCCGCATTGGCAAGCGTTTCGGGATGCTGGGCCATGGCCTGAATCTGCTTGGCAAGCTCGCTAGCGACAAATCCGGGCTGCCGGATCGAGCGCGCACCGCCCGCGCCCGTAATTTCGCGGGTGTTGGCGGTCTGATGGTCATCCGTTGCGATTGGCAGCGGGACAAGAATCGCCGGGCGGCCCACCGCGGTCAGCTCGGCAATGGTGGATGCTCCGGCGCGGCCGATGAAAAGATGCGCATCGGCAAGCTGCGAAGCCATGTCCTCGAAATAGGTCGCCAGCTGTGCCGGTATGCCATGGCTTGCATAGCGCTCGCGCACCGCCTCAATATCTTCGGCCCGGCATTGCTGGATGACCTGCAACCGAGAGCGCAGCGCGGTGGGCAACATCGCCAGCCCATCGGGCACCACATCGGACAGAACACTGGCGCCCTGGCTGCCGCCCGTCACCAGGATGCGAAACGGGCTTTCACTGGTGAAAGCGGGATAGGCCTGGTCGCGAAGTTCCAGCACTTCGCTACGCACCGGATTGCCCACCAGGGTAACCTTGCCGCCGTGCTTCTCGGCCAGCCGATCCACCTGTTCGCACGAGGTCGCAATGGCATCCACGCGGCGGGCAAGCAGGCGATTGACCCGGCCCAGAACCGCGTTCTGCTCGTGAATGATCGTGGGAATCTCTGCCGATGTCGCCGCCAGCAACGAGGGCAAGGCAGGATAGCCGCCAAAGCCGACAACAGCCGAGGGTTCGAAACTTTCAAACAGCCGCAGCGCCATGGCGCGTCCGTGCCAGATAGCGCGCGTACCCTTCACCCAACTGAGCGGGTTTTTGCCCCGCAACCGTCCTGCCGGAAGGACATGCGCGGTCAGCGATGCCGGCTTGCCCGGAATGGCCGCGCCGCGCTCATCGGTGATCAACGCAACGTGGTGACCGCGCCGCTCAAGCTCGGCAGCAAGGGCAAACGCAGGGATCAGATGTCCGCCGGTTCCCCCGGCGGCAAGCACGTAATGACGGCTGACAACACTCATGTCCTGTCTCCTGTCTCGCTGAACGGGAACCGCTCCCTCTCGATGAAGGGATTTCGCCGCGTGATTGCAAGCAGCAAGCCCATGCACAGGCACAGGGCCACGGTAGAGGAACCCCCATAACTGATCAGCGGCAAGGTCATTCCTTTTGACGGAAACATCTGCAGGTTCACCAGAATATTGATGAAGGCTTGCCCGCCAAACTGGCAGATCAGCCCCGTACCGGCGAGCACGGTGAAGAGGTCTTCCTCATCCACCAGACGGAACAATACCCGGACCAGCAGCGCAAGATAGATCAGGATCACCACAGCAACGGCCAGCAATCCGAATTCCTCACCAATGACGGACAAGATATAATCGGTATGCGCCTCGGGCAGCGCCAACTTGCGCTGTCCGAGCCAGAATCCGGATCCGGTCCAGCCGCCGTTCAGCAAGGTCCGGCGTGCAAGATCCACCTGATCGAACGCCGTACCGCCCCCAAAGAACGCATCGATACGGTGACGGGCGTTATCGTAGAACATATAGGCGGCGGCTATGCTGAACACCCCGGCCGCGCCGACCATCGCGATCCGCTTGACCGCAAGGCCCGAAAGCAGGATCAGCACGAACCACACGCTGCCATAGAGCATTGTCGAACCGAAGTCGGGCTGGAGTATGAGCAGCATGGAGACCAGCCCCACAAAGACGACACTCAATTCAATCACTGGCAGTTTCGGATCGCGCGCGCGCCAGGACAAAATCCACGCAAGCAGGATAGGGAAACCTGCCTTCAGCAACGAGGATGGCTGAAAGGAAACACCAAGGTTCAGCCAGCGCCTGGCGCCGTTTACTTCGGTTCCGATCACGGGAACCAGCAACATCGCGGCAATGGAAACGCACGCAATGACAATGCCAATTCGGCGCGCTGTATCCTTGGCCAGAAGAGAAGCGGTGAACATGACCGCAAGCCCGATAATCTGCCAGCGGACATGCAACATGAAGAAGTGCAGATCCGCCAGTGATGTCGTCGACGTTGAAAGGCGCCGGGCGCTGGCGGGAGAAGCCGCCGCGACGCCAGCCGCTCCGATCACCATAAGTATGAGCACAAGCAATAGCAGCGACCGGTCAATCTCTCTCCACCAGATCGCCAGATCGCTGCGCCGGTTGCGGCGATATTTCTCGACAGCCTGCCCGGAGGACTGGCCTGGTGCCGGGGCAACTCCGGGCACAGCGGATGGGTTCGACGCCATCAGGGCTGCCCCGCCCCTGTCATTTCCGGCTCAAGCAAGGCTACCACGATCTGTCGGAACTGATCGCCGCGCGCCTCAAAGTCGCGAAACTGGTCGAAGCTGGCACTGGCCGGGGACAGCATCACCACCTCGCCCGGCCGTGCTGCGGCCATGGCCTCGCGGATCGCCTCGGCCAGCATCTCGCTGCGATGGACCTTGGTATATGGCTCAAGGATTTCGGCAAAGCGCGGTCCGGCGTCGCCGATCGTATAGGCTGCGGCAATATTGCCGAAGTAAGGCCGGCATTCGTCCATGTCGTCGCCTTTGGGCAAGCCTCCGACAATCCAGTGGATGCGCGGGTCTGGATTGGGCGGAAAGGCAGCAAGCGCAGGCGCGGTAGAGGCCGGATTGGTGGCCTTGCTATCGTTGATGAACAACACGCCTTGCGCCTCGGCAACGCGCTCCATGCGGTGCGGCAATCCGCGGAACGTTGGCAATGCAGATTCCCACTGCGAACGTGTCAGCCCCAGCGCCTCCACAATGGCAACCGCCACGGCAACGTTCAAAAGATTGTGCGGCCCCTGCAGCGACGGCCAATTCGGCTGCAACTGTGCAATGGCGGCGCCATCCTCCGCCGCAACACGCGCAAGATCGGATCTTGCCGCCTGCCTGCTGGCGATCTGCGCAGTCTCATCGTCGCCAATGCCAAACAGCGCGATATGGCCCGGACCCAACATATCAAACAACCGCGCCTTCGAGGCGACATAGGCGTCGAACCCATCATACCGATCAAGATGGTCCGGGGTGATGTTCAGGAGCGCTGCAACGTCGCAATCGAGACTGTAAGTAAGATCAAGCTGGTAGCTCGAAAGCTCAAGCACATAGACGCCCCCGGCCTGAAGCGGGGTTTGGCCAAGGACAGGAATCCCGATATTGCCGCCCATCCGCACCGGGACGGCGGCACTGCGCAACAGATGCGCGACCAGCGCAGTCGTGGTAGACTTTCCGTTCGTCCCTGTAATTCCGACCACACGGTGGGCGGGCAGCTCGCGCCGGGCCTGCGCGAA
>JAHRVR010000200.1 GCA_019090585.1 Sphingomonadaceae bacterium
CATGCGCGAAAGCCCGCATCGCTTGCCTGAGTGGCCGTTGCGAAAAAACGGACGTTCTCGCGCCCCGGCCTACGCGCCGGGCAGGACGGGCGGCAGTATATCCCGGTCGAGTTGACGGCAAAGACGAAGGCTCCGTCACAGCGGCGGTCTTTTTGAAGCACCGCCTGCCAGCGCCGTTCATCGCCGTCTGCCCGGTCAGTCCTGATAAAATTTTCCACCATGCGGCTATCTCATTTCCTGTCTGCGAAGGGCAAGCCTGCCATGATGCGAGAGCCCATGCACCCCGATCCTTGCGCTCAAATTCACGCACTGGTCAGCTCTGCACCATGGCTTGGCCCCATATTGTTTTCCGCAGCGCCGCCCCGCCACCTTGCATCGCAACAAAATCGTCGCTATGCGCGCCTCGTCTGCGGGCCACCTCCGTCTCAAACGCGGGGGCTTTTCGTGCCTCAGCCCACCCGATGCGAAGGACAGGACAAGCGTGGAGAATTCCGGCGGAATCACGGCCAGCTTGCAAGGGCGCTATGCCTCGGCACTTTTCGATCTCGCGAGCGAAGATGGCAACGTCTCTGCGGTCGAATCCGATCTCGAAAAACTTGAGCTCGCGTTGAGTGAAAGTCCCGATCTGGCTGGTCTCATCCACAATCCGCAAGTCAGCCGCGGTGATGCCGCAAAAGCCATGGATTCGGTTTCAGAGCTGCTGAAGCTGTCCGATCTCACAAGAAAATTCGTAGGTGTGCTTGCCGCCAATCGCCGGCTGGGCCGCCTGCCCGAGGCCATTCGCGCATTTTTCGCCATCGCAGCCGCCGCTCGCGGCGAAGCCACTGCCGATGTCACGACCGCTCACGCACTGGGCGAAGATCAGGTCGAAGCACTTCGCCAAAAGCTCGAAGCACGCGAAGGCCGCAACGTAAAAATCAAAACGAGTGTCGATCCCGACCTGCTCGGCGGCCTTGTGGTCACCATTGGGTCAAAGCGTATCGACAGCTCGATCCGCACCCGTCTCAACGCACTCGCCCAAGCGATGAAGGGCTGAAAAGCCCGACAAAGGTTTGATGAAAGGCTAAGTAATGGAAATCCGCGCCGCAGAAATCTCAAAGGTTATCAAGGACCAGATCGCCAGCTTCGGCACTGAGGCCACTGTCTCGGAAGTTGGCTCGGTCCTCTCCGTCGGCGACGGTATCGCGCGCATTCACGGCCTCGACAAGGTTCAGGCCGGCGAGATGGTAGAATTTGCCAACGGCATTCAGGGAATGACCCTGAACCTTGAAGCCGACAATGTCGGTGTCGTGATCTTCGGCTCGGATCAGGAGATCAAGGAAGGCGACGTCGTCAAGCGGACCAATACGATCGTGGACGTCCCGATCGGCAAAGGCCTGCTTGGACGCGTGGTGGATGCGCTGGGCAATCCGATCGACGGCAAAGGCCCGATCGAAGGCACAGAGCGTAGCCGCGTCGAAGTGAAGGCTCCGGGCATCATCCCGCGTAAATCGGTTCATGAACCCGTTCAGACCGGCCTCAAGGCCATCGATGCTCTGGTCCCTATCGGCCGCGGGCAGCGCGAGCTGATCATTGGTGACCGCCAGACCGGCAAGACCGCCATCGCCATTGATACTTTCATCAACCAGAAGGAAGCCAATCAGGGCGACGACGAGAGCAAGAAGCTCTACTGCATCTATGTCGCAGTGGGCCAGAAACGCTCCACCGTTGCGCAGATTGTGCGCCAGCTCGAAGAAAACGGCGCGATGGAATATTCCATCGTCGTGGCCGCTACAGCATCCGAGCCGGCTCCTCTACAGTATCTGGCACCCTACACCGGTGCCGCCATGGGCGAATTTTTCCGCGACAACGGCATGCATGCCGTGATCGTTTTTGACGATTTGTCCAAGCAGGCCGTCGCTTACCGCCAGATGTCGCTGCTGCTGCGTCGTCCTCCGGGCCGTGAAGCCTATCCCGGTGACGTGTTCTACCTGCACAGCCGTTTGCTGGAGCGCGCCGCCAAGCTGAATGAGGACAACGGCTCCGGTTCGTTGACCGCGCTGCCAATCATTGAAACGCAGGCCGGCGACGTGTCGGCCTATATTCCGACCAACGTGATTTCGATCACTGACGGTCAGATATTCCTTGAGACCGGCTTGTTCTTCCAGGGCGTCCGCCCGGCCATCAATGTCGGCCTGTCGGTCAGCCGCGTTGGCGGCGCTGCCCAGACCAAGGCGATGAAGAAAGTGTCCGGCTCGATCAAGCTGGAGCTGGCGCAGTACCGCGAAATGGCGGCCTTCGCGCAGTTTGGTTCGGATCTCGATGCCTCGACACAGCGCCTGCTGAACCGCGGCGCGCGACTGACCGAGCTGCTGAAGCAGGCACAGTTCTCGCCCATGCCGTTCGAAGAGCAGACATTGTCGATCTATGCTGGCACCAACGGCTATCTCGACAACGTCGCAACCGATCGTGTCACTGAATATGAGGCCGAAATGCTCAGCTTCATGCGCAAGGAGCACGCCGACATTCTCAAGGACATCCGCGAATCGCAGAAGTTCGAGGGTGACGTCGCGGATCGCACGGCCAAGGCGCTCAGCACTTTCGCCAAGCAGTTCGCTTAAGCCGGCGCCGGAGGAGAAAGCCGAGCCGATGGACTATCGCCGCAAATTGCGACTGCTGGAACTGGTACCTGCACCACTGCGCGAGGTATTCCTCGCCCGGCGTCATCGCCGCGAGCTCGAGCGGGACCAGAATGCGGAAGTGCTTTCCCGTGCGATTGCTGATCGGGTGCCGCGCCGCCAGTTCGATTATATCAACAATTTCTTGTTCGTGCCCGGTGGGCGCGCAATTGCGGGGATCGGCTGATGGCAAGCCTCAAAGAACTCAAGGGCCGGATCAACTCGGTCAAGTCGACACAGAAGATCACCAAGGCCAAGCAGATGGTCGCAGCGGCCAAGCTGCGCAAGGCGCAGGCCGCCGCCGAGGCCGCGCGCCCTTATGCAGAGCGCCTTGCCGAAGTGATGGGCTCGCTCGCCAGCAAAGTAAGCGGCGACAGCGCACCCAGGCTGCTGGCCGGCACCGGCAGCAACCAACGCCACTTGCTGGTTGTCGTCAACACGGACAAGGGCCTGTGCGGCGGTCTCAACTCTAACATCGTCAAGGAAGCCAAGGCCAAAGCGCGGGCGCTGATCGAAGACGGCAAGGACGTGAGCTTCTACCTCGTCGGCAAGAAAGGCCGCGCACCGCTCAAGCGCGATTATGCCGACAGTATCGATTATCAGTTCGATACGAGTGAAGTCCGCAACCCCGGATTCGAGGAAGCCGCAGCGATCGCGGAAGAACTCATTGCCAAGTATGATGACGGAACGTTCGATGTTGCGCACCTGATCTATCCGATTTTCCAGTCCGCTCTCGCACAGGAGCCGACGGCGCAGCAGATCATTCCGGTTCCGGCTCCGGCTCTGGAATCAGCGGCACAAAGTGATGCTGTGGTCGAGTATGAGCCGGGCGAAGAGGAAATCCTCGAGGCTCTGTTGCCGCGCTATGTAAAGACGCAGCTCTTCGGTGCGATCCTGGAAATCGCTGCATCCGAACAAGGCGCATCGATGACCGCGATGGACAATGCCACGCGCAATGCCGGCGAGCTGATCGACAAGCTGACCATTCAATATAACCGCAGCCGCCAGGCCGCGATTACCACCGAACTTATTGAGATCATCGCAGGCGCGGAAGCGCTGTAACAACAATCTACGATCCGGGCGCGGATGCGCTCTGACTGACACGAATTTCTAGGCAAGGAAAAGAAAATGGCCACCGCACCCGTGCTCAACCAGACCACCAATGGCACTATCAGCCAGGTCATCGGCGCTGTCGTCGACGTGCAGTTCGAAAGCGAACTGCCGGCGATCCTTACCGCGCTGGAAACCGACAACAATGGCCAGAGGCTCGTCCTTGAGGTTGCCCAGCATCTTGGTGAAAACACCGTGCGCACGATCGCGATGGACAGCACAGATGGCCTGACCCGCGGCCAGTCCGTGGGAAGCACCGGCGCGCAGATCACGGTTCCGGTAGGCCCCAAGACACTCGGCCGGATCCTTAATGTCATCGGTGAGCCAATCGATGAACGTGGGCCGGTCGGTTCTGATATGTCCGCTCCGATTCATGCCGAAGCACCGCCGTTCATCGAACAGTCGACCGAAGCGGCGATTCTCGTCACCGGCATTAAGGTTGTTGACCTCCTCGCCCCTTACGCCAAGGGCGGCAAGATCGGCCTGTTCGGCGGCGCCGGTGTCGGCAAGACGGTTTTGATCCAGGAACTGATCAACAATATCGCCAAGGGCCATGGCGGCGTGTCTGTCTTTGCTGGCGTGGGTGAGCGGACCCGCGAGGGCAACGATCTTTATCACGAGTTTCTCGATGCTGGCGTTATTGCCAAGGACGCAGACGGCAATGCGACATCCGAGGGGTCCAAGGTGGCGCTGGTCTTCGGCCAGATGAACGAGCCTCCAGGTGCCCGTGCCCGCGTCGCACTTTCAGGCCTGACCATGGCCGAATATTTCCGCGACGTGGAAGGCCAGGACGTGCTCTTCTTCGTCGACAACATCTTCCGCTTCACGCAAGCCGGCGCCGAAGTGTCCGCCCTGCTCGGCCGTATTCCTTCAGCCGTGGGTTATCAGCCGACCCTGTCCACCGACATGGGCCAGCTGCAGGAGCGCATTACGTCGACCACCAAGGGCTCGATCACGTCGGTTCAGGCGATTTACGTCCCGGCCGATGACCTTACCGACCCTGCACCGGCAACCTCGTTTGCCCACCTTGACGCAACGACCACGCTGAACCGCGCGATTTCCGAGCTGGGCATTTACCCGGCCGTTGATCCGCTCGATTCCACATCGCGTGTTCTTGAGCCGCGCGTTGTCGGCGAAGTGCATTACGCAACGGCCCGTAAGGTTCAGGAAACCCTGCAAAAATACAAGTCGCTACAGGACATCATCGCCATTCTTGGTATGGATGAGCTGTCCGAAGAGGATAAGCTGACTGTCGCGCGCGCGCGCAAGATCCAGAAATTCCTGTCGCAGCCGTTCCACGTTGCAGAGGTCTTCACCAACATCCCGGGCAAGTTCGTCCAGCTCGAAGACACTGTCGCCTCATTCAAGGCCGTGGTCGAAGGCGAATATGATCACTTGCCCGAAGACGCCTTCTACATGGTTGGCGGTATCGACGAAGCGATCGAAAAGGCCAAGAAGCTGGCCGAGGAAGCGTAAGCACCATGCCACTGCACTTTGAACTCGTCACGCCGGCCAGGCTCGTGCGTTCGGACGATGTCCATATGGTCATCGTTCCGGGCGCGGAAGGCGAGTTTGGCGTAATGGAAGGCCATGCGCCCTTCATGTCCACCATCCGCGACGGTGCGCTTATGGTTTACAAGACCGAGAATGGCACGCCAGAGGAAATCCAGGTCCAGGGCGGCTTTGCCGAAGTGGGCGCAAATGGCCTCACCGTGCTTGCCGAGCATGTGGAAGGCTAAGCCCGCCTGACTTCCACTGCCTTCGCCCGGCCTGTAGGCAGGTAAGGCGAAGTGGGGGACCAAAGTGGTAGCGGAAAATTCGGACACAGGTGTGACAGGCGGGGCTTCTGCGCCTGTTTTTCCAGCACGCCTTGAACGGGTATTCGCATTGCGGACCATGCAAGCCGCGTGGTTCCTGGCCATGGCGCTGCTGACACGCGCCGCGATTTTCGGCGACACCAATTACCATAACGACGAGCTGTTCTATTTCCTCGCCGGACACAGGATGCAGGACGGACTGCTCCCCTATGTGGACGTCTGGGACCGAAAAGGGCCCGGTCTTTTCCTCACGTACTGGCTGATCGCCGGAGTTTCACGCTCCGTAATTGCCTACCAGCTGTCGGCCACGCTTTTCGCCGCCGCGACTGCCTATATAGCCAACCGGATCGCACTGCCCTTTGCCGGAAGGTTGGGCGCACTGCTGGCCGCCACGCTTTACTTGTTCCTCCTCCCGCTTTTTTCAGGCAGCGGGGGACAGGCGCCGATATTCTACAACCTGTTCATCGCCATCGCCGCGCTGATCGTATTTTCAAGACTCAGCGTGCTGCGCCTCGGCAAAGTTGGCTGGCCCGTCCACCTGGCCATGTTCAGCGCTGGTTTTGCCATTACCTTCAAACAGACCGCCGTTTTTGAAGGGCTGTTCCTTGGCGCCGTCGTCCTTGGCCAGCTTTATCGCGGTAAAGTGCCCCTGCCTCGCGTGGCGCGGTCGGCGATTACACTCGCGCTTGCCGGGGCCGCGCCAATGCTGATTGCCACGGCCTTTTTCGCGGCAGCTGGCCATTTTGCCGAATTCTGGCACGCAATGGTGACGGCCAACCTGAGCAAACCATACAATCCGGGAGGAAATGCAGGTGAGCGGATACTGGCGCTTTCCATCATCGCCAGCCCGTTGATTGTTCCGGCGATTGTCACTCTGCTACTCAGGCCCGAACCGGGTTCTTCGCGTGTGCCGCGCGCGCTGTTAACCGGCTGGCTGCTCTCTGCATTGGCCGGGTTCTTCGTCATCCCCAATTTCATTGACCATTACACGCTGCCGTTGCTGTTGCCGCTCGCAGTCACGGCCGCACCTGCACTTGGCTGGCGATTGACAGGACCGATCTTCGGCGTTTTCGCGCTGGCTGTGATCGCAATGACGGGCCGAGGTTTCCAGTTTGAAGAAAGGTCCCAATCGCGCCGCGCCATGGCGGAACTGGTTGATCGGATTAACCATCACGATCCCTCGCCGCGCGTGTTCATATATCAAGGTCCGACCTATCTCTACGCGCTCACCGGCTCATATCCGCCAACTGCGCTGATCTATCCGGTTCACTTGTTTCACGCGCCCGAGGACAATACCAGCCACCTTGATACCGAGGAGGAGGTGCGCAAGATTCTCGCATCAAAGCCAACAGTCGTCATACGGTATCCCGATTTCCCGGCAGACCACCTCAATGCGCGCACAGCCCCGCTCGTCGATGCGTATGTCCAGCTTTGCAAGGGCAATTTCCGCCATAAGGTAATCGACTATTACGGACCACAAGACGTAGAAGTCTTTACCCGATGCGCTTCCACCACTACCGCGCCCCTCCCTAAGCGCTAAGCGGCCTGCTCGCGGCTGTTCGCAGTGCAGATTTACGAACGCGGAGATCTGGTTCTTGTTCGGATGCTTGGCATTATCGCCCGGCGCTGACCGATACCACCCGGCCCATTAGGAAGTTATCAAAGTTTCAACCCTATTGTTCAATCAAGTTCTGGAAACTTCTGGCAACTTCCGGGCGCGTGTTGCGCCCATATGAAGCGAAGAACAGGGTACTTTGATAATGACGGCTTTCGGTCGGCGAAATGGAATGAGCGGTTCAGGGTCGGGCAATCGGCCCGCATTTGGCGTAGCGCGCCCGATTGGCCATAGCGGCGAAGGTAAACCAGATTCTGCTGCCGAAGAGGGCACCCAGCCTCCCCCAGGAACTACGCCCGTTCCCGGCAATGCGCCGGTTCCCGGTGGCGACCAATTCCCTCCCCTGCCTGCAGTAGACCACGAAAACGGACCGACAGCACCGGCCAATTCTCACGAAGATGCGATGGCGCGTCTCGCGGATCGCGCCAACGCCGTGCATGAAGAGCAGGGGCAAAACGGTTTCGCGGCGGCGATCCACAAGATCAAGGAACAGGTGCTTCCGCGCCTTCTGGAACGAGTCGATCCCGAAGCCGCTGCCACGCTCAACAAAGACGAACTTTCCGAGGAATTTCGCCCAATCATCGTTGAGGTGCTTGCCGAACTGAAGATCACCTTCAACCGGCGCGAACAATTTGCGCTCGAAAAGGTGCTGATCGATGAACTTCTCGGTTTCGGTCCCCTCGAAGAGCTGCTGAACGATCCTGACATCTCGGACATCATGGTCAACGGGCCAGATCAGACATATATTGAAAAGAATGGCAAGCTGGTCATCGCGCCGATCAGTTTCCGCGACGAGCAGCACTTGTTCCAGATCGCCCAGCGCATCGTCAATCAGGTCGGTCGCCGTGTCGACCAGACAACACCGCTGGCCGATGCCCGTCTGAAGGACGGCAGCCGCGTTAACGTCATCGTTCCGCCGCTCTCGCTGCGCGGCACCGCAATCTCGATTCGTAAGTTCTCCGAGAAGCCGATCACCATCGACATGCTCAAGGAATTCGGTTCGATGAGCGAGAAGATGGCCACCGTTCTCAAGATCGCGGGCGCTTGCCGCATGAACATCATCATCTCGGGCGGTACAGGTTCGGGCAAGACAACCATGCTCAACGCCCTTTCAAAGATGATCGATCCGGGCGAACGCGTGCTCACGATCGAGGACGCGGCCGAACTTCGCCTGCAACAGCCGCATTGGCTTCCGCTTGAAACCCGCCCGCCAAACCTTGAAGGTCAGGGTGCTATCACCATCGGCGACCTTGTGAAGAACGCCCTGCGTATGCGCCCAGACCGGATTATCCTGGGCGAAATTCGTGGCGCGGAGTGTTTTGACCTCCTCGCAGCGATGAACACCGGCCACGATGGCTCGATGTGTACCCTCCACGCCAACAGCCCGCGCGAATGCCTGGGCCGTATGGAGAACATGATTCTGATGGGTGACATCAAGATCCCAAAGGAAGCCATTTCCCGCCAGATCGCGGAATCAGTAGACTTGGTAGTCCAGGTCAAACGCCTTCGCGATGGCTCGCGCCGCACCACCAACATTACAGAAGTAATCGGCATGGAAGGCGACGTCATCGTCACGCAGGAGCTGTTCAAGTTCGAATATCTTGACGAGACCGACGAGGGCAAGATCCTCGGCGAATACCGAGCCTCGGGACTGCGGCCCTACACACTGGAAAAGGCGCGCCAGTTTGGCTTCGATCAGGCCTATCTGGAATCCTGCCTGTAAGATCAGCCGGCCAACCATGCCTGTGCCGCCAGTCCCAACAGGGTGATCGCGGCAAGCAGCATCCAGAAGAACACCGCCGTCCATGGCATAAAACCAACTTTATCGAGGTTGGAACGGCCCATGCGGCGCCTGTCCCCAGCCCAGGCAATCGCGGCCAGGATTACTGCCGACATTCCGGTAAGTGCGAGAAATTCCGCCATATTCATGGTGATCCGCTTTGCCTTTGTCCGAGCCCGGCGTAAAGCGACCGGCGTGTATCAATCCGAACGACCAATTTTTGCAATCACCGCCCGCATCGTCGGAGCCTTGTTCGTCGCCACTTTGCTTATGCTTGTCAAATATGCAGGGGAACGCGGCATTGCGATCCCTGAGATCATTTTCTGGCGTCAGGCCGTGACAATACCGATCGTGCTCGTGGTGTTGGGCGGGTCCGGAAATCTGCATCGTTTGAAGACCCGCCGGCTTCCCAGCCACGCGATCCGTGCGTGCCTGAGCATTATCGGCATGGGAGCAACATTTGCCGCGGCGATCCTGCTCACCCTCCCGCAAGCGAGCGTGCTGAGTTTCACCAGTCCGTTTTTCGCCGTGCTGCTTTCGGTCCTGATACTTGGGGAATCGGCCGGTCCGTGGCGGTGGGCGGCAGTCATCCTGGGTTTCTGCGGCGTTCTGGTCATGGCTCAACCCGGCGGCGGTGAGATTGCCCCGCTGGGCGCCATCGCCGGCCTGACGGGGGCGTTCATGATTGTCATAGTAAGTTATCAGCTCAAGGATCTTGCCCATACTGACAGTCCAATCGCCTGCGTATTCTATCTTGCGCTCTTCGCATCCCTGATAATG
>JAHRVR010000201.1 GCA_019090585.1 Sphingomonadaceae bacterium
CTCGAAAAGGGCATCAAAGAGGGGATGGAACTGGCTGGCTATCACTTGGGCGCCGATTTCCTTCAGGAGTTTCAGTCGCTCGAAGCGGCAACCGCGGACACGATCAGCAAAATCGAACAGGACGCGGTCGGCGGTGGCGGGTTGTGGCTTCGCGCCGAACCGGGCGAATCGCGTGAACAGGCCGATGCGCTCGCAGCAATCCTTGCAATCGGAATCGGCGGATGAGCCGGCTCCAGCTGACCTTTCCATGTGAGGGCGCGCAACTCGCAGGCTCTCTCGACACCGGCGATGCCAGCTCCGGGTTGCTGCTGATTTCAGGCGGCAATGAAATCCGCTCTGGCGCATTCGCCGGACAGGCACATTTTGCCGCCCGGATCGCCGAACAGGGCTTTCCCGTATTTCGTTTCGACCGGCGCGGCACCGGTGACAGTCAGGGCCCGAACGGTGAGTTCCAAACCAGCGGCCCGGACATCGCCGCAGCACTTTGCGCCTTCCGCGCTCAATGTCCGCAACTAAACCGCATTGTCGGCTTTGGAAATTGCGATGCAGCCAGCGCCTTGATGCTGGCCCACGGTGAGGGCCTCGATGCTCTCATCCTGTCCAATCCCTGGACTTTTGAGGATAGTGGCGAAGATGTGAAAGCCGCGCCTGACTTCGCGCGCGATCACTATCGCAAACGCCTGACCAACCCTGCCGCAATCAAGCGGCTTCTCACCGGCAAAGTCTCAATCAAAAAACTCATCGGCGGCCTTCTGGGCGCTGTGCGTTCACCGCCGCCGCTCAACTCGCTTGTTCAGGACATGGCCGCCGGGATTGAGGGCTTTCCGGGTGCGATTACCTTTCTGGTGGCCGAACGCGATCGAACCGGAACCAGCTTTATCGCCGCTTGGGACAAGGCCGATCCACGCATTCGTAAATGTGCCGATGCCACGCACGCCTATGTCGAGCCAGATGCCCGAGCATGGCTTGAGCAGCAGGTCCTTGAAACGCTGAAAGGCTGAAAGGCTGACGAGCCAAAAACCCGGCTATTCAGCCGCCACATGCGATTGTTCGGCAAATTGCTTTTCGGCGAGATAGCGCTCTGCATCGAGCGCAGCCATGCAACCCGTCCCCGCAGCGGTCACGGCCTGACGATAGACTTGGTCCATCACATCCCCGCACGCGAAAACGCCGGGAATGGCCGTCTTGGGCGTGCCGGGCTGCACATCAAGATAACCGCCGTCATCCATCGCCAATTTGCCTTTGAAAAGTTCGGTAGAAGGCGCGTGCCCAATCGCAACAAAGCCGCCGTCGGTCGCAAAGATCGATTCTTCACCGCTTTGCGTATCGACCAGGCGCAGCGCATTAAGCGATCCATCTCCGCCGGCCTGAAATTCTTCGACTGTCTTGTTCCACAGCACGGAGATCTTGGGGTTGGCCAGCAACCGGTCCTGCAGAATCTTCTCTGCGCGAAGGCTGTCCCGGCGATGGATCAACGTAACATCATCACTGTGATTGGTCAGATAAAGCGCTTCTTCCACCGCGGTATTGCCGCCGCCGATCACTGCAACCTTCTTTCCGCGAAAGAAAAACCCGTCACATGTCGCGCAGGCCGATACGCCCTTGCCCGAAAGCGCCTGCTCGCCCGGCACACCCAGCCAGCGGGCCTGCGCGCCGGTCGCTATGACCAGTGTATCGCCCTCATAAGTGTCGCCGCTGTCACCCGATGCAATGAACTTTGGGCCGGTAAGATCGATATCCGTGATCGTGTCCCACATCATCCGCGTGCCGACCTGTTCGGCCTGCGCTTGCATTTCCTGCATCAGCCACGGTCCCTGAATGACATCGCGAAATCCGGGATAGTTCTCGACATCGGTGGTGATGGTCAGCTGCCCTCCGGGCTGCAACCCCTGCACCACAATCGGCTCCATTCCGGCCCGCGCGCCATAGATCGCCGCAGAAAGCCCGGCTGGTCCAGATCCGATGATGAGCATGCGTGTTGTGTGGGTCGTCATGAATTCCTCCGCATACCTGACATAGGTTGTGCAGGCGCGCTTGCCAGATAGAATAGTTTCGCAAGCCGCAATTGACGGTTTCGTCATGGAAGCGCAATGCCTGTTCGCATGAGTTTTCTGGGACCGACATCAAACAGCTTCTATTCGCAGAGGCTTAAGCTGCATTATGTTGACTGGGGCAACCGCGAGGCGCCGCCGCTCATCCTCCAGCACGGCGGGCGTGATCATTGCCGCAGCTGGGACTGGGTTGCCGAGGAACTGCGGCATGACTGGCATATCATCTGCCCCGACTTGCGCGGGCACGGTGACAGCGCATGGTCGCCGGAAGGCCACTATGACATGAACACTTACGTCTATGATTTTGCTCAGCTGGTCCACGCGCTGGACATGGAGGGCGTGACGATCATCGCGCATTCACTGGGCGGGAATATCGCCACGCGCTATTCCGGGCTTTACCCTGACAAGATCCGCAAGCTGGTGAATATCGAAGGGCTCGGTCCCCCACCCGCACTCGTTTCGGATATGCCCCCAAAGGGAAGCACCGAACGCCTGCGCCAATGGGTTGAAGACAAACGCAAGGCCGCTGGCCGCGCACCGAGGCGTTACGAATCGCTTGAAGCCGCCTATGCCCGCATGAAAGAGGAAAACAGTTTCCTGACTGACGAGCAAGCCCGCCACCTGACCACTCATGGCACTAATCGCAATGAGGATGGAACCTGGAGCTGGAAGTTCGACAATTACCTCAATGTCTGGTCGGCAAACGACATCCCGCCAAGCGAGCTTGAAAAGCTATGGCGCGCGATCTCTTGTCCGATCCTTATGCTCTGGGGCCTGGACAGCTTTGCGACCAGCCCGGCCAAAGACGGCCGGATGACCTACTTTCAGGACGCAAAACTGGTCGAATATGAGGCTGCCGGGCACTGGTTGCATCACGACCAGTTCGACCGGTTCATCACGGATGTGAAAGCCTTCATCTAGAATCCGGCAATCGCAGCATCGCCGCCAGCCATGCCAGCTGGTTCTGTTGCGACTTCGCGTGGTTCATGCCCCTACCGATCGAGCAGCTCTATCTGGCGAGATATGACTGCGGCAAATTCCTCGATCCGTTCAAGGCACCGGAATTGCGGACCAGCAACTGTGACAGCAAGCTTCCTGTGCTCAAGACCAAGCGGCAAGGCAACACCAACAAGATGCGGGCTGAACTCACCGTCGCTGGACTGATAGCCACGCTTCATCCCTGCAAGCAGCCGTTCCTCAACCTCTTGCCGGGTCACTGGAGTCGTCGGACCATACGCTTCGAATGTAATCTTCCGGTAGATCGCCTTGCGCTGCGCTGCTGTCATTTGCGCCAGAATTGCCCTGCCCGTAGCCGTCGCGTGGATCGGCAGCCGATTACCTTCTCTTGCAAAATAGCGAATATCCGCCTGGGATTCGATAACGCTGCTCATAATCGCATAAATACCGGCAGGCACACTGACCATCGCTGTCTCGCCGGTTTCGCGCGCGATGGCAGCCACCATATCGAGGACCGGCTCAGGCAATAGCTCGGTCTGGGATATCGCCTGCGAGAGGGAAAGCCAGCGCGAGGTGGGATAGTAACCACCCCGCCCGCGCGGCTCGTAAAGGTATCCCAGATCGGTCAGCGTCCCGATCATATTGAAGGTGCTGGACCGCGGCCAGCCGAGCGCCTCGGTGATTTCCGCGGCAGTGGCCGGACGCAGGCGCTCTGCAAAAAATTCGATCAGCGCCAGAACATTGGCAGCCTGCTTTATGCGCATCTTACTGTCGCCTGCCCGCTCTACACCGCATCAGTAGGACTTCGGCAGGCCGAGCACGCGTTCCGCAACAAAGCTCAGCACGAGCTGCGGGCTGACCGGCACAATCCGTGGAATCAGCGATTCGCGCAAGTAACGCTCAACGTGATATTCCCGCGCATACCCAAAGCCGCCATGCGTCATCACCGCCTGCTGGCACGCATCATAACCCGCCTCACCTGCCAGATACTTCGATGAATTGGCGCTCGCAGCGCAGGGCATTCCGCTGTCATATTCCCATGCCGCACGCTGGACCATCATCCATGCCGCTTCCAGGTTCATCCAATTGCGCGCGAGGGGATGCTGAATTGCCTGATTCTGTCCGATCGGACGATTGAAGACAATGCGCTCTGCCGCATAAGCCGAAGCCCGCGAGAGCGCCGCATGTCCCAGACCAATCGCTTCGGCAGCGATCAGGATACGCTCGGGATTCATGCCCTCCAGGATATATTTGAAGCCTTCTCCCTCTTCGCCAATGCGATCTTCCTTCGGGATTTCAAAGCCTTCGATGAACAGCTCGTTCGAATCGACCGCCTTGCGCCCCATCTTCTCGATCTCATGCACCTTTATCTTTGTGCGATCGAGATCAGTGTAGAACAGGCTGAGGCCATGGCTCGGATTCTTCACTTCGTCGAGCGGCGTGGTGCGCGCCAGAAGGAGGATCTTGTCAGCCACTTGCGCGGTTGAAATCCAGACCTTCTGTCCGTCCACCACATAACGGTCGCCCTTCTTCACCGCACGGGTCGTAAGCTGTGTGGTGTTAAGCCCCGTGTCAGGCTCCGTTACGGCGAAGCACGCCTTCTCCCGGCCATCAGCTATTGGTGGAAGCATTCGTTGGCGCTGCTCCTCGGTGCCGAAGACAACGACCGGATTGAGACCGAAAATGTTGATGTGCAAGGCAGATGCGCCGGATAGTCCGGCCCCGGATTCAGAAATCGCGCGCATCATGATCGCCGCATCAAGGATGCCAAGACCGGACCCGCCATAAGCTTCGGGCACACAAATTCCGAGCCAACCCGCCTTTGCAAAGGCATCATAGAAGTCCCGAGGGAACCCGCCCTCCTTATCCTTCTTCAGCCAATAATCATCGCCATAGGCGCTACAAATACCGGCGACCGATTCGCGGATGGCTTCCTGCTCTTCGCTCAGACTGAAATCCATGTC
This sequence comes from Sphingomonadaceae bacterium, assembly GCA_019090585.1. GTDB lineage: Bacteria > Pseudomonadota > Alphaproteobacteria > Sphingomonadales > Sphingomonadaceae > Novosphingobium. The sequence continues at coordinate 4,973 of JAHRVR010000201.1, forward strand.
TCTTTCCACCGAAATTGAAGGTCATAAGGTACCGTCTCGCGGCGAAAGGGCGGTCGATCACCAACGGCTGTTAAGATGGAGCCGGTCCCACGCCTCATCACGCTCGGCATTCCTAACAAAGTGCCCATAATACACAATACTGGATGATAGATCCGGTATATAAGATTTTGGACACGACTATCATCGCATCCATTGCAATCGGCCCAACTTGCACGGATGAGGATCACAATGAACAGGGAAGGGATTCGCGATGAAGGCAGTTGATTTTGATAAATTGGCGGAGAATCTGCGCAATTGGGGTCGTTGGGGAAAAGAGGATCAACGCGGAACGCTGAACCATATCGATCCGGCTGCACTGTGCCGGGGCGCCGCAGAAGTCCGGGCCGGAAAGATGTTCAATCTCGGCATCAATTTTGACCGGAACGGGCCTCAGGACGGCAGCTTCAGAATCAATCCGATGCTCTATGTCACTGCGCTTGACCAGATCATGAATCCCGAACAGCCCCGCTCACGGTTCAGCGACGATGTCGTGCACATGTCGCTGCAATGCGCCACGCAATGGGACGCGCTAAGCCATGCTCACTATGACGGCGCACTCTACAACGGTTTTTCCGCTGACGAGAGCCTCAGCACTTCGGGAGCCGCCAATTGCGGGGTCGAACATCTGGCCAAGCCGGGCATCGCCTCACGCGGGGTGCTACTCGATATCGCGAAGCTGAAGGGCACAGACATCCTCTCACCCGACACGGAAATCATGCCGGATGATCTGAACGCTGCCTGCGAGGCCGAAGGCGTATCCATCGAATCCGGTGACATCGTGATGGTCCGCACCGGATGGATCGGCAAGTTCACGCAAGACGGACGGGACAGTTTTAACGGGTTACAGCCGGGTCTTTCGCCACTCTGCGCGGAATGGCTCCACCAGAAAAATGCCGCCACGGTCTGCTCAGACAATATCGCGGTAGAGATCGTGAACGCGGAAATGATCGGGGGCGAAATGGCAATGGCCCTGCACATGTTCTGCCTGCGCGACATGGGCATGCCGCTTGGCGAGATGTTCGATTTCGATGCGCTGGCAGCTGATTGCGCCGCGGATGGGCAATATACCTGCATGCTCGCCGCACCGCCGCTGGCCATCACCAATGCGTTCGGATCGCCGATCAATCCCGTCGCCCTGAAGTGACCCCCGGCGGCCGCACCGCGGTCGCAACCGGCGCGGGACGCGGGATTGGCCGGGAAACCGCGCTGGCCCGCGCCCGGTCCCGGGCGGGCCGCCGCCGTGAACGACAATGGCGGTCGTGAACGACAATGGCGGCAGAGCCCGGACCGTGAAACCCGCCCGGGCAGCCTCAGTCTTTCAGCAGTTCCTTGGCGATGATGACTTGCCGGATTTCCTGCGTCCCGGCAGCAATCTCCATGACCTTTGACGTGCGATAGAGGCGATTGACTTCGGTATCGCGCATATAGCCCGAACCGCCAAAAATCTGCACTGCCGCATCGGTCACGAAACTTCCGGCGCGCGATGCAACCATCAGCGCCGCGGCGGATACTTTATGAATGTCGCCCCGGCCTGCCTGCGACAGCTCCATCGCATCGCACATCGCCAGTCCCTTGTGCAGATAAGTGCGCGCTGTCTCAATCTGAGCATACATGTCCGCCAGCTTCGCCTGAACCAACTGGAACTGACCGATTGCCTGCCCAAACTGAACACGGGTCTTGGCATGATCGAGCGCGATGTCGAGCGCCCGCTGAGCGGGACCAATGCAAAGCGGCGCGGATAGCAGGCGCTCGACATCCAGCCCGCTCATCATGACCGCGACGCCGTTGTTTTCCTCACCGATCAGGTTTTCGACGGGGACTTCGCAA
>JAHRVR010000202.1 GCA_019090585.1 Sphingomonadaceae bacterium
ACCAGGGCGAGCCCGGTGCGCATCGCCCATTCCTGGCTGCGCAGGCCCAGCGGCTTTCTCCGTACGGCTTCGGCAGCATAAAAAACAAGATGTCCACCATCGAGAGCCGGAATTGGCAGGAGGTTGATGAATGCCAAGTTAATTGAGATCAACGCAACAAAGCTAACGAACCGGGGCCAGCCGAGGCTGAATTGTTCGCCCGAATATTTCGCTATCTTGACCGGTCCGCCCAGCTCCTTGACCGATCGCTCGCCGGAGAGAATTTGGCCGATGCCAGTTACCATCAACTTCATAACGCCAATGCTCTGGTTCACTCCCAGACCGGCGGCCTCAAGCGGACCTACGTCTTCGACACTGACCTTTCCTGCACCGATGCCAATCCGCCCGATCCGCGCTTCATTGCCGAAACGGTCCTGATCGACGACTTCGCTGATCGTCACCGGGACCTGCAATTCACGCCCCCCCCGCTCCACCGTCATTTCCACCGTCCGGCCCGGAAATGGAACGATTAGGGCTGGTATCTCCATAAAACCGGATACTTGGGTGCCGTCGATACGCAAGATACGGTCGCCAATCTCAAGCCCGGCTTTCTGTGCAGCCGATTCTTCTGAAAACTGGGCGATCTCGGTTGATGCAACCATCTTGCCATAAGCCAGATTGAAGGCTGCAAACACAGCGACGGCAACAATCAGGTTGGTGAGCGGGCCCGCCAGAACAATCAGGCTGCGCTGCCACAGCGGCTTATACTGAAAAGTCCGGGCCCTTTCCTCTGCGCTCAACCCGTCATTCGCCTCGTCCGGCATGCTCACGGCATTCATGTCCCCGGCAAACTGGACATATCCGCCCAGCGGCAATGCCGAGAGCTTCCAGCGGGTTCCGCGGCTGTCGGTCCACCCGGCAAGCTCCTTGCCGAAGCCAACCGAAAACACATCGGCTTTCACGCCGAACCAGCGCGCGACCAGATAATGGCCCAGCTCATGGACAACCACCAGCGGCCCCAGAACCAGCAGGAACGCAAACAACGTGACAATCAGTGATGGCGATTCGAGCAATTCAGGCTGACTCCGTTAATCCGCGCGCCATTTTGCGCGCTTCCTCATCCACGGCCAATATATCCGCAAGGCACAAAGGATTTGCAGGCGCATAGCAGGAAAGAACTTCCTCTACATGTGCCGCGATACGCGTGAACGCAATCTGACCGGCAAGGAAGGCTGCAACGGCTACTTCATTGGCAGCGTTGAGGACAGCCGGAATCGCGCCCCCCGCTTCGGCCGCCTGCCGCGCCAGCCGCGTGGCGGGAAAACGCACTTCATCCAGTTCCTCGAAAGTCAGCTGGCCGATCTGCGCAAGGTTGAGCGGCTTGCACGGTGTGTCCATCCGTTGCGGCCAGGCCAGCGCCGAGGCGATTGGCACGCGCATATCGGAAGGACCCAGCTGGGCCAGTGTAGAACCGTCGCGATATTCGACCATGGAATGAACGACGGACTGCGGATGGACGATGATGTCCAACTGGTCCAGCCGCACCGGAAAGAGATGATGGGCTTCTATCAGTTCCAGCCCCTTGTTCATCATCGTTGCGGAATCGACGCTGATCTTGGCGCCCATGTCCCAGTTGGGATGCCTTACCGCCTGCTGCGGCGTCGCTGCTTCAAGCCTTTCAAGCGACCAGCCGCGAAACGGGCCGCCGCTTGCCGTCAGGGTAATTGTGCGGACCTGCGACAGTTGATTGCCCGCAAGGCACTGGAATATGGCGTTATGCTCTGAATCGATGGGCAGCAAAGTTGCGCCATGCCTCGCCACCGCGGCGATCATGACGTCTCCGGCCGAGACCAGGGCCTCCTTGTTGGCAAGCGCGACAGTCCCGCCCTGCTCAATCGCGGCCATGGTAGGCGCAAGGCCCGCGCAGCCCACAATCGCGGCAATAGTAAGATCAACTGGCCGGGATGCCGCTTCGGCCAAAGCGTTGGCGCCGGCGGCAACTTCAACATCGCAGCCGGCCAGTGCCTCGCGCAATTCCGGCAAATGCGCTTCATTCGCCAGCACCACAACTTCCGGCTGAAACTCACGCGCGAGCCGGGCCAGTTCAGTGACATTGCCATTGGCCGTTAGTGCCGCGATCCGCCACTTGTCCCGCTCACGCCCGATCAGATCGAGCGTGGATGCTCCCACAGAACCGGTTGCACCAAGAATGGAGATTGAACGCTGCATCAACGCGCACCGGCCAATTGGGAGACGAGAACTAGATTTCCAAACACAACAAGCACCGGTAGCAGACCGTCCACCCGGTCGAACAGCCCGCCATGGCCCGGCAGCAGCTTGCCGGAGTCTTTCACGCCCGCTTTGCGCTTCATCCAGCTTTCGAAAAAGTCACCCGCCTGCGCGACCACGGCGATGAGTGCTCCACAAAGCAGAGCGACTTGCCAGTCAAAACCAGTGAACCAACCACTTTCCGCACCGCCTCCGAGAGTTTCGGCATATCGCGTGTATCCGGCAAGAAAGAACGCGCAAGACGCCCCCAGAATCCCGCCGAAAAGCCCGGCCCACGTTTTGGAGGGGCTAATTTCCGGGGCGATCTTCGGTCCGCCAATCAGGCGGCCAAGGAAATAGGCCCCCACATCTGTGCCGATCACCGCACCAGTAATCAGCAAGACCCAAAACACGCCCAACGGCAAATCGCGCAAAGCAAGCAGAACGGCACAGGCAATCCCGCAATAGATCGCGCCGCCATATCGCCATATCGCTCTACGCCCGCCCGGCGGATAGATCAGCAGGCACAGCGCGCTCCATTCGAACCACACACCGATGCCGATAATCAGCACAAAAACCATCCAGGCCATTGCGCCCAGCCACAAAGCGGTCCCGGACACCAACACCATGACAATTGCAGTTATGGTGCGCATCGCCAGTTCTGAACTGGCCTTATCGTCCGCCATAGCGGCGCTCCCGGCTGACGAACTCATCCAGTGCTTCGCGCAAATGATCGGGAGTGAAATCGGGCCAGAGCACATCGGTGAACCACAATTCGGCATAGGCCGCCTGCCACATCAGGAAATTGGAAAGGCGCTGCTCACCAGAGGTGCGGATGAGAAGATCGAGCGGCGGAAGGCTGGCGGTATCCAGCTCCGCGGCGATCGTATCAACGGTAATTGCACCGTTTTCAGCCGCCTTGCTGGCAGCGCGCGCAATCTCGTCCATTGATCCGTAGTTGAGCGCGACCACTAACGTCGTGCCGGTGTTGTCAGCGGTGCGAGCCAGCGCTTTTTCGATCAGTTCCACGACATCGGAGGAAAATGCATGGTAATCGCCAATAACTTTCAGGCAAATGTCATTATCCGCCATTTCATCGAGATCGCTCAGGATAAAGCGCTTCATCAGCCCCATCAGATCGGAGACTTCTTCCTCGGGCCTACGCCAGTTCTCTGTGCTGAACGCATAAAGAGTCAGAACCTCCAACCCTAGTTCGCGCGCGCCGCGCACCAGATTGCGCAGCGCCTCAACACCGCGCTGGTGCCCAAGCGCGCGGGGAAGGTGGCGCTTTTTGGCCCAGCGCCCGTTTCCATCCATGATAATCGCAACATGCCGTGCACGGCGATCAGATGCCGCACCCGTACTGGCGGCACTTGCGCTCACTGGCTGAGGATGTCCTTCTCCTTACGCGCCAGCTCATCATCGACCGCCTTGACCTGATCATCGGTCATCTTCTGCACATCGGTCTCGCTGCGCTTGCGCTCGTCCTCGGAGATTTCCTTCTTGTTCTCGTCGGTCTTGAGAGCCTCGTTACCGTCGCGGCGGACATTGCGGATCGCCACGCGCGCCTTCTCGGCATATTGGCCGGCCAGTTTGGCCAGCTCCTTGCGCCGCTCCTCAGTCAGATCGGGGATCGGCAATCGGATGGTGTTGCCATCGGGGATGGGATTGAGCCCGAGCCCGGCTGACCGGATCGCCTTTTCCACCGGCTGGATGTTTGACTTGTCCCACACCTGTACCGACAGCATGCGCGGCTCCGGCGCCGCCACGGTCGCGACCTGGTTGAGCGGCATCTGCGCCCCGTAAACCTCGACCACAACGGGATCGAGCAGCGTGGTGTTGGCGCGGCCGGTGCGAAGGCCGGAAAGATCGCTTTTGAACGACCCCAGCGCGCCGTTCATGCGCCGCTCCAGATCGGCCTTGTCATATTTGGCCATTTCAAGCCTCCTCCTGAACTATTGTCCGGGTTCCCTCACCGGAAAGTGCTTTGGCAAGGTTGCCCTTTTCCCGGATCGAGAAGACCACGATCGGTATGCCGTTATCCCGGCAAAGCGCCACGGCGGACGCGTCCATAACCTTCAGGTTTCCTGCCAGAACTGTATCATAATCCACTGTAATATAGCGTTTCGCATCAGAATTATGTTTGGGATCGCAATCATAAACACCATCAACGCTGGTGCCCTTGAACAGCGCATCGCACCGCATCTCTGCCGCGCGCAGAGCCGCTCCGGAATCAGTCGTGAAATAAGGGGCGCCGACACCGGCGGCGAAAATCACCACACGCCCCTTTGAAAGGTGGCGTTCGGCACGGCGACGGATGACCGGCTCGCACACCTTGTCCATCTCGATGGCGGACTGAACCCGCGTGGGCACACCAAGCTGCTCCAGCGCGCTTTGCATCGCCAGCGCGTTCATCACCGTGGCCAGCAT
>JAHRVR010000203.1 GCA_019090585.1 Sphingomonadaceae bacterium
CGAGATCTACACCCTAGAGTTCGTCGGCAGCGTCAGATGTGTATAAGAGACAGCCATAAGTCGGCTTGATGCCGGTTATGCCGGTGAAAGCCGATGGCTGGCGAATCGAACCGCCCGTATCGGTGCCCGTTGCCGCAGGGCAGAGCTGCGCCGCCACTGCCGCAGCGGAACCACCGGAGGAACCGCCCGGCGCCAACGACGCGTTACTTCCTGCCTTGCGCCACGGATTGACGACATCGCCAAAATAAGACGTCTCATTGGACGATCCCATCGCGAATTGATCGAGATTGAGCTTGCCCAGCATACCCGCACCAGCGCCCCACAGCTTTTGCGAAACGGTGGATTCATACTCCGGCCTGAACCCCTCAAGTATGTGGCTTGCCGCAGATGTCTGCACACCGCGGGTCGCAAAAAGGTCTTTCATGCCGATGGGCACTCCGCCCATCTTGCCAGGGCCTTCGCCTTTGGCCCGCTTGGCATCTGTTGCCTTTGCGGCCTCCAGCGCGGCATCCGGCGTCGGCGTGATAAAAGCGTTCAGCGCACTCGCCGCCGCGACATTGGCATTGAAAGCCTCGGCCACTTCAAGGGCCGAAAATTCACCCCCGGCCACGCCGTCGCGTATGGCCGCGACGCCCAAGTCGGTCAGATTTGTCATTATTCGATCACCTTGGGTACGCCGAAAAAGCCATGCTCAGCTGCCGGGGCATTGACGAGGACATCGTCGCGCCTGCCGCCCCCGGTCAGCGGATCGGCATCAATCACATCAGAGCGCAGCCGCAAGTGATTTTCGATCACCGCCGTCATCGGCTCAATATCGGTAACGTCGACTTCGCCGAGCTGTTCGACCCAGCCAAGAATGGCGTTGAGTTCCGGCACCATGCTCGCAAGCTCATCCTCACCCAGCTTGATGCGAGCCAGTGCAGCAATTTTCGCCACGGTTTCGGTATCGACCGACATGTCAGTTCCTCAAGAAATATCCGCACGGAATTTTGGCCATACTCAGGGCTGCGGCGGGCCTCCCGGCCCTTGCTCCGCGCCCTGCATCTGTTGCAACTGCTGCATGATACGCTGCTGTTGCTCGATCTCGGCACGGCTCTTGAAATCGAGCAATTCAACTTCGAAGGTCAGGTCAGAGCCGGCGGGAATATCGCCCACCTTTTCATCGCCATAGCCAAGCTCAGACGGAATCTGGATCTTGTACTTGCCGCCGCGCTGCATCTGCTCAAGCGCGGTGGTAAAACCGGGAATGACTTCAGCAAGCGGAAAGACGGCCTGCTCGCCTTCATCAAACACCGTACCGTCGGCCAGCGTGCCTTTATAATTGACCAGCGCGACATCGCCCCGGGTCGGGGACAACCCCTGCCCAGCCTCGATTGTCTCGACCTGAACAGAAGCCGGCATCGCTGCCCAGGCAATTCCGCCAGCAGCCAGCGCAAGCGCCGCTATGCCGATCCATAGTTTCGGCAACGCGCCCCGGGCGATCGGCTGGAGTGGTACGCGCGTGATATCGGTCATCAATTATATCCTGGATCAGAAACGCAAAAGGGCGCGGGAATCGTCCGCGCCCTCATGGCTTAACACAGCAATGTACGCAACATTGCCTTAGCCGTCGCGTTCCAGCCGCTTGCGCTCAAGCTTGCGGGCGCGGCGAATGGCGGCAGCCTTTTCACGGGCGCGCTTCTCTGACGGCTTTTCGTAATGACGGCGCAGCTTCATTTCGCGATAGACACCTTCGCGCTGCAACTTCTTCTTCAGCGCACGAAGAGCCTGGTCGACATTGTTATCGCGAACCATAATCTGCATAAAACCGTCGAACCTCACTATATATGAACGACCGGCACCGCACTATCGAACTGGCGAGCCAAACCTTCAACAAACCACGCAAAAACCGCACCGCATCCAACAAGGACCGGCGCATATGCAGTTCTGTTAGCAATAATTGTTGGAAATGACAAGCCGATAAGCACCGCCTTTTTGCCCTTATCGCGCTCGCCATGCATTTCGGCCCCTGCTTGCCATTGGCATCACGGTGAAGCCAGTCTATTCCCCGCGCCATGGCTCACCCCTCATTCCTTGCCGCATCGCTTTTCGTCGCCCTGGGCGGCGGCATCGGTGCATGGCTGCGTTTCCTGACCGGACGGATATTTACCGCCTGGCTCGGCCCCGTCCGGGCCAGCGAATTTCCCTGGGCGACGCTGACAGTCAATGTGCTGGGCAGCCTTGCGATGGGGCTGCTGGTCGGCTGGCTTGCGCGCCACAGCACCGGATCGGGCCTTTCAAGCGAGGGGGCACGCCTGTTTATGGCGATCGGCCTGCTGGGCGGCTTCACCACCTTCTCCTCTTTCAGTCTGGAAATGGTCCTGCTGGCCGAAAGAGGGCAAATCGGGCTGGCTGCGCTTTATGCCGGAACCTCAATCCTTGCCGGAGTTGCCGGGCTGTTCGCCGGGCTGGCCATCATGCGGAGCGTGGGATGACACAGGACATAAGCGAGCACGTAAGGCAATTTACCGTCGGGTCGGATGACGATGGCATCCGTCTCGATCGCTGGTTCAAGCGCAATCTTCCGCAGATCGGCTTCGCCACGGTCTCTCGATGGGCGCGCACCGGACAGATCCGCATCGATGGCAAGCGCGCCAAGCCCGAAGATCGGCTTGAAACCGGGCAAGTGCTGCGCGTTCCGCCGGGCGGCGAAACAAAAGACAAGGCCGCCCGCCCGCGCCCCGAACTGACCGACGAGGAACTGGAGCAAGCGCAAAGCCTCGTCCTCGAACAGGACCGCGCCGCAATTGTGCTCAACAAGCCACCGGGTCTGGCGACACAGGGCGGCACGGGCACTACGCGCCATGTCGATGGACTGCTCGATGCATTTGCAGGAGAGAATGGCCCGCGCCCGCGCCTTGTCCACCGGCTAGACAAGGATACATCCGGCGTCCTGCTGATCGCCCGCACGCCCGGAAGCGCCGCATTCTTTTCCAAGCGATTCTCAGGTCGCTCGGCCAAGAAGATCTATTGGGCGCTGGTGGTCGGCGTGCCGGATATCGCCGACGGTCTGATTGAACTGCCGCTGTCCAAGCAGCCGGGCACTGGCGGCGAAAAAATGCATGTCGATGAGGAAAACGGGCAGACAGCCCGCACACGGTATCGCATGATTGAACGGGCCGGAAACAGCGCCGCATGGTTGGAGCTGCACCCGCTTACCGGCCGCACGCACCAGCTGCGCGTCCATATGGCGGCAATTGGCCATCCCATTGTCGGCGACGGAAAATATGGCGGACAGGGCGCTTTTTTGACCGGCAGCATCAGCCGCAAGATGCACCTTCATGCCCGCCGCCTGATCATCGACCATCCCGATGGTGACCAGATCGATGTCACCGCACCGCTTTCCGAACATTTTGCCGCCAGCATGAAACAGCTCGGCTTCGATGAGGAGCTGGGAGAAGTGGTAATCGAAGCGCCCGCCCCGCCCACGCGCGAGGCAAAGAAACGCGCGGCCAAACAACACGCCAAGCAATATCGCAAGGAACGCCGGGGTGAGCGCCGCAGCCGGGGATCCCCCACCACCGGCAAGAAGCCTGTGCGCAAGTCATCACGCAAACCGCCGCCGAAAGGGGGCAAACGCTGATGCATCCCAACACGGCGTTTCACTCGCAAGATCGCGCGCTGATGGAAACGCTGATCGCAGAAGTCGGCTTTGGCATGATTTTCGCACAAACGCCGGACGGTCCGCGTGCCGCGCATACACCGCTGGTTTTGACCGGCAATGGGGCGGTGCAGTTCCACCTTGCCCGGGGCAATGCACTGTGCCGCCAAATCGCCGGATCGGTTGGACTTGAAGATCAGGGTTCGCTGGCGCTCGCCCGGCTCATGCGCAGGCTGGCGCCATGACCACGCGGCTTGCCATATTTGATTGCGACGGCACCCTGATCGATGGTCAGGCCAGCATTTGCGAAGCGATGGAAGAAGCCTTCGCCGCACAGAGCCTTGCCCCGCCCGAGCGCAACCATGTGCGCCGCGTCGTCGGCCTCAGCCTGCCGGTTGCCGTGCTCCGACTTGCGCCCAATGCTGAGCCCGAAATACATGACGCCCTGGTAGAGAGCTACAAGCTGGCCTTCCGCACCGCACGCAGCGAAGGGCGTCTTTCGCAACCGCTGATCCCGGGCATTCTCGAAGTTCTGGAATCGCTGCAAGGCGCAGGCTGGCTACTGGGCGTGGCAACAGGCATGTCCGATCGCGGACTGACTCATTGCCTTGCCAGCCACGGCATCACGGACAAGTTCGTGACACTTCAAACTGCTGATGGCCATCCGTCAAAACCCGATCCTTCAATGGTGAATACCGCTCTGTTCGACGCGGCAGCCGATGCCGGAAATGCGGTGATGATTGGTGATACGGTGTTCGATATCGAAATGGCGGGCAATGCCGGCATACGTGGGATTGGCGTGGACTGGGGCTATCACACCCCGCAGGACCTTGTCGCAGCAGGCGCCGAATTCGTTGCCGAAACACCGGCGCAACTGACGGAGTATTTACTGGCATGAACGAGGACACCGCCAAGACCCGCTGGATGGTGATTCAGGCGGTACGCTGGACGGGGATGGGCCTCTTCCTGCTCGGGCTGCTCATCTATGCAGACAAGATCGAGCTACCGAAAATTGCCGGCTATATCTTCATGGGCGTGGGGCTTCTCGATGCGCTGTTCATGCCATCTGTTCTGGCACGCATGTGGAAGACTCCGCTTTGAACAGGGCACGGCGTTTGATGCGGATCTGGTGATGAAGCGATTCTACAAGAACGTCACGACCGAGCAGGATGATGGCGGCTGGCGCATCGCGCTTGATGGGCGCGGTGTAAAAACGCCGGCACGCAATCCGCAAGTCGTCCCGACCAAAGTCCTTGCCGGGGCCATGGCAGAAGAATGGGCCCGGCAGGGCGAGACAATTGATCCGTCCGCCTTTCAGCTTCGCGACCTTGCCGATTATGCGATCGACGCGGTGAGAGAAACGCGAGACGCGCTGGTGGCCGAACTGGCTGCCTATGCCGATACCGATACGCTTTGCTATCGCGGCGATGAGGGTGATGCCTTGCATGAGCGGCAACTCGAAGTTTGGGAGCCACTGCTGCTTGCAGCAGAACAGCGCTGGGATGTTCATTTTGAGCGTATCGGCGGCATCATCCACCGCCCGCAACCCAAAGCGACGCTCACGCAGATGGCAGCCGTCCTTGGCGCGCAGGACAACTTCACTCTTGCCGCGCTACACATGCTGACCAGCCTGTCCGCATCGCTGATCATCGCGCTGACAGCCATAGAGCCGGGCGCCGACGCTCAGGCCCTGTGGGCAGCAGCCAGCCTTGAAGAGGACTGGCAGGCCGAACTATGGGGCAGCGATGCCGAAGCCGCACAAACCCGGCAAGCGCGCTTTGAGGCGTTCCAGTTCGCCATGCGGTTTGCCGAACTGGCCAAAGCGTAAATCGAACGGCCTGATGCGCATTATCCTGAGCCGCAAGGGGTTTGACAGCAGCTATGGCGGCGCGCCTTCGCCGATCATCGGCGGACGCCCCATATCGCTGCCAATCCCGGCATCGCAGGACGAGCAAACGACTTACGGCGCAATCGGCCTTGGAGATCACGTCAAAGCCGCCACAAAGGGCCGGATGTCACAAAGAAACACGTGTCACGACGATCCGATGTTCGCCGATGGCAAGTGCTGGCTCGGCCAGACCGGCGGCGCACAGGGCCACTTGCGCAATCAAGGTGTAACGTCAGGAGACCTCTTCCTGTTCTTCGGGCTCTTTGCCGATCCGGCAACAAAGGAACGCCACCACCGTATCTTTGGCTATATGCACGTCACCTGCCACGGCAGCCCCGATGAGATCGCGGTGCATCGCGAATGGACACCCCCGCCCCGCCGCCATCCGCATTTCAGCGGTGACTGGGGGGCTGCCAACAGCATCTACCACGGACCGGGAAACACAGCGCAAAGGGCAGCTGGCAGCCTGAGGCTGACACGCAGTGGCGGACCGCTCAATGCATGGAAAGTGCCATCATGGCTGAAGGACTTTGGCCTATCCTATCACGCAAAGCCGGAGCGCTGGACCGGTGCGACCAACCTGGATTCGGTCAAACGCGGGCAGGAATTTGTCTGCAACATCGGCAATGCAGCAGCGCCGCATCGCTGGATTGATGGGATCATCAAGGAAATCGAAAGCTAGAGCGGTCCCGTCACTCGCCCAGCCAGTTGGCAACCTCCTTCACCACTTCATTGGCCGCTTCGTTAAGAGCCGGGGCCACCACTGCCGCTTTGGCTCTCAATACCGGTATCTCTGATTCAAAGCGGCGCGAACGGACGGTGCCATCCTCCTGTTCAACAATCGCGTCGAAACGCACGATGACCGCCTGCACCCGCGCATCATAGCCCATTTCGGAAAGCCGCCCGGACACAACTGTCTTGCCGCTCACTTCGAAATCGCTGCCTTCGACAACCACGCGCTTGCTATTGGCGCGCACAGTTTCTGCCAGCAACCGCCGGAACTGGCGCGCAGGTTTTTCTACCCACACAGCATCCTTGAGATACGCCACGGTGGAATCGTTGATCTGGACGAGCACGCGGGCAACATCAATGCGGCGGTCCGCATCGGGATCGAGGATCACAATCGCATTGCCGATCTCTCCGCTGGCGATATCCCCGGCGGGCACCCGTTGATCCGCCGTCAGCGTGATGAGCTGATCGGGAACTTCCCCTCCCAGGCTCACGCAACCGGCCAATCCAAAAACCGCCGCCAGCACCAATCCTGTCTTGCCAATGGCCAATCTCATGCCCCTGCTATCCCTGTCATCTATCGCACTGTTCATGGTGTATAGTCCGGCAATCCGTTGCCTTTGAGAACCGCTCCTGCGCCCCTCTCGTCGATCTTCTCGGTCACATTTCGCAGCGCCCGGCTCGTTGAACGAAGATCGCGGATCGCGGCCTCCACCGTAGGCAAAGTCGACGTCGATACTCTTTGCAATGCCGGCCGCGCATCGACGAGCGTCTTGTTCAGCTCGTCCATCGCTGCTTCGGCAGAGCCCAGTGTCTCGCGCAGTTGCACAGCAAGCGAGGAGCCCTCCTCACCCAGCAATTCATTGGTCTTCACAGCTACGCCTTCGAATTTTGCAAGAGTGACGGTCGCCTGTTCCAGCGCCGTCTGCATGTTCAACAGCGTCTTTTGCATTTCCGGTGCGGCCTGCGACAGATCTGCGGTAATGCTGTTCGTGTTGCGCAGGATTCCGGCGACAGATCGGCGGTTTTCCTCCGAAAGTAGGAGATTGAGGCTCTCTGTCAGGGTCGCCAGACGCTCGAGCAGCAACGGCGCGCTGGACAGGATGGCTCCCAGCCCGCCGGTTTTGGTTGGAATGACCGGAACGCCTTCGGGGCCGGGCTCGCTTATCGGCGGCGCACCTTTCTTCCCGCCTTCAAGCTCTATGTCCGAAACCCCGGTAAAGCTGCCTTGGATCGTCGCGGTCGTACCGATTACGATCGGCACATCTTCATCCACGCTGATGCGCACGCGCACAAAGCTGGGATCCTTGTTCCAAAGCTCGATAATGTCGACTTTGCCAACCGGCACGCCTGAGTAGGAGACCGCAGACCCCTTCGCCACCCCGGCCACCGATTGCCTGAAAAAGACATCGTACTCGTTCTGGCTGCCTTCATTCAGCCGCGCGATCCAGACGATGAAAGCTGCAAGCAAGGCCAACAGCGCCAGCGTGATCACCCCCACCCATATATGGTTTGCCCGAGTTTCCATCTGCCCCTGCTTTATGCCTCCGTGACTTCTGACTTGTCCATGCCCGCCAGCCGATTGCGCGTTGCCTTTACCGCCCGGCCACGCGGACCATTGAAATATTCCTGTATCCACTGGTGATCGGTTGCCAGCAATTCGGGAATCGTTCCCACCGCAATGACCTGCTTATCGGCAATCACCGCCACCCGGTCACAAATTTCGTATAGCGTATCGAGATCGTGGGTAATCAGGAAAATAGTAAGGCCCAGCGTTTCCTTGAGTTCCCGCGTCAACGCATCGAAAGCTGCCGCTCCGATCGGATCGAGCCCCGCGGTCGGTTCATCAAGAAACAGCAGTTCCGGATCAAGCGCCAGCGCACGTGCCAGCGCGGCGCGTTTGCGCATTCCTCCGGACAGTTCGGAAGGAAATTTGAACGCCGCATCTTCCGAAAGGCCGGATAACTGCACTTTGAAGCGCGCAATTTCTTCGCGCAGCTCGTCGCTCAGTTCAGGATAAAACTGCTTGAGTGGGACTTCGACATTCTCTCCCACGGTCAGGGTAGAAAACAGCGCGCCGCCCTGGAACAGCACGCCCCAATGAGACCGAACGCCGATCTGCTCGTCCGGCTCTGCACTGGTAATCGATTGTCCAAGTATGCGGATGTCGCCCTCATCCGGGATTTGCAGCCCGATGATGCTGCGCATCAGCACCGATTTCCCCGAACCTGAGCCGCCGACCACACCGAGAATTTCGCCGCGTCTGACTTTGAGATCAAGGTCCTCGTGGATCACATGCGGCCCAAAGGAATTTCGCAAACCCTCAACGACGATGGGGTAGTCTTGGGCGCCTGGTTCCTCGCTCATTCCCAACCGATCTCTGTAAAGAAAATCGCAAAAAAGGCGTCCAGCACGATGACCGAGAAAATACCGATGACGACCGACTGGGTCGTGCGCAGGCCAACTTCCTCTGCATTGGATTTAACCTGCATGCCTTGATAACAGCCAGCCAGCGCCACGATCAGTCCAAAGACAGGCGCCTTGATCAGGCATACCCAGATGTCAGTCATCGGCACGACTTCCTGGATACGCGACAGGAACGTAAGAAAAGGAATGTCGAGCACGACATTGGAAATCGCGGCACCGCCAATGATGGAGATCACAGCCGAATAAAAGCCAAGCAGCGGCATCATCAGTATCGTCGCCAGCACCCGCGGGATGACGAGCACCTCGATCGGTGAAACGCCGATGGTGCGCATCGCATCGATTTCCTCGGTGAGCTTCATGGTGCCGATCTGGGCGGCGAATGCCGAGCCTGAGCGCCCCGCAACCATGATCGCAGTCATCAAGATACCAAGTTCACGCATGGCAAGGCGGCCGGTCAGGTTGATGGTGTAGATCTCTGCTCCGAATTGCCGGAGCTGCACCGCCCCCTTCTGGGCGATCACAATGCCGATCAGAAAGCTCATCAGCCCAATAATCCATAGCGAATTGACGCCAATATACTGCATATGATGGACAAGAGACATCACACGCAGGCGCGAAGGGTGCCGGATGATATGGCCGAACGATTCGATCGCAGCGCCCATAAAGGCGATCGACCGGACCACTCCGTTCAGAAAGTTAATGACAACCTGCCCAAGCTCGCCTGCGGTCCGTTCCAGCAGGTCGGCTTCAGGCGGGCGCTCCTCCTCGCTTTCGCGGATAGTGCTTACCGCGTGCATCAGGCGCTGCGCCCGCTCGCTGGCTCCGACGATTTCGGCTTTGCGATCTTCGGCAAGGCGAAGGACAAGCCATGCCCCGGAGGTATCGATATCGGTCACACCCGACAGGTCCAGACGGACAAATTCGCCCTCGAGTTCATCAAGCTGCGCGTCAAGCTCACCAATCGAACTGACCCGGAGGGAGCCGGTCAGCGCAAGCGCCTGCTCCTCGCCCGTTTTGTCCCCCAAGACATTGAATTGTGCCCCTTCATTCATGGTCCCTGAGTCATGCGGGAAAACGCGGGTGGCGGCAAGGTGCTAGCGGCGATTTGCCTCATCGTGTTCGCTGGCCTTGCGCCTTCATGCGGGCACTGGCAAAGCCCCGCGCCATGAGTGAAAAATCGCCTGCCTCTATGCTCGACACAACGTTCGATCCCGCTTCGATCGAAGCGAAGTGGTACGCCCATTGGGAAGATGAGGGCCTGTTCCGGCCCGATCG
>JAHRVR010000204.1 GCA_019090585.1 Sphingomonadaceae bacterium
ATCGGTGATTGCTCAAGAGAGCGAAGACCTGACATTCAACGGATTTTCGGAAAGCGAACTGAGCACGCTCAAGCAGCTGCTGGATCGCATCTATGAGAATATGAACCGCAGCTGAGACCGGCTCCGGACAATAACAAAAGGGCGGCGCTAGAAGCACCGCCCTAATATCAATTTTGCCTGATCCGGGACTTAGCGGGTGGCCGCGATTTCTTTCCTGGTCAGCGAAGTGGTCAGCTTGCCGTCAACTTCGCTCAGTGTTGAAGCAGAGATAGTAATCATCCTGCCGCGATAGATCAGCATGGCATCGCCTTCACTGGTGGCGCGATAGACATTACCCACGCGCTTACCTTCCGCGTTGTAGAGCATGGCACCACGCTTGACTTCCAACGTTGCAGGCGCAGCCTCGTCTTCCGCGAATGCAGCCCTCGGCGCAGCAGCGACGGCCATTGCGGTTGCGATCAGGGCGATGGATGCAAACTTCTTCATTCTAACGATCTCCGGTTCCGGCCCCTCTAATGGGCTCACGCAAAACTAATAACCTAGGTTATAATAAAAGCCCTTAGGAGTTTCCGGCGCTCCCGGTCAAGTGAATTTGACGCAACCTGGCGCGCGAAAACATCAATCGCGGCAGACCTGCAATCAATTCGGAACTCAAACATCATCGCCAGAGTTGAAACACCGCGTAAACAGCTCTTCATCGTCAGCGCGATAAGCGACCACCTTGATCGTCATGTCGTTTGCGCCCAGATACTGCGCTGCGACGCGTCGGCATGTGCCGATGTAATTTCTGGTGCAATTTCCGGTGCAATTTCCGGTTTGATCGGGGACAGGATCACAATGCCTACAAAAGTGATGGACGGCGTGCGCATTCTGGAAGTCGCGCAATTCACATTCACCCCCGCCGCCGGAGCAATCCTTGCTGACTGGGGCGCCGACGTGATCAAAGTAGAGCACCCGGTTCGCGGCGATACGCAGCGCGGCTTTCTCAATCTGGGCGGCTTTGAGGTTGATCCGCTCCGCCACACTCTGATCGAACATCCCAACCGCGGCAAACGCAGCGTTGGCATCGATCTGTCAAAACCAGAGGGCCAGGAAGTTCTTTACGAACTCGCAAAAACCGCGGACGTCTTCCTGACCAACTTTCTTCCCCATCACCGGCAAAAAAACAAGTTCGATGTCGAGCATATCCAGGCCGTCAATCCGAACATCATCTATGCGCGAGGCAGCGCCTTTGGAGCAAAAGGTCCGGACTTCGCCCGTGGCGGCTTCGATGGCACGGTATTCTGGGCCGGCAGCGGCATCGCCTATGCGTCAAGCCCGGAAGAACTCGGCGGGCCTCTGGGTCAATCCATTCCCGCGTTTGGCGATTCGATCGGCGGCATGTTCATCGCCGGCGGCATTTCAGCGGCGCTGTTTAACCGCGAGAAAACCGGCGAAGGCGCTGTGATGGACGTCTCGCTGCAATCGACAGCGTGGTGGGCCTCGGGCGCCTCGCTCAGTCAGGTCATGGAGCACGGTGTGGCCCAGCGAGCGGCAATGCCGACATCGGGCGGAATGAAGGTAAACCCATTCCTCGGTAACTTCTGGACCTCGGACGAGCGCACGATCAACTTGTGCATTCTCAGCCCAACCGGCCTGATCGAAGATACCTTTGTTCATGTCGGTCGACCCGAGGCCGCCCAAGACCCACGCTTCGCCGATGTCCTGTCGCTGTTCAAGAATGCCAAGGCAGCAAGCGATACCCTCGTCGAAGCCTTCGCCGAAAAACCTTTCGATTATTGGCGTGAGAAGCTCAAGACATTGAAGGGCCAGTGGGCCGCTGTCCTCAGTTTCGAGGAAATGTCACAGGACGAGCAGGCACTGGCCAATGACATGGTCATAGAAGTCGAATCGCTCGATGGCGGCGACCCGATCAGGCTGGTGCGCGGCCCCGTGCAGTGGAACGGCGAGCCGCTGGAAACAACGCGCGCTCCGCAGGCTTCAGAACACACTGAAATCGTCCTGATGGAATCCGGCATCGAGTGGGACCGTATTGAGGAACTCAAAGCCAAAGGCGCGATTGCTTAGTTCGCGCCTCCGAACCCGTATCAACTAAATCGGGTGCGGGGCGATGATAAACCCTCAACCACGGGCCGTTCGCCGCAGGCATCTGAACTGACCGAAACGATAGTTCTTGAGCTGGGCCTTGAATGGGACCGCATTGAGCGACTAAAGGCGTCCGGAACGATTACCTGAATGGACTTTGCAAGGACAAGATAATGAAACCTGGAACCCGCCTTAAAAGCGCTGCTTGCGACACCGAGGTCATGGTTATCCGTTGTGCGGCCAGCGCCATCGAATGCGGCGGCACACCGATGGGCGAAGCCAAGCCCGCCGATGAAGCATCGCTTTGCGCCGATCACAGCAACGGCACGCTGATGGGCAAGCGCTATGTCGATGCCGACAACACCTATGAGGTGCTCTGCGTGAAGCCGGGCAAAGGCTCGCTTTCGGTGGACGGCATCGCTCTTGCAACCAAGGAGGCAAAGCCTCTTCCGGCTTCCGACTGAATTTCTTGCAAAGAGCATAACGCATGAACATTGCCCTGCTTCTCGAAATGGCGGCGGATGCCGCGCCGGACCGCGTAGCGCTTGTCTGCGAGGGCAAGAGGTGGACTTATTCCGATCTGCTGGCGGCCGCACGCGGCGCGTTTGAGATCATCCACGAAAGCGGCGCTGAATATGTCGCGCTGTTGGACGAGAGCAGCGAAGCATCGCTTATCGCGCTGTTCGGCGCGGCTTTGGCGGGTGTTCCCTACTGCCCGCTGAATTACCGGCTGCCCGATACGGACCTTGCCGCCCTGCTCGAACGGATATCGCCGGCCCTTGTCATCGGCGACGAAGAGCGAGTCGAGCGAATCGCCGCCGGTCAAGGCCACATGGTCTATTCCCGCGAACTCTTCACGCTCAAGGCACAGGAATCATGGCCTGCCTCCGGCGAGCGCGAGTACGATCCGGGCGAAGGCATTGCCGTGCAGCTGTTCACCAGCGGCACGACAGCGGCGCCAAAGGCAGCAATCCTGCGCCACTCCAACTTGCTGGGCTATATCCTGGGAACGGTGGAGTTCGCTTCTGCTGACGAGGCCGATGCTGCCTTGGTAGTGGTCCCGCCCTACCATATCGCGGGCATCTCCGCGCTGCTATCCTCCACTTATGCCAATCGCCGGATTGTCATGTTGCCCGCCTTCGAGCCGGAAGCCTGGCTTGAACTGGTCAAAGAGGAAAAAATCACCAATGCCTTTGTCGTGCCAACGATGATGGCGCGCATCATAGAGAAGATGGAAAAAGGCGTCTCGGCCGAGCTCTCGTCATTGCGTTCAATCGCCTATGGCGGCGGGAAAATGCCGCTGGAGATCATCCAGAAGGCGCTCTCCATGTTGCCGGACACCAATTTCACCAACAGCTACGGCCTCACCGAGACAAGCTCGACCATTGCTTTGCTCGGCCCCGAGGAGCATCGCGCAGCGATCAGCTCAGACGACCCGAAGGTGCGCGCGCGCCTCACCTCACTTGGCCTGCCACTCCCGACCGTGGAGATCGAGATTCGCGGCGAGGACGGCGTTGTCCAGCCCGCCGGAGAACTCGGCGAGATCTATGTGCGCGGGGAGCAGGTTTCCGGCGAGTACAAGGGGAAGAGCGCTCTGGACGCGGAAGGCTGGTTCCCAACCCGTGATGCTGGCTACATGGATGAGGACGGCTATCTGTTCCTGTCAGGCCGCGCCGATGACGTGATTGTTCGCGGCGGTGAAAACATGTCACCGGGCGAGATCGAAGATGTCGTGCTGACCCATCCCGACGTCGCCGATGCCTGCGCCACAGCCATCCCCTCGGTCGAATGGGGCGATGCAGTGGGTCTTGCCATTGTCACGCGCAAAGGCTGCGACCAGCCTTGCGAGGATGAAGTCAGGAAACTGGTGCGTGAACGGCTGCGCTCCTCGCGCGTCCCGGAAAAGATCGTTTTCGTCGATGCGCTGCCTTACAATGAAATGGGCAAGCTGCTGCGCCGCATGGTGAAGGACGTCCTTGTCGATTGATGTTCCAACCGGCCCCGCCGCCGCAGGGCGTGGGCCTCATATCCCGCTGTCACGCTGGGCTGGCAGGAAGCTGAGCGAACTCGGCGAAATAACCGGATCGGCAAGAATTGCAGATCTCGACGGGCAAACCATCGTTGGTGAGCGCGGTTCCGCACGGGATTTCGAGATCAGAGGCAAACAGTCGACCGGTGTCGGCGGCAGCCACCTCCATCCCACGCGCGACGGCAGCTGGTTTGCCCTGACCATCATGCGCGGAGCTGATCGTGAATACCTGCCAGCGCTGTTTGGCAAGGAAGGCATGGAAGATGCCGACGAGGATGCCATCGCCGCAGAAGTGCTCAGGCACGACAGCCACGAATTGCTGGCAACGGGCCGCACACTGGGCCTGCCGGTGGCATGTTCAGACGAAGAGCCCGCATCGCCCCCTGTCGAAGTGTTGTCGGAAGGCCCCCACCGCCAGCGCCCCAGCGGGCATGTCCCGCTGGTTGTCGATATGTCCGCCATATGGGCCGGGCCGCTTGCCGGGCATTTGCTGTGGCTGGCAGGGGCAAAGGTTATCAAGGTCGAGAGCCGAAAACGCCCAGACCTCATCCGCTCGAGCGATCCGCTGACTTTCGAGATCGTCAACCAGGGCAAGGATTGCATCGCTGTTGACCTGACCTGCGAGATGGAACGTGATCGCTTGATCGAGCTGATCCGCAAGGCGGATTTCGTGCTCGAAGCATCGCGCCCACGCGCGCTCCGGCATCTTGGTATCGATGCCGACCAGATTGTGCGCGAAGTGCCGGGCCTCGTGTGGCTTTCCATCACCGGCCACGGCGCGACAGGTGATGCCGCGAACTGGGTCGGCGTCGGCAATGACTGCGCCGTAGCTGGCGGGATGAGCCGCGCGCTGGCCGACGCAGCAGGTGACATCGGCTATGTTGGCGATGCCCTTGCGGACCCGCTCACAGGCATC
>JAHRVR010000008.1 GCA_019090585.1 Sphingomonadaceae bacterium
CATCATCGATCAGCTTGGCATACAAGTGACGCAGATCCCATTGGACAAGGACGCGGCCAATATCGAAGACAACGGCTTTCACATTGTCAGACATGACAAAAGCCCCCGCATTCACGGAGGCTCTTTTCTGGCCGTTCAGCTGCGAACGAATCTGGCCTTTCAGCCGCGACCGAATCGCGGCAGGGCATCATTCAGCCCTGGCGAGCCTTGAAGCGACGGTTCGTCTTGTTAATGACGTAAGTCCGGCCACGGCGGCGAATGACGCGATTATCGCGATGGCGGCCTTTGAGAGACTTCAGGCTGTTACGGATCTTCATTGTTATCTCGTCTGTAAACGCGTTGAGACGGTTACCGACCGCCATAAATTCGAAGCCGCGCCGTTAGTCGGCACAAGCGCCAAAGTCAAGCGCGTGACCGCATTCCACCGAGCTTTCTTTCCCATTGCACGGCGTGGGAGACGATCGTGTCGAGATCGGCAAATTTCGGCTCCCAAGGCAGCGTTTCCCTGATCCGGCGATTGTCGGATATCAGCGAATCGGGGTCTCCGGCCCGCCTTCCCTCCATACGCCGCTCTATGGTGAGATTGGTCACCCGGTCGACCGCATCGAGCACTTCCAGTACCGAAAAACCCCGGCCATAGCCGCAATTCATCGTCAGGGACCGGCCCGGCTGCGCAATCAAAGCTTCAAGCGCAAGGACATGGGCGGCAGCCAGATCGGAGACGTGGATATAGTCACGCACGCCTGTTCCGTCGGGCGTATCGTAATCACTTCCAAAGATGCTGACCGCATCGCGTTTACCCAGCGCCGCCTCCACCGCCACCTTGATGAGGTGAGTCGCGCCGGCGGTTGACTGGCCGGTGCGCGCTTCAGGATCGGCGCCCGCCACATTGAAATAACGCAGCGCGCAGTAGTTAAGCGGGTGGGCCGCCGAAACATCGGCCAGCATCAGCTCTGTCATCAGCTTCGACATGCCATAAGGATTGATAGGCTGCCTTGGCACATCCTCCCGCACTGGCGATACTTCGGGAATTCCATAAGTCGCCGCGGTCGAGCTGAAGATAAAATGGGGCACGCCCGCCTTTACCGCAGCATCGGCCAGCGCCCGGCTCTTGGCCGTGTTGTTGTGATAGTACTTCAGCGGGTTCTCAACCGATTCAGGAACGACGACCGATCCGGCAAAATGCATGATCGCGCCCTGCCCCCCAGTCATGCCTTGCTCAGAAAAAATCCGGGCCAGCAGCTCAGCATCCTCGATGTCGCCCTCATAGAAGGGCACATCGCCGGGAATCGCGAATTTGAATCCGGTTGTCAGATTATCAATGACCGCGACCGGCCAACCGGCATCGACCAGGGCAAGGACGGCGTGGCTTCCAATATAGCCGGCACCGCCGGTCACGAGCACAGGGAGTTTCAAAGTCATCGAAGCATGCGCTATCATCGAAAGATTAAATAGTTAATACGCTCTAAATGCTGCACAGCTTATCCCCAAGCTCTCAGTCCGCCTTCGCTATGGAAGTTCTGCCCTCACTATGGAAGAGATGCCGTGAAACCTCTGTTCGCAGCCATCGCCGCACTTGGCCTGACAAGCCTGTCCGCCTGCGTCGCTCCGGTTGGCCCGGTAGAAGTAACGCGCTTCCATTTGCCTGACACAAGCGCGCTCGAACAGGGAAGCATTGTCGTAGAGCCAGCGGTTGGCCAGCAAGGCAACAGCCTTGAATTTCGCAGCTTCGCGGCTGCCATATCCCGCGAACTGAGCCGAATCGGATACAGCAGGCCAGCCGCTGGAAACAACAGCAGCGATCAGGTTGCAGTCCTTGCGCTGGAACGCGATATGTTGCGCCCCGCGCGCGGCGACAGCCCGGTCAGTGTCGGCGTCGGTGGAAACGCTGGCAGCTATGGCTCGGGCGTTGGCATCGGGATTGGTCTCGATCTTTCGGGGCCGCCACCGGAGATGATAGAAACGCGCCTGTCCATCGTGATCAGGGACCGGGCGACGGGGCAGACCCTTTGGGAAGGACGTGCCAGATTTTCGGCGCGATCCAGATCGCCCCTGGCACAGACTCAACTTGGCGCGGCGAAGATGGCCGAAGCCTTGTTCCAGGACTTCCCCGGACGATCCGGTGAAACTATCCTGGTCAAATGAATCAGATTGAGATCAGCGCCGCATTCGATTCAGGCAATATCGAAGTCCTTTCCATTGATGGGGCAGAAGCAAAGCTGGCGATCCGGTGCGATCACGGATCGGAGTTTTTCCAGTGGTTCCATTTCCGCGTTTCGGGCTGCAAGGGCCGCGACCTGACTTTGCGGATCACCGGGCTGAACGACGCGGCTTATCCCAGAGGCTGGCCCAATTATCAGGCCTGCATGTCACAGGACCGGACCAACTGGACGCGCGCCAGCACCCATTGGGACGAAGGCGCCGACGGCGGCAGCCTGACTATCGGCTGCCAACCTTCAGGCGATATCGCCTGGTTCGCCTATTTCGCGCCATATTCGATGGAGCGGCATCACGACCTTGTCTCGCGCATCGCAGGACAAAGCGGAGTCGATTACGCTTCGCTTGGCCGCACGCTGGACGAGCGCACCATCGATTGCCTGTCGATGGGCAGCGGCCCGACACGCGTCTGGCTCATCGCTCGCCAGCACCCGGGCGAGAGCATGGCCGAATGGTGGATGGAAGGTGCGCTGGAGGCTCTTACCGATCCGGCAGACATGCTGGGGCGTGAGCTGCGCCGCGTGTGCCGATTCCACATCGTGCCCAATGCCAACCCGGACGGTTCGTTTCGGGGGCACATGCGCACTAATGCCTGCGGAACCAACCTCAATCGCGAATGGGCATCACCCTCACTCGATCACTCTCCCGAAATCGTCGCCATACGCGGTGCAATGGATCGCAGCGGCGTGGACTTTGCGATGGATGTTCATGGCGACGAAGCAATACCCGGCGTGTTCCTGGCCGGATTCAATGGAATTCCGTCACTCACCGAAGAACAGAGCATGGACTTTGAGCGTTACAAGCAGATTCTCAAGCGGCGCACCCCCGATTTTCAGACCGAACTGGGTTACCCGCAAACGCCGCCCGGGACCGGAAATCTAGCCATGGCGACCAATCAGATCGCCGAGCGATACGGCTGCACCGCGATGACGCTGGAAATGCCGTTCAAGGATCACAATGCCGCGCCTTGCCCCCAGCAAGGCTGGAGCCCGCAGCGATCGAAGCTGCTGGGACGCGAATGTCTGGCGGCTCTGCTGGAATGGATCACGGCGCAGCCTGCCTAGGCAAGCGTTGCCGGACCAAAGGCGTGAGGCAAGAGCTCGGACAGCCTCGCATGTGCTGCATCTGCCCCTTCGCCGAACCATACCAGCGGGTCCGTGCTGCCCAGCTGAGCCAGCTCCAGCAACACCTGACGGCAGCGCCCGCACGGCGTGACCACTGCGGCCCCGTCCGCGCCGCCCGCGCCGCCCACCACGGCCAGCGCAACCAGTCCGCCCCGCAGGCCCTGCTTCATCGCGCTCGCCACGGCGACCGTTTCAGCACAAAGCGATAGTCCATAACTGGCATTTTCCACATTGGCGCCGGTCACAACCGTGCCATCTTCAAAGGCAAGCGCCGCGCCCACTGGAAAATCCGAATACGGCGCATAGGCCTTCCCGGCGGCCTCGCGCGCAGCAGCGACAAGGGCATCGCGGCCCACGCTCATGGCTGCACCACCACCCACCGCAATTCTCCGGCAGTGACATCGGTCATCAATCCTGAATTGGCAGTCCACAAGGTCCATGGCCGCCCAGCATAGTCGGGCTGGAGCCGGCTGCGCGTCAGCCACAGTATCCGGTCAATTCTGGATGCCATCGCATATCGCGCCTCGAATCCGGGACCAAGTTTCAGGATGGTCGGCATCCCGGTATGTGTCTCGATCTGGTTGAGGAAGGTCATCAGTTCGCTCTCAACCTCGGCATCGCTGGTCTTGACCGGGCAATCGTCTGCATCACCGGTGAACTCAACCGCTGGCGGCAGCATTTTTCTGTCCCGCGGGACGACAACGACGAAGTTGCCCGCCTGCTTGTCCGCTGGCTGGCAAGGATCATAGAGATGGACAGCGCCAACTTTCATCCCGGCAGCTTTGGCCTGCTTCAGGTTTTCGCCGAAAGCGGGATCGCGCGCAAAGACGCTGGCGCTCGCATCGAGATAGGCAAAATTGGCGCCAATCGCCTTGAGCGCCCGCCAGTTGACCTCGCCGTCGGCAAAACCGATCTCAACGCCCTGCACTGGAAATTCAGCGCGCGATGGCTGCCAGTGGCGAAGATGCCACCAGCCGTATCCACCAGCGATCAGGGCTACGAGCACAACCGCTGCCATCAGCCTGAGCCGCGTACTCCTCCCCTTGCGTGCCATTCGCCTTATCCCCGCCAGTCGTTTGACTCACCCCCTGATATGCAGGACGCAGACCAGGGTAAAGAGACGCCGTGCCGTGGGGAAATCAGTTTCCACTTTTCCTTCAAGGCGTTCCAGCAGCAATTCTGCCGCCTGATCGTGAACGCCGCGCCGCGCCATATCGATGGTCTCAATCTCTGCTGCGGTGGCCTTGCGAATGGCCTGATAGTAGCTTTCGCAGATCGCAAAATATTCGCGGATCAGCCGCCGAAAACGGCCAAGCCCCAACACCAGTGTTTCCAGCTGCCCGCCGCTGTCATCGGCAAGGTCAAGCGCCAGCCGCCCGTCCTGTACCGATAGCTGCAGCCTGTATGGCCCAAGATGACCGGCATCATAGGATCGCAGCGGCTTGAAGCGGTTCTCCTCGATCAGGTCATAGATCGCGATGCGCCTTTCCTGTTCAATATCGGCATTGCGCCACAAGATGGTCGCCTCGTCGAGATCAATATGGGAAATGCGCGGATCGGACATAATCGAAGCGCCTTACGCAATTGCAGCATGGGGGAGCAAGCTTTTCAGTCCATCCACAAGCTGTGGAATAATTCAGTCTTAAATGCTGCTTGCCGTGGCTCGCCGGGATGCGCATTCTGTCCCGCACATGCCCGATGAAGCCCTCCTGATCCGCAGCGACGAGTCACCCACTCGCCAGCTCCCTTCCAATGTCGAGGCCGAGGCCGCCTTTCTGGGCGCAGTCCTGATCGACAACCGCGTGATTGAGGAGCTGCCAACCACCCTTACATCCGCCCATTTTTTCGAGCCTGTCCATGCCCGGATTTATGAGCGGATCCTCCAATTGCTGGACCGCAAGGCGGTGGTCACGCCCGTCACTCTCAAGCCCTATTTCGAATCGGACGAGACGCTGGCCGAATTGGGCGGTGTTGCCTATCTGGCCCGGCTTACAGCTGATGGACATGGCCTGCTGGCCCCGCGCGAACTGGCAGAGCAGATCTACGATCTGGCCCTCCTGCGCGAGCTGATCTCGGTGGGCCGGAACCTTGTCGAAGAAGCCATGGACACCTCCGAGTCGGTAGAACCGATGCAGCAGGTCGAGCGCGCGGAAGCCGCGCTTTATCAGGTTGCGGAAGGCGCGGCCGGACAGAACGAGGCGCAAAGCTTCAACGTGGCAACACACACGGCGATCTCGCACATCGAGCGGGCGCTCAATTCGGGCGGCCATATCGCCGGCAAGACAACCGGGCTGGATGATCTGAACCAGAAGATCGGCGGTCTTCACGATTCCGACCTGATCATCGTGGCCGGCCGGCCCGGCATGGGAAAGACCTCGCTTGCCACCAACATTGCCTTCAACGCGGCGGACCGGCTGCGACGGGACATCGACGATGGAATTGCGCCGGAGGAATCCGTCGGCGCAGCAACGGCATTTTTCAGCCTGGAAATGAGCGCGGACCAGCTGGCAACACGTGTTCTGGCCGAACAATCGCGAATCAGTTCGGAAAAGCTGCGCATGGGCAAAATCAGCCGGGACGATTTTCAGCAGCTGTCCTTCGCCAGCCAGCGCCTGGCCGAACTTCCACTTTATATCGACGACACGCCCGCACTTACCATCGCGGCCCTGCGCACACGCGCGCGAAGGCTCAAGCGGCGACACGATATAAACCTCATCGTGGTCGATTACCTCCAGCTTCTCCAGGGTTCGAGCAGCCGGGGCAGTGATAACCGGGTAAACGAGATTTCAGAGATCAGCCGCGGGTTGAAGACACTCGCCAAGGAGCTGAGCGTGCCGGTGATCGCACTTTCGCAGCTTTCCCGCGCGGTCGAACAGCGTGATGACAAACGTCCGATGCTCTCGGACTTACGCGAATCAGGCTCGATCGAGCAGGATGCGGACATGGTCTGGTTCATCTTCCGCGAAGAATATTACCACAACGCATCCCGCCCCGACACGCCGGATGAGACCAGCACTCCCGATGCGGTCGCGAAATATAATGAGTGGGAGCAACGCCATATCTCCGTCGTGAACAAGGCAACCGTGATGATCGCGAAGCAGCGGCACGGCTCCACCGGCAATATCCAGCTACGATTCGAAAGCGAATTCACCAAGTTCACCGACCTCGCAGAGGGTGAGCGCCAAGATTACGGATATGAGTAAAAAGCCCGAGAAGAACGACGCAGCGTCTGCGTTGATGGCCGACCTTGCCACCAAGCGCGCCGGACAGATTGTTTCCAGCAATGGCGGGTTCAACGCATGATCAAAGACGATATGGCCGAAAGGCTGCTTCCCCTCGAAGGGGGTGTCAATTTTCGGGATATGGGCGGCTATTGCGCGCACGGCGGCCGCAAGGTCAAATGGCGGCACCTCTATCGGTCCGGCACCATGTCCCGGCTCACTGCGGAGGACCGCGAACATCTGAACCAGCGCGGCATCCGCACCGTCATCGATTTTCGTTCGCAGACAGAACAAGTGAACGAGCCGAATGATTGGGCCATGACCAGCGATACCGGTTACTGGAGCCGCCAGCATGATGAAATGTTCGGCAATCTGGCAACCATGGCCAAAGACGGGATCGCCAGCGTGGCCGACGCAGAAGCGATCATGGAAGCGGGCTTTCGCCAGCTGCCGTTCCAACAGGCAGAAGCCTATGCACAGATGTTCCGGCGATTGGCTGGCGGTATAGTGCCGGCGGTAATCCACTGCACCGCCGGAAAAGACCGCACAGGCGGCGGGGCGGCGCTGATTCTGGCAGTGCTCGGCGTTCCACGCGAAGCGATCATTTCAGATTTCGTGATGACCGAGCGGGCCGTGGACCTGGCCAAGGCCTTGCAGCACAGAAAGCCTGACCCGCGTTATACCGATTTTGCCAGAATTGACCCAGAAGTGCGGCGGGCATTTTCCGCCGCACGTCCCGGATTTATCACCGCCCTGCTCGATGGTCTGGAAAAGGAATGCGGTTCAGTAGAGAACTACCTTTCCGACCTTGGCTTCACCCCATCGGATCTGGACGATCTGCGCGGCCACTTGCTGGATTGAGCCGCAGGAATCCTGAAAAGTGATGCAGCCCGGGTCAGGAAGGGCGCGGCAGCATGATGTTATCGCTGCGCTTGATTAGCCAGCTATCGCCATTGCGGAGCAATTTTGCAGTGGCGATCGACAGCACCGAGAGCTTTCCTTCGCCCTCCCAAAGGCTGACCAGATTATAATATCTGGCAATGACCGTGTCCTTGTCATCACCGTAATCGCAGTGAAGATTGCCAGTAATGTGCCGCATCGGCCCGCTTACCGAACCCGAAGCGAGCGGGATCTGCCGCAAGGCCTCTCGCCCGATCGGATCTTGGGGCAAAGCGCCTGCAAAAACACCGTCTTCAGTGAAGCAATTGGCCCAGCCATCTGCGTCCCCTTCGTCTACAGCCCAGTTGTAACGCCCCATGAAGTCCATGATCGAAACGTAATCATCGGCTGAAACCGGCATACACCCTCTCCAATCGTTCTGCCGCGCTGCGGCGTTCGTCCTGTCCCTGATACCTTGCCATTCAGCAGTTTGCACCTAAATATCCTGCAACAAACGATGGGATCGCTGAACCGATGAACGACGAACAACCCAATGGAAATCCCTGGTTGAAAAGCCTGCTGGTCTGGGGCGGCATTTTTCTTGCCTTGCTCATGGTCGTCTCGATGTTCGGGGCGCAGACCGAGCCGGGCACCGCGATCCGGTATTCTGACTTTCACAACAAGATTACCGAAGGAACCGTTTCGGAAGTCCAGATCGGCGAAGACCGCATCGTCGGAACATACAAGAACGGAGAGAGTTTCAGCACCGTTCCCATTGCAAATGACACCGGCCTGACACAGCTTTTGCAGGACAATGATGTCAAATATGCCGGCACAGCGCCGGATGAACCCAACCTCCTGCTCTATATCCTGGTTCAGGCTCTGCCGTTCGTTCTGATCCTGGGCATTGCGTTCTTCGCGCTGCGTCAGGTGCAGAAAGGCGGCGGCGCGGGCGGTGCGATGGGCTTTGGCAAGAGCAAGGCAAAGATGCTGACCGAACAGCAGGGACGAGTCACTTTCGACGATGTCGCCGGCATCGATGAGGCGCGTGAGGAACTGCAGGAAATTGTAGAATTCCTGCGCGACCCGCAGCGCTTCTCCAAGCTTGGCGGTCAAATCCCCAAAGGCGCGCTATTGGTGGGTGCGCCCGGCACCGGCAAGACGCTGCTTGCTCGCGCAATCGCGGGTGAAGCGGCCGTTCCTTTCTTCACCATTTCCGGCTCTGATTTTGTCGAAATGTTTGTGGGCGTCGGTGCCAGCCGCGTGCGCGATATGTTCGAGCAGGCCAAGAAGAACGCGCCCTGCATCGTCTTCATCGATGAAATCGACGCAGTGGGCCGTCATCGCGGCCACGGCCTTGGCAATTCCAATGACGAGCGTGAACAGACGCTCAATCAGCTGCTTGTCGAGATGGACGGGTTTGAGGCGAACGAAGGCATCATCATCATCGCCGCGACCAACCGCCCGGACGTGCTTGATCCTGCACTGCTGCGTCCCGGCCGCTTCGACCGGCAAGTGGTTGTCTCTATCCCCGACATTGACGGGCGCGAGAAGATTCTTGCCGTCCACATGAAGAAAGTTCCGCTGGCGCCAGACGTTAATCCGCGCATCATCGCCCGCGGCACGCCGGGTTTCTCCGGTGCAGACCTTGCGAATCTGGTCAACGAATCGGCCCTGCTCGCCGCACGCCGCAACAAGCGGCTGGTCGCGATGCAAGAGTTTGAGGACGCCAAGGACAAAGTGATGATGGGCACGGAGCGCCGCTCCATGGCCATGACTGACGACGAGAAGAAGATGACCGCCTATCACGAGGCCGGTCACGCCCTTGTCTCAATCAACGAGGAAGCATCCGATCCGATCCACAAGGCGACGATCATCCCGCGCGGCCGCGCACTGGGCATGGTCATGCGCTTGCCCGAGCGCGACAATTATTCATACCATCGCGACAAAATGCACGCGAACCTTGCCGTTTCCATGGGTGGGCGCGTTGCAGAAGAAATCGTCTTCGGCCACGACAAGGTCTCCTCCGGTGCATCGAGCGATATTCAATACGCGACCGACCTTGCCCGCAACATGGTCACCAAATGGGGAATGTCGGATAAGCTCGGCCCGCTGCAATACGAACAAAGCCAGGAAGGTTATCTCGGCATGGGCCAGACCCAGCGGACCATGGCCGGCGAGGAGACCAACAAGCTGATCGATGCGGAAATCCGCGCGCTGGTTGATGGTGCCCATGACCGCGCTGTCGAGGTGCTCAAAAGTCAGGAAGACAAGCTGCATTTGCTTGCACAGGCAATGCTTGAATATGAGACACTGACTGGCGATGAGATCAAGGAGCTGATTGAAACCGGCAAGATTGACCGGCCTGATGAGCCCAGTGGCCCCGGCAAGGCGTTTCCGGCCCACGGCTCTGCGATCCCCAAGGCCGGGAAACGGTACTCAGGCGATGGCGGTGCTGCCCCGCAGGGGGCCTGAACGCGCGCCGCATCGGTTCTTGCGCCGTAAAAAATCCCGCCCGCCTGTGCGCAGTGCGCCAGGTGCTGGCATCAACGCCGCGATGCAAAAGCATCGCCAGCCGCAATACGCCGCGGCACATTATGCAAGATTAATGGGCAAGACCAATCGGGCAAAACTGATCGAGGGAGCCGGGTTTCCGAGCCCCCCGATAATGCTGCAAACTGCAACGATAGCCGCAGGCCAGGCCACGCGGCCTAACCACTTATCCCTCGTAATCAGCGCCGATCGAAGTATTGCGGGTTGGGGCGGAGGCTGTGACGCGAAGAGCTTCGGCAGACTGGCTCAGCGAGCCAATCTCATCCATCTCATCATCATCGTCCGGCAGAACACGCTGCAGCGAAGTAATGAGCGTTTCCTTCAGCTCAGCCGGTTTGACGGTCACATCTGCAATCTCACGAAGCGCAACGACCGGATTCTTGTCCCGATCGCGATCGATCGTCACTTCGGCACCGCCGGAAATCTCACGGGCACGCTGTGCTGCGAGCAAAACCAGATCGAAACGGTTGGGAATTTTGTCGACGCAATCTTCGACGGTAACGCGCGCCATGAGCCACTCCGATAACAGTGAATAGTGAGCCGGCGCAAATAGTCTGGAGGCTGCCGAAAGTCAAGGATTTCACCTGAGCGGCGCAGATGGCTCGTGCCCGGTAATAACCACACACCGCTGTGTGCAAAGATACAGGCGCAACATATTCCAAGCTGGCTTCATTCAGCTTTGCCCAGAGATGCTGGCTGGGCATAACAAGCCGGTTGGGCAATGCCTGACCATCTGGGGACGATTCAATCCGGATCGCTGCGATACCGGGACAACTGCCATTCTCGCCGTGACGGCAACCAAAAAAATGGCCGCGACCATGATCGGATCGCGGCCACTAAATTCTGACTGCTCGAAATTGATTACGGCTTGTATTTCACAATCACATCGACACCGAACGTCCGTGCCGGTTCATAAGTCGTAGTCATAAGAAAGTTCGGATACTGGAACGGATAAAGCGGCTTCTTGTTGTCCAGGAGATTCTTCGACCAGAGGCCGATCTCAACATTCGCTCCACCCATATCGATGTCCCGCAATGCGACACGGCCATTCACAATCACCTTGCTCGGCATAAACTCAAACGGGCCGAACACCGGGTATTTAACCTCTACATTTGGATCGGGAATAATCCTTACCCTGCTCTCGTACGTCGCATCCAGCCTGAAGAGCATCGTCGCATCGCCGAAAAGCGGCGGCGTGATGTACATGGCATTCGCTGATCCAACCCACTTTGGCCGGGAGGCCGGTATAATACCATTGCCCTGGTCAACAATCGGATCCGGGTTCACAAATTTGGACTCAGTGTAACCGATTGTGCCTCCAAAGGTGAGGCCGCGGGCTGGCGCGAGAACCAGCTCGGCTTCAACGCCCCTGGCTTTCAATGCACCGTGGGAGACGACGGCGATATTGAGATCTCGTCGACCGACAGAAGCGCCGCTCGCGGATGCCTGCGCATTCTTGTACTCGACATCCCAGAACGCCATGTTCAACCGGACACGGCGGTCCAGAAGATCGGCCTTAAAGCCTGCCTCCCACGACTTTGCCGTCTCGGGCGGGAAGGAAATATCAGCCACGGCGCCACCAGAAAGGAACCCGGTCGAATATTTTGCATAGACCATGAAATCATCTGTCGGCTCGTAATTCAGACCGATTGAATACGTCGGCTTGGACGACTTGAATGTGAAGGGCTGAACGACCGTGCCCACAATTTCACCGGTATTCCGGTCTCCTGACAGCGTCCCGCCTCGTTCAAAATCGCCATGCTTCTTGTCCTTCGTATAGCGACCGCCGACAACAACGCCAAATTCAGGCGTGAACGCATACTCTGCCTGTATATATGCAGCTATGGATTGGGTCTTGCCGATCGACCTGGTGACGTCACCCAAGGGCAGGGTCTGCGGAATCGGCCTGAACGCAAAATTGGGCGTGAAACCGGGAAGCCCGCTGTCATCCGTGGACGACTTGAAGAAAAGTGCGCCCGCGGTCACATCGAGCCGGTCGGCAGTATAGTTGACCTGCACCTCTTCGCTGAACTGCCAGTGAGTGCCGTAGCTTTGGCCTTCATATGGTGCGAAATAGCTTCCGACCAGCGGCGCCAGGCCTTGAGCGTACTGACCAATGATAGCGCCCTGCGTTGCGGGCGGAAGATCGCCAAAGCCGGGAACCGCGCTGGCAGCCGCAAAGATCGCATAGGGCATAACCGCGCCCGCCGTGAATTCAAGGCCGCTCAAACCCGCGATCGAAGAACCGCCCGCCCAAATGGCGGTCTTGCGATAGGCCGCGATGTTCTTGACCGCGACGCTATCCGAAACCTGCCAGTCAAGTGTCAGGTTATGACCCTGAACCCGCTGAAAGCCGGGCGTTTGCCACGCACTATTATATGCATCAGGGCGCCGGTCGCTAGTATTGAGAGCCACCGGGCCGAACTTGCCGCCGCCAGCAGGCTGTGCCGCGATTATGCTCGCCAACATACCACCAAGAAAGTCATCGGGGTTGACGACGGGAGTTGTGCGGGCATCGGCAACAAACTTGCCTTTGCTCAAGTCAAATTTGTAGGTGGCCTTAACAGAGCCGCCATTGTCAAAACGCAGCGCCGCGAAGATGTTCTCATAATTCCTGCCGCCCAGCGTCTTGGGGGAAGTCTGATTGCGAACGTCCGTGAACGGGTTGATGCGGTTCCACTGCACCCCGGCTCCCAGGTTGCGCACATCGCCTTTCTTCTCTTCGTGGATATATGTCACATAGCCGCTGAATGGCCCGATCGAGGGCGTATCAATCGTCGTGCGTGTGCGCAGTTGACTTTGATTGCCCACCGTCACGTCCTGGCGGAAGGCCAGTTCGCCGGTTGGGTTGCGGGTAACGATGCTGACGGCACCGGCCGTCGAGTTGCGTCCGAAGAGCGTGCCCTGAGGACCGCGCAGAACTTCGACCTGTTCGACTTCCATCAACTCGGAAAGGCTGCCGCGGCTACCCCCGATATAGACACCATCGATATACATCGAGATCTGCTTGTCCTGCGCCGGAACGGATGGACTGGCGTTCACACCGCGCATTGCGAAAGTGACAGAACCCAGCGCACCAGCCGTCAGACGTGCAACGAAGCCCGGCGCAAGGCCGGTCAGGTTCGCCGCGTTCACAACGCGGTTCACCTTGATGGCGTCTTTATCAAGCGCGGTAACCGCGAGCGGAACATCCTGCAGACTTTGTTCACGCTTTTGCGCGGTAACGATGATATCGCTGACGCCGTATGAATCACTGGCATCCTGAGCCAAGGCAGTACCTGCAAAGCCGCAGGTAATCATTACTGCCGTTCCCGCAAGAAGACGGGCCGCAACACTGGTATGACGCATAATCAACTCCCCTGATTTTTCTGCCGCATAGCCCGAGATTCTAAGCCGTGGAAGCAGAAAATGAACTCTTATCGTTTTTGCGTTTCGATGCGCTTTCTTCGTATGGGCGATTCTGCAGTATTCCAATTCCACCCGTCAAGCGGGAAGTGATGTTTCGTGTTTATGTCCTTCCTGCTGTTGCACGACCGCATCATTACTCGATTACTCCACTGAGAATTACCCACTATTGCACTGTATTATATAGATATTTTTACAATAGCTGAGATGACCCAAACCCAAGCCACCGGTAGGCACCGATCGCGATAAGGAAGATTCATCGGCTGAATGGCCGCAGAGGCGATGGACGCCCTCTCCGGCATCAGCTAATACTCGCCGCAAGCGGCGGGCGATCATCCACAACCGATGTTCAGTCACGACCTGATAACAAGCGCAAACCGGGAGCCTGAGACTATGCCTTCACAAGAACACGATATCGTCATTCGCGGCGGTACAATCGTCGATGGCAGCGGAAAGCCTCCTTTCATCGGTGATGTAGCCATCGATGGTGAGTGGATTTCACAGGTCGGATCGGTCACAGGCTCAGGAAAGCGCGAGATTGATGCAACCGGCCTGCTCGTCACGCCGGGCTTTGTCGACATCCATACCCATTATGACGGGCAGTTGATCTGGTCCGAATATCTCGCGCCATCTTCCAACCACGGCGTGACGACCGTCGTCACGGGCAACTGCGGCATCGGCTTCGCGCCGTGCAGGCCGCAAGACCACCTTTCACTGATTGAGCTTATGGAAGTCGTCGAGGACATCCCCGAGCCGGTCACGTCCGCTGGACTGGACTGGAGCTGGGAAACATTCCCCGAATATATGGACGCGGTCGAGAGCCGTAATCACGACATCGACGTTGCCGTGATGGTCCCCCATTCTGCCCTGCGGGTCTATGTCATGGGCGAAAGGGGGGTCCGCCGGGAACGGGCGAACGCCGATGAAATGGCCCAAATGAAACTATTGATGAGAGAAGCACTGGATGTTGGTGCAGCAGGTCTGGGCACCTCGCGCATTCATGTCCACAAAAGCACGTCCGGAGAGCTCGTCCCGACTTTTGGCGTTTCGCAGGACGAGTTGATCACTCTGGGCAGCGCAATGGCTGAAGCTGGCAAGGGCGTCTTTCAGATGATCGGCGAAGTGACCGGCAAGGGACCGACCGGTGATTTTGACATCATGTGCAACGTCGCGGAAAAGACCGGGCGTCAGGTAACGTTTACGAGCGCACAAACCTCCGCCGCACCTTACCAGTACCGCGATCTGCTCACGGCGCTCAAGGCGGTCAACGACAAGGGAATAAAGGTCACTGCCCAGTTGTTCCCGCGTCCGATCGGGATGATGATCGGCCTTACCGCAACGGCCAACCCGTTTTGTATGGCCCCGGCCTGGCAGGAAATCGTTGACCTGCCGCTTGACGAAAAGGTCGCCCGGATGCGCGAACCGGAGATGAGGCGCCGCCTGATTGATGAAGCGCCCGGTGAGCCGAAACACCCATTGTTTCCAATGTCGCGCGATTTCAGCCAACTTTTCTCGCTTGAGGTCGAATCACCGAACTACGAGCCGGATGAATCCACGAACATGCAGGCGCAGGCCGATGCTGCAGGCGTCCCAGTGGAAGAGTTCGTCTATGACAAGCTGCTGGAAGACGGCGGCAAGAATCTGCTCATCGCTGCTCTGGGCAATTTTGCGCTCTACAATCTCGACCACGTCGTAGAGATGCTGAGCGATCCCAATGTCGTTGTCGGCCTTGGTGATGGCGGGGCGCATTACGGCATGATCTGCGATGCAAGTTACCCAACAACCGCGCTAACCCACTGGGTTCGCGACCGTGATGGCACCCGTTTTTCACTCGAAGAGATGGTCAAGACACTTACCCGCGATCCGGCAGAAGTGTTCGGGCTTAATGATCGCGGCCTGCTTCAGCCAGGGTACCGTGCCCATGCAAACCTGATCGACCATGAAAATCTGACACTGTTCCGCCCGGAAGTCGTAAACGATTTGCCGGGCGGTGGCCGCCGCCTCCATCAGGACGCGAAGGGCTACGTCATGACCATTGTAAATGGTCAGGTCGCGCGGGAGAATGACCAACCGGCCGGAGCTCTGCCGGGCCACCTGCTTCGCGGCCCTCAGGAGCCTCAACTTGCCTGAAGTCACAGCCGGGTAAGCCAGTCCCGTCGCATTCGAAATGCAACCGGCGTCCATGCTCGGCGCCGGACCTCGTGTGCGCCAATCGGCGAGCCCCATGCCAGAGCCATTGATACCGGTTGCATCGAAGTGAGGCTTAAATTCCCGAAGCGGTAACTTGATCCTGCCTTGCGCCCCTCTGTTTCGAGAAAGTTTGCACCCAATATCCGGGACCACCAACATGCAAACCAGTCCAAGGGGCAAGCAGGCACGGGCCGCTACGCGCTCTGCCGGCGGTGCTCAACCGGGAAGATCTCGAGCCTTTCGGCCACAATGTCTATAATCCCGAGAAGGTAGGCACAGATTCTCGCGAGCCGATCGGGCGCGCTCCCGCAGGCGCAGAAACCACGTATGACCTCGCCCCCAACACCGGCGCGTAAACCCGGTATTGTCACCTGTTTCAGCAAAGGCGTGCACGGGCAATGCACAGACTGCCGATCAAAGAGCGCGCTTCCCTCCGCACTGTGTCATTGCTTTTACGCTGGTCGCAAAATCCGAGCCGAGCATCATAAATCCGCGCCAGATCAAGCCCTTCGGCCCCGGCCGGCACTAGACCAATACAAACCTAAAGTGCACTTCGGTTTTGAATAATGTGCCGCCTGCGGCCACTTCCCGCGGTCTGACACAGTCGCAAATCAAGCCCCGGCTCTCAAGCCAGACAGGCTGCAGCGGACTACAAAATTGTCCATTGGAGACTCGAGCGCGCAATAAAAAACCCCGCCGAAGCGGGGTATACATTGGTTGCGGGGGTAGGATTTGAACCTACGACCTTCAGGTTATGAGCCTGACGAGCTACCGGACTGCTCCACCCCGCGTCACCATGTGAGCCCGGGCAAAACAGCACCCCGAAGCTGAGCTTCGCAAGGCCGACCGGCCGTCCACAATCTAGCGAGGAAAGCCTTGGATGCACTGCATCCGCCGGCACTTGAGGCCAGTAACAATGTGAATGGGTTTTTTTGCCCGAAAAGCGTCAGCTACAATGCCTGGCGGCGACCTACTCTTCCAACGCTTAAGCGGTAGTACCATCGGCGCTGTCAGGTTTCACGGCCGAGTTCGAGATGGGATCGGGTGTGTCACTGACGCTATGACCACCAAGCAATGAAGCTGGCGCTTTTCGGGTTAAATCGATGCGATTATACTTGGTATTATGGGCGTATCTGGCTGTATCGTCCGCCACCTTTAACCAACTTACCAAAATTCATGGCAGGCCTGTCATTGATGGTGGGATTCCACAAGCGCGATCAGAGTTATTAGGACCGGTTAGCTCCACGCATTACTGCGCTTCCACACCCGGCCTATCAACGTGATGGTCTATCACGACTCGAAGATACCTAATCTTAAGGGAGGCTTCCCGCTTAGATGCTTTCAGCGGTTATCCCGTCCATGCATAGCTACCCAGCGGCACGCCTGGCGGCATGACTGGTACACCA
>JAHRVR010000009.1 GCA_019090585.1 Sphingomonadaceae bacterium
CAAGGCGATGCGCCTTGCCAATCACGGCATTGCGGCTGACCTCGCCAAGTTCCTCGGCGATCTGGCTGGCGGTGGAACCGCCCTCCCACATTTTCGTCAGCTTTTCGATCCGCTCGTCAGTCCAGCTCATTTGTTATCCATTCGTTGTCGGCAAGAACTTGTCACGTCTGGCGCTTGCCACATTGCCAAGCAGCCGATAGTCGCCACTTCATGGTCGATCAACCCACTGCAACTGAAACCTTCAACATGTCCCGGACTGCACCGACAAGGCGCGAATTTCCGGCCATGGGCGAACCCGTTATCCAACGTGTCAACTGGATCGGGCTCAAGACCCTATATATGAAGGAGGTGCATCGTTTCTTCAAGGTGCAGACCCAGACAATTTGGGCGCCGGCGATCACGACCTTGTTGTTTCTGGTGATTTTCAGCGTGGCGTTGGGACGCGGAGGGCGCGAAGTGCTGGGCGTCAATTTCGCCACCTTTGTCGCGCCGGGGCTGATTGTCATGGGGATGATGCAAAATGCCTTCGCCAATGCCAGCTTTTCCTTCCTTGCCGGCAAAATCCAGGGGACGATCATCGATCTACTCATGCCGCCTTTGTCCGAGGGGGAGTTGATGCTCGCGATAGTGGGCGCGTCCGTGACCCGCGCGGTGCTGGTAGGGTTGGCACTTTACAGTGCGATGTTGCTCTGGCCGGGCGTAGATGTCTCCATTGCCCACCTCTGGGCAGTCGTCTGGTTCGGGCTGATGGGGGCGATTTTCCTTTCTGTCCTTGGCCTGCTTTCTTCGATCTGGGCCGAGAAATTCGATCACAATGCGGCGATCACCAATTTCATCGTGGCACCGCTTTCGCTCCTTTCCGGGACGTTCTACGTTATCGATAATCTCGCGCCGGCCTTCCAGGCGGTCAGCAGGGTCAATCCGTTCTTTTATATAATTTCCGGTTTCCGATATGGTTTTCTGGGGCAAAGTGACATCGGCAGCACCAATCTTGCTGTCCTGTACAGCGCATTGGGGTTCGGCATTCTTAATGCCGTGCTTGCCCTTGTGACTTACCTTGTCTTGCGGTCCGGCTGGAAGCTGAAAAGCTGATTGATTTCAATTATTTCCAGCCCGTTAACTAAATGGATATGTTGATGAGCTATCCTGCCCACTGAGCAGGACCTTATGCTTTTGGTCCGGCAATGGGGCCGGGCGGGTAAGGCTTTGGCCCGAAGAGTCAGAGGGGTGGCAGGATTCCATGACATATGTGGATCCAACTGTGGAGCCGGCAGCGCAAGACATGCGCGCGCCCCGGCAGCAGCGCCTGTTCTGCGCGCAACTATCAGAGCGTTCCGGCATTTCCTGGGATATTGTTATCCGCAACGTATCAGAGAAAGGCGTTGGCGCTTCCACGAAGGAAACCCCGCCCAAAGTTGGCACCGATGTCACGCTAACCCTTCCTGATGGTGCAACGGCCTGCGGGGCAGTGCGCTGGGTCAACAACAAGAGCTTCGGCATCGAACTTGCCCAGTCGATTGACTTGTCCATGCTAACGACTGCGATTCAGCGTAAGAACGAGACGCAGGTGGATGAGAGTCAGTGGGAAGTAAGCCGCCTGCAAAAGATCATTACAGTCCCGATCGATCCCTCGCGGCTTCGCAAAATCTAGCGTTTGCGCGGTGCTGCCTGGCGGCGCCCGATCAGTGGGTTAGCCCCTGCCGCAGCTGGTATCGGCCATCAGCATATTCATCAAAGAGTTCAGCGACTGACGGGTGGTCAATCGGCCCACCTTCGCTGTCCTTTGTCAGGTTTTGCTGGCTGACATAGGCGACGTAACTCGATTCTTCGTTTTCGGCGAGTAAGTGGTAATATGGCTGATCACGGTGGGGCCGCACATCAGCCGGGATCGACTGATACCATTCCTCGCTATTGGCGAAGACCGGATCAATATCGAAAATGACGCCGCGGAAATCGAAGAATTTGTGGCGAACGACATTGCCAATCGAAAAACGGGCCTTGGTCTGGCGGGGGGCGTCGATAAGACGTCCGGCCTGCGGTGAATAAAAGGTCGCACGATTCATGAAGCACGATATAGGATTTGTGCGGCTGCGAAACAACCTGCTCTTATGCATCATCCCCGATTAGGCTTTGCCGGGCTTGGCAAACGCCCGCATCTCGGCTAACCGCCGCGCTGCATTGACCAGGCGGCGATTT
Organism: Sphingomonadaceae bacterium; assembly: GCA_019090585.1. GTDB lineage: Bacteria > Pseudomonadota > Alphaproteobacteria > Sphingomonadales > Sphingomonadaceae > Novosphingobium. The sequence goes on from JAHRVR010000009.1 coordinate 2,197, forward strand.
TTCACGCCTGAGCGCCCCTGCGGAGAGGTGCCGGAGTGGTCGAACGGGGCGGTCTCGAAAACCGTTGTGCTCGCAAGAGCACCCAGGGTTCGAATCCCTGTCTCTCCGCCACCACATCCAAGAATGGCCCCAGCCGCACTTAAAGCAAGTTTGAGGCCCCCCCCGAGCATCTCGGCAGGATCGCCGTTGCTCCCTTGCAGCTACGCAGAGACGCGTCCGTTCATCTGGTGTCTGTCTGTTCGGGAAACGGACGGTATTTGGTTTCCGCCTTGATGGCAGGGACGGGTATTTGCCAAACCGCCGAAGAAGGTCAGAAGTGCCTCAAAGCCGTGTGATTCCCATCACTGACTTGAAATGCAACTGGCGTGTCATATTCGAGATCCAGCTCCCAGCTTGTGCCTGCATAGAGCCGTGTCGCGGGCATATCCTTGCAGTTCTTTCCTTTGTCGTTGCATTGTTTGCCAGCGAACAGCTCTCTGGCCGTATTGCCCTCATTGTGGAACATGATCTTGCGCCCCGAACGTGTAGCAGTCACTTCGCCAACGGGTTTATCAGGGCGAAACAGAACCAGCACATCGTAACCGAGCAGCACTTTAAGTGCAGTGACTTGCGAATGGATTTCTCCGGCGACGGGCTTGATTGTAACCCGGTATATCCGGTCGGTATCTCGTCGCGGCGTTACGGCTGCGACGCGGACAATTTGTCGTTGACCCGGTTCAAGAACAATTCTTTGCGGTGAAACGAGCAGACCGGAAACTGCCGGATCAGGGTTGGAAACTCGCCGCTCATCAGGCTGGCCCGGGGACAATATCTCCGAAGGTTCAGCAACTACGAAAATCCTTTCCGAACCGGCATTCCACACCTCGATGTCGTCATGACCAGGTTCGACGGGCTGAAGATCGACGATCACCTGGCTCAGCAGCATCTCGGCATGCGCTGGCACGTAGCTCCCAGCCAGCATGGCAACTGCGGCGCACGCAGCCATGGAGATCAATGCGAAAGGTTTGTTTTGCGACATCGAGAGATCCATCTATTGATTTGAGTGGGGAGGACTGACGGAAGTCAGGTGAATATCTGGACGAGAGGGGCTGCAGGTTAGGGTTCCGAGCGGCGCATAGGCATTTCCCGAAGCAACCGAAGGTAGAGGGATCCGGCATAATCGGCCATCTGCAAGTTTTACCTGAAGAACAGATTTTTCGGTTGTTTCGATCTGAAAATACCCGTCCTTGTTGGTCGCGCCAATCGCGCCGGGGGCGGATATTGACGCATATTCCACAGGCCGCCCATTCTCGAATACAATCTGGCCAAACATTGCAGTGGCCATTTGTGCAGTCCAATCCAGCTGTGCGACATTGCCCGGATACAGGCCAACACGCCGCACCGAACCGTCATAGTGAACCAGACTCGTTCCTATGGGGCGGATCCGCACATCATATTGCCGGTACGGCGTAAGCGCGACAGCGAGTTTGGTGCCTGCGCGAACTGTGCCGGCGGGACGGTTGTTTATGATGACCTGAAACTCGCTGTCGTCATCCAGCCCATTGACCTTGACGACGATCATACTGTCGCTTTGGTGCTTTCCATCGAAGGCGATCATATCGCCCGTAACAGCGACGGACGTTTGGAATCCGAGGCTGTATTGCGTGGGACTGGCGCCGCGCCCGACGCCTTGAGCAACCTGCCCTCCAAACGCAGCCATTTTGCCACGCACGTCCGCGTTTGCCGTAACAACATTCCTGTTGGTATCGCGTTCAAGAGAGCCGCCAATATTCACCTCGGCTCCGGCTATATCGTTATGCTGCCACGATCCGGCGACCCCGCCGACAAAGCTCGACCGGTCTGGTTCGCCCTCGGACGAAGTTGTCCGCATGCCTGCGGTGCTGCCGATGGAGGAGTGTTGACCAAGCAATTGCAGGCTCAGGCCCAGAAAACCGGAGTTCCCCCTTTCGGTGCGCACGGCATCACCGTTAAGCGAAACCCGCAATGGTCCGCGGTGCAAGAAATCCCATCGGACAGACGGGCCAATTCTATAGCTGGTCCGGCGACTTCGCTCCCGCCGGTAAACAGCCGCTAAGCTGAACTGCGCGCTGGGCAGACTGTATCCGAGATTGCCGCTTACCTGACTGAAAGAGTGATCCGCGATTTTCAGGCTGGTCGGGTCGGCCATGTTGATGGAATGAAAGTCATCCTGTTCTGAAAACGTCTGTGTTTCATCAATTATCGGCTGGTTCTCACTGGCCTTGATGTGGCGCAGATCTGCATTGAGAGTCAGCCTGGAGTTACCCTGGGATCTGATTTGAGCCAGCCCGCCGTAGCCGCCGCGTGACGAACCAAGAGCAGCAAGTCGCAGCTGTATGGCCGACCCAATGTAGTAACCGCCTATTTCCGCCACAGCCGTCCGATTGTTGGCCATGACAGTGCCATCCAGGGCAAGATGCGGCCCCAGCCTTTGGGCTGCGCCAGCCTGAAAAAACGGAGTGCGCGTTGGCGACAGGAAATTATGCTTGGTGTCATCAGCAATGACGCCAGCATAAGCAAAGAGGATTTGCTCTCCAGCGGCGGCGATACGCGGGTTTTTTGTAAAGAAGCGCCGTTCCTCGCGCTTGCCGCCGGCCGCTTCTTCAATGCGCAGTACAACTTCGTATGAGCCATCGGGAAGGTTGGAGGTATCAAGACTTTGGTTGCCCGGTTCATAGATGCGCGTGGCAAGCACGCGCCCATCACGAAGGATATTAACCCGCGAGCGTTGCCCCAGGAACACAACGAGAGGATTGCCGCGCAAGGCATCCTTGTCGAGGCGCGTATCGATTTGAGTCTCAATGCCCAGACCAACCATTTTCCGCCTGCCGATCAGATCCATTCCGGGCGTCCAGAATGCTCCGCCAGAATAGCGCCATCCAGGCTTGTCGCGTTCAACGATCAGGCTATCTGCCTGCACGCCAAATCCAGAGGCATAGGAAATCTCACCGCGCAAACGCCTTTCGGCGTTGCCCAGAATGAACCTGTCCTGGAAATTGTAGCTGGGAGAATCGTTGCCGGAACCGGACATCACTGCGTTGATGCCGTTGACAAGCGAGACGCCGCTTTCTGGCTTCGGCAAATACTTTTGTTGAACGGCCTCGTGCACGGCCAGCATGTTTGAATTGATGAACAGGTCCACACGGAATTTCTGTTGATCGAATATGATGCCTGCCACTGTGGGAGAAAGGCGGCCGCATCTCTTGACGTCTGATCCGATCGAACAAACCAGATTTGCATGGGTCGGGAGGTCTGGCGCCGACAGAGCAGCTTTGACTGGTGCTTCGGATTCCAGATCAGGCAGCAGAGCGATCAGCTTCTGCGGATCGACGAACCTAAGCGAGCCGGGTTTGAATATGATCTCTGCTTCGCCGAGACGGCGATTGCCAAAATAGATGTCCACCACCGCGCGCTGGTCCTCAACCAGATTGGAAAAACCAGACGGTTCGCTGACACTTATCGAGACGGTGCCGGGCGCTGCCACCGGTTTGTCCCGCGCAGACGCAGGAGCAAGCGCCAGAAGGGCCGTGCCAAGCAGAATGCCGCACAACCTCCAAACCCAGGGCGGGTTAGTGAGTGCCCCCGGTGCTTTCAATTTGGTGCCACCAGAAGTGTCAACGTGCCGGCATATGAGCCGGTGGTTGCTGCGCTGGTCTCGCTGGCCCGAAGGACCGTGACGAGGCTGGCAGTGGGAAAGATGCCGAAAAAGCAACCAGAGAAAAATGCGCTCGCGGATTGGCCATATAAGGCCACGCCAGAAGCGAGGGATGTGCCGGAGGGCTGGTTGGCCGTATCGGCCCATTGCACTTCATAGGCGAGAGTGTTGCTCCCTGAGGCCAGTGTGAAGGCGCCGCCCGCACCGCTTCCCGTAGCCGTGACATGATATGTGCCGGATATGCCACTGCTGTAAATGCAGACGTTTTGACTATCGGTGTAATCGACTGAAAAATTGAGGATCGTCCCAAAGTTCACATCGCTGAGACCTGATATCCTGACATTCTGGGCATTCGCACTGAATGGAATCAGCACAGCTATCGCTGTGAAGATCCGTCCGATGGCGATAAGGGAAAACCTCCAGGTCATGGTTAATGGTTATCAAGGAATTTGGTTAACGAATCGTTATGATACAAAGTCGGCCCACAAACCCCGCTGTCCTGACTATTTTTTCAGGAACAGTGGGGCCGCAGGCCGACCGAAAAGATTGATTTATAGTCTTATTGCGGTGTCATCAGCAGCGTAAGTGTGCCGGTGTAAACGGTCGATGCTTGCATGGTGCTGAGGTCTGCCGTGCTCATGCCAACGATCAGGCTGGCAGATGAGCTTGGCCCGGATGCGCAATTCTGATTTGTCGCGGTTGAAGTCAAACCCGCTGCGGCTGTAGTGGCTGTGAGTGCGGTGCCGCTTGTCTGACCGGAACTATCGTTCCATTGCACCGAGTAGGGCGCTGTCAAAAGGCCATTGGCGAGCGTGAAGGCGTTTGCCGCGCCGCTGCCCGAAGCAGTGATTGTGTAGCCTTTGGTCGCAGTATTGCTCCATGCGCAGACATCCTGAGCGTTTGACGCAGCAGTGACGACATCCTGGTTGAGGAATGCCACGTCACTCAGGCCGGAAATACGCGCACGAGGTGGCACCGAGGCAGTGATCACCACCGTGCCGGTTGAAGTCGCCCCGGTTGAGCCCTGCGTTGCCGCATGCGCAGATCCAGCAAACAGCGCAGCTGCTGCGAAACTTAGAATCGAGGCGTTTACTACAATGCCCCGAGAATTTGTGAACATGCTTCTCATACCAAGGTTGTCCTTCAAATCGTTCTGACAAAATATTCCATTACTGACGGTAAAAGTCCGCGAACTCGCCGTTAACTACTGTCTGCCGTGTTATTACGTGCCAATGATAAATATATTCTTAGTTCCTGCGCCCGGCACAGCTATCGGAGGCGCGCTTTGCGCTGGTACACAGCAACGTGGTCCTGGAAATCTGCAGGCGCTCATGCCCTCGTCAACGCGGGGGGGCAGCTGACGGCGATCGTGGCCCGGCCAGATACAGTTATTGGCAGACAACCGTTCGTTTATGAGACAGCGCAAGCAAGTGGTTTGCCAACTCACCAGCAACCAGTAAGCAGGCTCCAGCGTCACACAATCTGCATCGACGGGTCAAAATGTGCGCACTCGTGAGAGCAGGTATTCTGGAACCAGGGTCAATCTGGATGGTTAAGAGACTTGGCAATATGAGGAATAGGTTGCTGCGCATTTCGTCATTGGTTTTGACAGTTGCCGCCGTTATGAATTGCGGGCCTATCCATGCAGCAACACAAGGCGCACTGGGCGAAACATCGACGGGCAGCATCACGATCTCCGTTTCAGTAGCGAGCCGCGCGCAGATCAGCGGATTGTCCGATGTCAGCCTTCATGCACTAGACCCGGCAATGACGGCTATCAAAAGCCAGAATGTCTGCGTCTGGAGCAATACTCCAAGCAGGACTTACCGTATTACCGCGTCTGGTAGCGGTGCGGGAAACAGCTTTTCTCTCGCAAATGGACCACTGACGACACCATATTCCGTGGCATGGAACACCGCACCGGGGCAGACAGCTGGCGTTGCGTTGACCGCCGGAACATCGATTGAGGGTCTGGTGTCTACGGCAACAGAGCGAACTTGTGCTTCCGGTTCATCGGGTAGATCAAGCCTTATCGTTTCCATCGCATCGTCGGACCTTGAGGGCATGCAGCCGGAAACCAATTACCTTGGCTTGTTGAGGCTGATTGTTACGCCTGAATGATGCGCGATGATTGAGTCGCCCGTGGATCTGTAGACGCATTGTTCCCTCATTTTGAGGCAATGTTGTGTGACAGCCGGCGTGGCAGGCCATACCAGCATCCGGCTGAGATCGGCGGGATACTCGCCTAAAAGATCCCTAAAATCTCTCTAACTACATGAAATAGCTTCTGGTTAAGACCGCCCCCGCTACCTTCCGTGTTGATTGGCATGGACAGGGTATCGGAAACCACCAGAATGACGATAAAGTCACTTCAAAATCATGCGGCGACCTTCCTCAAAGACTGCCGGGGCAACATTCTGCCCATCGCAGCGGGAGGGGTTCTGCTTACAGTTGCGATGGTTGGAAGCGCTGTCGACTTAAGCCAAGCCTATCGTGCGAATGGGCGGCTACAGGCCGCCTGTGATGCGGCGGTTCTCGCTGGCCGCAAAGAGGTCTCGTCAGATGGCTTCGATCAGGCCGCAGCGGATCGCGCCGATGAGTATTTTGTGGCAAACTTCGATGCTGAAAGTCATCAGGGTAGCGAAGCCACTTTCACACCAGTCTCCGAAGACAATGGTCACACAGTGACCGGAATGGCGAGCGTCTCTGTCGATACGGTTCTGATGAAAATCTTCGGAATGAACGAGTTCAATCTTACCGCCACGTGTCAGGCTTCATTAGGCGTCGGCAATTCTGACGTAGTGCTCGTTCTCGATACAACCGGTTCGATGGGGAGCAATCTATCGGGCACTTCCCAGACGCGCATCCAGGCGCTGCGCGGCGCTGTGAAGAACTTCTACGATACAATCTATACGTCGACCGGCTCCACAAACGCCCGGGTTCGATATGGCTTCGTGCCTTACAGCTCCTCGGTAAATGTTGGGCGCCTCATCCACAACGTCAATCCCGATTACATCGTCGATGATCACACGTACCAGTCCAGAAAGGCGATTTTCGAAACCGTCATAGATGAGACTGTCGTTGGGTGGGAGGATCCGGTCACCACCACCGAAACTGAGTATGACAATACAGATTACGGGAACTGGTCTCTATACTCCGATACCCGATACAATTCGAGAAGTGCATGCAACAGCGCACTGCCAGACGAACCGGAGTGGGCGAACTATGGCTCTCCGACGACGGACACCGATACATATGTGAACAGCAATGGCCAACAAGTCACGGTCACGACAGAAACCCAGCGTGAGCGCAGGCGAGACTATGGATGTTATCGTTACAGCCACAAGCGCTATTTCCAGATCAAGCGCTGGTATTACCGCGATAGGAACCAGATCACCAGGACGATCAGTGATCCGATCTATGAGGACACAGAAGCGTCGGTGTTCAGCGAGTGGGAGTACCGGCCTGTCTCCTATGACGTCAGTTCCTATAAGACATTCGTACCGACGACGACCATGACCGGCTCCGATGTCGCTGGCGATCCCGCACCGGTATCATCAAGTTGGGAAGGGTGCATCGAAGAGCGGCAGACCGTTTCTGAAGACAGCTTTTCATATTCAACAGTGTTTGGCATGACCCCATCGGGCGCCCACGACCTCGACATTGATACCGCACCATGGAACGATGCGACAAGATGGGCGCCGATGTGGCCGCAAGTGGCCTATCGCCGCTGGAATGACGCTGGCGATTACACGACGGCGACAACCGGCAACGGCAGCCAGGTGTCATCGCGTTGTCCAGCCAAAGCAAAGCTCCTGGCCGAAATGGATGAAGGTGCATTCGATGCTTATGCGGACTCACTTCAGGCTCAGGGCAACACTTATCTGGATCTTGGATTGCTGTGGGGCGCCCGGCTCAGCTCAACCGAAGGCATATTTGGCTCCAATGTTGCGGACGAGCCATCCAATGGTGGTCAAGTCAGTCGTCATCTGATTTTCATGACGGACGGCGTGATGCAGCCAAACAATATTATCCAGACGTCCTATGGCATCGAATTCTTTGACCGGCGTGTTACCGAGGACGGGTCCAGCAATCATACGAGCCGCCACACTTCGCGGTTCCTGGCGATCTGCCAGGCGATTAAGGCGAAGGGCATTCGTCTTTGGGTTGTCGCGTTCACGACTGGCCTGTCCAGCGATCTCACAACCTGCGCATCAGACAGCAGTTCATTCACCGCAAACGATGCCGATGAGCTGGACGATGCGTTCCAGGAGATCGCTACGGCCGTGGGCGAATTGAGGGTCACAAGGTGATGAATATGGCTAGGCATGCAAACCCACCTCGCACAGACGAAGCGAACTCGCGGCTAAGCGAAGATATTGTAGCCTCGCAAGACGGTGCGGTCGTGGCTGAATTCGCAATGGTTGCGCCGGTTTTTCTGGCAATGCTTTTTGGCATCCTGGATGTCGCGCAGATGGCTCTGGGCAGAGCGGTCCTTCAGGGCGCAGTCTATGAAGCGGCGCGAAGTTCGACATTAGAGACGGCGGACGCGGTGGTTTCCGATGCAATTGCAGAGGGTGTCGTTGGACTAGTGCTTCCCGGTGCGGTCCTCACGACAGCGCGGCGAAGCTACTATGACTTTGATGACATTGATCGCGCGGAAGCGTGGAACGATTCTGACGATAGCGGCATTTGCGACAACGACGAAATCTACTCCGACGAGAACGGGAATGGACAATGGGATAGCGATATTGGGCTTTCGGGCAACGGCGCGGCCGGTGATGTCGTTATTTTCGAGGTGACAGCGACATACGAGCCTCACTTCGCAATCCCACTCATTTCTGAGGACGATGAGCGCACAATAACCGCGACGACGACCTTCAAGAAGAACCAGCCCTACGCACTTCAGCGCAGTTATGGATCGGATACCGGCGTATGCGACTAATCGGTCGTCAAAAGTCCAGGCGCCACCTGGGAAGCGGCAAAGCTGCCAGCTCGCGGGGCCTGTTCCCTCGGCTCGTTCGCGACAAGAAGGGCGTGTCGGTTCTTGAGCTCGCGCTTGTGGCGCCAATCTTCCTGACCATGACACTTTATGGCCTTGAGCTCGTTTATATGGCCATTGTCAGCATGCAAGTCAGCCAGATTGCATCTTCCCTGTCTGACAATGCATCGCGTCTGGGGCAAACCGACAATAGCGGCGTAACGCCTACGGTCTCAGAGAATGAGATCGACACGATCATGGGCGCCGCGTTGCGACAGGGCGATGGAATCGATTTTGAGGTGAAGGGCAGACTTATCCTGTCGAGCCTCGAAAAAGACGAGGTAACGGATAGGCAGTATATACACTGGCAACGCTGTAGAGGATCCTTGGACGAAACTTCAGACTATGGGCTGGAAGGCACAGGTTTGAGCGGTCAGGAGATCGATGGGATGGGAGATCCCGGGCGCATCATCAAGGCTGCCGGTGCCAATAGTTCTGCGGTAATGTTTGCCGAGGTTATCTACGACCACGAGGGCATTTTTCGTGACCTGTTTGTTAGCGACGTTCGCTTCAAGGAACAGTCAGCCTTCGAGATCAGAGATAATCGTAACCTTGAACCGGGCGTGACAGGCGCTGAGGCGGATTCCTTGTGCAGCTAATTCAGGCTGCGAAGAACCGATAATTGAAGCGAATATGAAGCAAGGTTACCTTCTGATTGGATTTGCTCCATATTCAGTCGTCGCCGCTTCGGCATTGGCCTCGCTGCGCGTTATCGAGAGGTCTATTTCTACGATCCGGTCGGTCGATCCTTCCAGAATGGGAAGCCCAGTGCGCAGCGCCAGCTGATGGACGCGCGAATTGCCGCGGCTTCATCGCAGCAGGCTCTTGCCCCTTACCCCTGGATTGAAAACCCGCCATCGACGACGAGCACCTGGCCGGTGATATAGGCTGCAGCCGGGCTGGACAGGAATAGCGCCGGGCCGGTGCAGTCGCTGGTTTGACCAACACGTCCCAGTGGCGTGCGGGCGACATGAGGATCGACGATCTCCGGCATGGTCAGGCCCATTGCGGTCATCGGCGTTTCGATGAGGCCAAGCGCCAGCACGTTCGTTCGGATGTTCTCGCGTCCCCAGGCGACTGCCATGGCGCGGGTGATGCCGAGCAGCCCGGTCTTTCCGGCCCCGTATCCCGGCACAGATTCGATACCAAACAGCGAGGACATCGAGCCGATACTGGTGATCACACCGCCGCCCTGTCGCTCGCTTTTGGCAAGCAGGGGACGCAGATTGCTCGACATGCGATAGGCGCTGACGAGATGCATATTGACCGCGCGCGCGAAGTTGTCCGGCTCCCACTCATCCAGCCCTTGCGATAGCAATGTGGTCGCCGCATTGTTTATCAGGATATCGCACTGGTCGATCTGCGCAGTGGCAGCATCAATACTTTGCGCCTCTTCGACATTGAGCTGGAGATAGCTGAAGGCGGAAAGGTCGAGATCGTAATCTGCGGGCGATTGCCGGGTTCCGGTGATGGTGACTTTTGCGCCATCCTGCGCATAAGCGGCGGCGATTGCATTGCCGATCCCGCTTGTCCCGCCCGTAACCAGAACATGCGCGCTTGAATGGTGCATTTTATCGGCTCCTTATGCGCCATGCCGCGCTATCCCTAGCGCAAAAGCATGGCTTTAATCATCTGTAGGACGGGACAATAGATCGGGGAAGGCATCGAAATAATAGTCAAACCGTTTGCGCAGTTCCTGGCGTGACACGCCAAAGTCACCTTCAAGATCGTAAACGACCTGACCGAACTTGCCGCGCTGATGCGTTTCGACGAAATGTTCTATTTCAGCAACGCTTTGCGCTGTCGTCTCCAGCCCGGCCTTGGCGTGAACTTGCCGAACGAAGTGCATCGGGTCTTTCATGAACGGCTCAAAAGGAACATCTACGCGCTGCTCCTCAGGCCATACGTCGCGGTCCCTGACACAGGCCCGCAGCAAATGATCCACCCGGTCTGACCAGTAATCAACCAGGCCTTGGGTATCGATACTGGAATAGCGCATGCGCTCGGCATAGCCCATCATGGTTGCCGCTGACTGGATCGCGTCGACCGGATCGCGATAAGTCAGAACGACGGTGGCATCGGGATAGATCGCTTTGAGCACGCGCAACTGCTCAAGATGCTGGGGACACTTGTTGACCCAGCGCCTTGGCCGGGTGTTGCCCGCCGCATGTTGCATGATCTGCAGCATGGCCTTCTGGTATTCATAGTGCGGCGTCTGGTCTTCGGCATAGTAACAATCGCGCCAGCGCGGCACGCGGCTCATCCACTCGTAGACATAGGACGCCACGTTCGGACACATCAGGTCCAGATCCTCGTGGAAGTGGTCTGGGTCCATCGGGTGCATCGCGGCGCTTAACGGTGAGGACACTTGCGCCATTTCCCACAGTTCAGCCGTGCGGGCATAGCGCGGATCGCGCCCATCCTCGCGGGGTGGCTCGGCCGGATTGGGCAGCGGTTCACTTGATTCCCACAGCGGCAGTGATCGCAACCGGCTGTCCGATCCGAGCAGGTTGAGCAAATGCGTGGTGCCCGAACGCGGCAGACCAACCACGATGATCGGCCGGTCGATCACTTCGTCGCGGAACTCCGGGTGTTGTTTGCGATAGTCCTGCTCCAGCAAGCGCGTTGTGACATGGCGCACGGCCATATCGCGCAGGATCATCCGGTTGACCTGCAGCAGATTGTCGTCGTTCCACTCGTCGATAAGCCTGCCCAGGCGCACGCGGAAATCGTCTGGCCCGAAATCGCCAAGTCCTGTGCGTTCGCGCGCAGATTCAAGTATACTGTCCAGTCCGATCTCGACTGGATTGGCCTCCATGTACTCGATGCCGCCGCGCTGCGCGTCGGTCAGCTGCGGCGCGCCCAGATCGGCGATGGCGATTTGCTTGGTCATCAGGAGGAACCCTTTTCCAGGCTCTCTTTTGACTTGGCGATCTGATAGCGCAGCCAGCCAGCGAACCAGAAGTTATCGCCGTTCAGCGGATCATCAAGCAGCTTCTCATGGGCTGCGATGGAGAGCTTCAGGGCCGCTTCATTCCCCGGTTCGGCCGCAAGCGCGGCTTCCAGCAGCGTGATTGCCTTTTCAGTGTCGCCGGCATCAAACGCGGCCTGTCCGCGCGCGATAACTGCCTCGGCGCCCGCCATCTCTGCAAGTTCGCCTGCCACATGATCGGGTTGCACTGAAAGCAGCTGGCTCGTGCGCTTGCCATGGAACCAGCCCATATACTGCTCCCACACTGTGCGCACGCAGAAGCTGACTTTGCCATAGCCGTGACCGACGTAGAGTTCATCCGGCAGGGTCACTTCGCGCATCAGCGTGAAAATGTCCTTGCCTGCGTTCATCCCGTCGAGTGTGGTCTGGTGCACATAGCTGACGGCATCGTCCAGCCGGTCGAGGCACGTGCGGATCAGATCTTTGCCGACAATGGGCTCGAAATGCCCGGTGACAAGGATTTCCGGTTCCAGATCGCGCAAGCGCCTCAGCGAAGCGAGATAGACCTCCCAGAAGCGGTACTTGTCACCGCGGATCGTGTGAATATTCGGGAAGTGCGGGAACATCGGGCCCAGCTGGTTGCCGTTGAAGACAATGCCGTGTTGCGGAAGGTGGATCGCGATGCTGTCCACGGTTTCACCGCCCCGCATTGAAAGCAATTCCAGCTTCAAGCCGCCGACGTCCAGTTCCATTCGGTCCTCAAACGTAATGTCTGGCGTAGGCCTGTCCTGCACCTGAAAATCGACTTTCTCCTGCAACAGCTCATTGTTTTTGGACGGCTGAGGAAACCAGATTTGCGATTGCCGGTTGCGCGTGCCCAAAATGCGCTCGTCGTCTTTCTGACATTCTGCGTTGGCGCGGTGGGCCACGAGCTTCGTCCCCGGTTCGCGAAGCTGGGCGACGCCGCCCACATGATCGAAATGCCCTTGTGTGAGAATTATGTGGGTCAGCGGGCCTTTGCGGAAAGGCGCAAGCTGCTCGCGGATCGTTTCCACCTCAAAGCCCATCCCGGCGTTGATCTGGATGTCGCCATCGTCGGTATTGATGAGATAGATATTGGAAACCGCTTCCACGCCGTGAATGAAATCATTTACGGTCAAGGGCGGCATCGCGCCTGCAAAGCGGTGATCGAACATGGTGGGCCGCTGAGCGACAAGTTCGCGAACGGGATCAATAGTCATACCTTGTACCCTTTCGATTACATCTGGATTTCGCGGATGGGATCGCTGCCATCCCAGTTGCGGTGCGCGTCCTTGAGCATTTGCGTGAGCGCGGCCGAACCGCCCTGCTTTTCAATCGCCTCAAGATACGTGCCGGGGCCTCCGCCCGTATCGGCATAGAGCCAGCGAGTGCCATTTGCGCGGCCCTCTATGACGATTTCAAGCCCGTTATCGAGGCAGCGTTGCCTGGTCTCGTCGATATCATCGACCGCGATGCAGGTGTGATGAACGCCCTCACTGGCGGCATTGAACCAGTCAGAATAGACGGTCTTCTCATCCGATTTCTGGCGGATCACTTCGATCTGCATTTCGCCCCACTGGCCCAGCGCAATGTCGAGTACGGGCCGGCATTCCACGCCGTAGGCTTCCTGCCATTCGGCCTGATTGTCGCGAATGATGTAGAACGGACCTGCGCCAAGCTTTACCCAGTGCGCAATCGCCCCGTCAAAATCCTGGGGCACAAAGGCGATCTGCATGATCTCACCGAGGTTTGCGATAGTCTCTCTCGCCATAACAACCTTTTCCTCCTTGGTTTGGACTGTTTAATCCAACCCGGCTTAATCCAACCCGGCGGGATATTTAGCAAGGGCGATGTCTTGCATGTCCTGTTTTTTGGATATGGAACTGTGCGCATCATGCATCGCTTTCGCCAAAGGGGACGCACGAATTTGCTCCTCTCAAGCGATCCGGCGCCGGGCCGCTGGAGCCGACTTGCCAGAGACTGGGAGCGATCCATCCAAAGCTCCATCCCATGGGCACCATCGTAAGTAATCGAACGCTCACCCGCAGAATTGCAAGACTTTCTGCTTATTGAGAATTGTTATGAATTAGGTTCATGCAAGCAATGTTGTGTGCATCCAGAAGCAACGGCGCCCGACCTCAGCCAAGAACAGGTTGAGAATGATGTTTGCAAAGGATGCCACCACACTGTAACTGCCGGCTTTGCGTCCCAACAGACTTGGCTAATTTTAGCGTGAATTCATAAGAATCGAGATGTTGGGGCCTGACAGGGGGAATGAGGATATGAATAGAATACTGACTGCGGCCTTGATGGCGGGCGTGGCCATGCCGCTTGCACATACTGCGCACGCCCAACAGGCCGAAGACACGGCCTTCGATTCAAATACGATCATTGTGACCGCCCGTAGGGTTGAGGAAGACCTGCAGGATGTCCCGATTGCGATCGCCGCCTTCAGCAAGGCTGACATGGCGCAAGAACAGATTAGCACAGAGCTTGATTTGCAGCGCTCTGTTCCGGGCCTGATTGTCAGGCAGAGCGGCAGCGCCAACCAGTTTAACTATTCACTGCGCGGCCAGAGCGTCGATACTTACTCGAACTCGCCGCCGAGTGTGCTTGCATATACGAACGAGGCGCAAGTGGTCTCCCGGGCTGCTGGCACGTTCTATGACTTGCAAAGCATCCAGGTCCTGAAAGGTCCGCAAGGGACGCTGTTCGGGCGCAACGCGACCGGCGGCGCCGTGCTGTTCGAAACCGCAAAGCCCAAGGACGAGTTCGAAGGATATGCGCTTGGACGTTATGGCAATAATGATTTGCTTCACGTGGAAGGCGCCGTTTCACTGCCGATCTCGTCGGATGTAAGGCTTCGCATTGCCGGCTTTTACGAAAACGGCGGTGCTTTCGTCGATAATATCCGCAATGGCGGAAAGTTTGGCAAGCAGGACCTGGGCTCGGTCAGGGGCACATTGGTTGTGAACCCGCTGCCCGGCGTTGAGAACACCACTGTCGTCCAGTACACCAAGGAAGGCGGAACCAACGTCCCGACGTTGCTTTATTCGGCATACGGTTGCGGAGAGACCTTCAAGGGTGTGGCGCTGAATTCGACTGCGGACTGTGTATTTGGTCCGGCTGATGTTGGCGGCGGTTTTGGCTTTTATACCGCAGCCAATCCCAACATATTCCCTGGCGGTGTTGATGCCGCAGCCGACAGGCAGCGCGAACTTGGTCCATGGGAAACCGAAGGTGGCGTGCCGCTCACGCACGATGCCAAGAGCATTTTCGTGATCAACACGACGACGATGGAGCTGAACGACAATCTCACGCTGAAGAACATCTTCATGTATAATGAGAGCGATGCCGACGACGCTTTCAACTACGATGGCTCGCCCTATTATATATTTCAGACTTTCGGCGTCCCCAATGCGGACTCGACATCTCTGAGCGATACGTTGGGCTTCATTCAGAAAACCGAGCAGATATCCAACGAAATCCAGCTTCAGGGCACGGTGATGGATGACCGCCTGAACTTTGTGATTGGTGGCTATTATCTCAAGCAGGAAGACGAGAACGACTCTAATCTTCTGGCGTTTGATTTTAGCCCGATCGCGGCTGGCTCTCAGCTTCGCTATCATGCGTTTACAACCGCACAATCGCATGCGCTGTTCGCGCAGGGCACTTATGCCCTTACCGACCGTCTGAACTTCACCGGTGGTTTCCGCTGGTCTTGGGAAAAGGCGACCTCGAAGCAGCTTGACGGCTCGCTATTCGGAACTGCTTTTCCGCTTGAGGTCCTCAAGGATAACAAGCCAAGTTGGACAGTAAGCGTCGATTATGAGGTCACGCCCAACCTGATGGTTTATGTGAGCCACCGGGGAAGCTGGCGTGCGGGCGGCTACAACTATAGCGTCCTGCCGATCGATGCGACCGCAGGCGAGGGCGGAAACCGGTTCAATCCGGAAACGACCAAGGATGTTGAGCTGGGGCTCAAGTATTCCGGTGATGACCTTGGCGTGCCGGTCACGTTCAATGTCGCTGCCTACACCCAGTGGGTCGATAATATCCAACGCGCCGCCTATATCGCCGAGGGCGGCACACCGTCGCTGGTTACCACTAACGTGCCCAAGGCAAAGATTAGCGGTGTCGAAGTGGCACTGAGCATCAGCCCGTCTCCCTGGCTCGATTTTGGCGTTTCCGGCGCTTATACAGATGCGCGCTACACGTCTAACGAGGTGATCCTGCCGAACTCAGCGGGTGTGTTTACCCCAACGTTCTACGGGCCTTACGCCGACGCTCCTGAATTGACAGGCAATGTCTTTGTCCAGGCTACGCATGACTTGGGGCCGGACTCTGGCGAACTGACAGTCCGGGCGGATGTCTATGCTCAGTCGAAGTCCGAGTTCTCGAACGTTGGTGATACCTTGTCACCCGAAACGACGATAGCGAGTTACGCTCTGGTGAACGGCCGGATCAGCTGGGCCAATATCAATGGCTCGGGTGTGACGGCCTCGTTGTTCGGCCGCAACCTGCTCAACCAGGAGTATTATGCCGGCGGTAACTCAATTGGTGTCACGCTTGGCCTGAATACGAGTGTTCCGGGCCGCTCTCGCGCCTGGGGCGCCGAGGTAAAGGTCGATTTCTGACCTCTCGGTAAACTAATTCGCGCTTCATGAGAGGCCGCACGACTTTTACGGTCGTGCGGCCTTTTTTGTTGCGATACTGGCAGCGGCGCTTTTGACAGCCGCACTGTAGTAGAACTAGCGCCGATTGTAGCTTATAAGCAGTACTCGCTGCGGGATGAAGTAACGGACTTTCGGCCGCATCGGATCGGAGGGCGATTGACCAAGACCGTAGTCACGCTTGAGGACAAGTATAAGCAGGAAGGCGGCCGGGTCATGCTTGGCGCGTTGCAGGCTTTCGTTCGTCTGGTGTGTGATCAGTCGCGGCGCGATCGTGCCACGGGAATGATGACGGCGGGCTATGTCACTGGCTATCGCGGCTCACCTGTTACAACGCTTGATGCACAGCTATGGGCGTCCGAGGCGCTGCTTGAGCAGCATGACATTCGCTTCGAACCCGGCTTGAATGAAGAACTGGCTGCGACTTCTCTGCGCGGGACACAGCAGATCGGCTGGTTTGGCCGTCCGCGCGTCGATGGCGTATTTTCGCTGTGGTATGCCAAAGGCATTGGCGTCGATCGGGCGCATGAGGCGCTCAAGCTGGGAAATCTGGAGGGAAGCGCGCAGCACGGCGGAGTGCTGCTGCTCGCCGGAGACGATCACGGCGCAAAGAGCTCTGCGAGCGCGCATCAATCCGATCAGAACCTTGCTGCTGCGCTTATCCCCACGCTCTATCCCGCCACGACCGCTGAGATTCTGACGTTCGGGCAGTTCGGTTGGGCGCTTTCGCGCAGCGCGGGCACCTATTGCGCGATGAAGACGATAACGGACACGCTTGATCTTACCTCAACAGTTGAGCTTCCGGGGTGGAGATTTCCGATAGAGATGCCCGGGCACGAGGGGCCGGCGCTCAATCTGCTTGAAGGTCGATCCGCGCTCGATCAGGAGGCGTTGACCGTCGATCACCGGCTGGCCGCGGCGCAGGCATTCGTCAGGGCCAATGCGCTCGACCGGATGACGCATGGCTCACCCGGCAGCCCACTGATGATCGTTACCGCAGGCAAGGCATGGCTGGACACGTGTCAGGCGCTTCTTGATCTCGGGCTCACGCCCAAGCGCTGCGAAAAGCTGGGGATCGCGGTTGCGAAACTGGCCCTGACCTGGCCGGTCGAGCCGCAGTTCGTGCGTGAGGTATGCCGCGGCGCGCAGGAAGTGCTCGTTGTCGAAGAAAAGCGCGGTTTCGTTGAGGATCAGCTGGCGCGAATTTTCTATGCACAGCGCAATGCGCCTGTGCTGTCTGGCAAGTGCGCTCCTGGTGGCGAGGCGCTGCTGCCTGCGGTGAACGTGCTCGACGCTGCAAGCGTGCGCCGGGCGCTGATGCAGCGGTTGCGGGCGCTGGGGCGCACTGATGAGGCGCTGGAAGGGTGCGCGCGCGCGCTCGATGATGCGGACCGCGCGGCAAAGCAGCTCACCATGACAGCGGTTCGTCCGGCCTATTTCTGTTCGGGCTGTCCGCACAATATCAGCACGATCGTGCCAGATGGCAGTTCCGCTATGGGCGCCACCGGCTGTCACGGTCTGGCGCATTTCATGCCAGAGCGCAGGACGATGCAGACCGTGGGGATGGGAAGCGAGGGCATGCCCTGGGTCGGGGCGCAGAGTTTTGTTGATACGCCGCATTATTTCCAGAACCTTGGCGATGGCACTTATACCCATTCCGGGCTGCTGGCGATCCGCGCTTCGGCCGCGGCGTGCAGCAATGTGACGTACAAGATCCTTTACAACGATGCCGTCGCCATGACCGGCGGGCAGCCGATGGAAGGCGCGCTCAGTCCTGAGCAGATCGTGCGCGAGCTTACTGCGGAAGGCGTCTATCCCGTCGTGCTGGTGAGCGAAGATCCGGCCCGGTTTTCGGGTGCCGATCTGCCAGAGGGTGTGCGCGTTCTGCACCGGGACGAAATGGACGCAGTGCAGCGCGAATTGCGCGAAATATCGGGAACCTCCGCGATAGTTTACGAGCAGACTTGCGCTAACGAGAAACGCCGCCGCCGTAAGCGGGGCGCTTATCCCGATCCGGACCAGCGGATGTTCATCAACGAGGCGGTCTGCGAGGGCTGCGGCGACTGCTCGGTGCAATCCAATTGCCTCAGTGTTGAGCCGGTGGAAACCGGGTTCGGGCGCAAGCGGCGGATCAATCAGTCCAGCTGCAACAAGGATTACAGCTGCGTGAAGGGATTTTGTCCTTCGTTCGTTACCGTAACGGGCGGCCACCCCGCGCGCAGGGCCGCAGACGTGGCAGCTCTGGAGCCGCGCTTTGCAGCCTTGCCGGAACCCGAAGTTGCGCCAATCGATGCAGGGTTCAACATGCTGTTGACCGGCGTCGGCGGGACCGGGGTGCTGACCGTGGGAGCCGTGCTGGCGATGGCCGCGCAGATCGAGGGAAAAAGCGCCAAGCTTCTGGATATGACGGGCATGGCTCAGAAGGGCGGCGCGGTGGCAAGCCATTTGCGAATTGCCGACTCGCTCGACTCTGTTCCAAGTATGCGTTTGGGGGCCGAGCAGGCCGATCTGATCATCGCTTGTGATCTCGTTGTGGCGAGTGCGCCTGACGTGCTTGCCACTGCGGGGGCAAAAACGCGGGTGGTCGCGAACGGGGACGTTCTGCCGACCGGGGAATTTCAGACCAACCAGACGATCGACCTGTCAGCCAATCGGTTCCTCTCTGCGCTGAAAAAGCGGGTCGATCCGGAAAACACCGAATGCCTGCAGGCGGCGAAGCTGGCAACGCTGCTTCTGGGCGATGCGATCTTCTCGAATTTCATGATGGTCGGATTTGCCGCCCAAAAGGGTCTGCTGCCGGTCTCGCTTGCTGCGATAGAGGAAGCGTTGGCGTTGAACGGCACCGCGGTCGAGGCCAATCGCTGCGCGGTCCAGCTGGGGCGTTTGGCTGCCCAGGATCCGGCTATCGTCAATAGTCTGGCGGGGCTGGATGCTGATCCTGAGATGGTTGCGCCAACCTTGACCGGGCTCGTCGAAAGCCGCGCTGCGCATCTTGATGCCTATCAGGACGCGGCCTATGCTGAACAATTCCGCGTCAAAGTGGCGGAGCTGGAAGCACTTGTGGCGGATCGCGGTGTGTCCGATCCGCAGCCCTTCCTGCGCGCCTGCGCTGAACAGCTTGCGCGGCTGATGGCCTACAAGGACGAGTATGAAGTCGCCCGGCTCTATTCCCGCCCAGAATTCGCAGCCTCGATCCACGAGGCGTTTGGCGGCAATTTGCGTCTGGCGGTCAACCTTGCGCCGCCATTCCTCCCGCTTGGCCGCGACCGCCGGACAGGGCGCCCGCGCAAGCTGGCGTTCGGCCCGTGGGTGTTCCCGCTGCTGCGCGTGCTGGCCAGAGGCAAGCGATTGCGCGGCCGCCTGTTCGACCCGTTCGGCTATTCCCGTGAGCGGAAGACCGAGGCGGCGCTGCCGGGTGAGTACTTTGCTCTCGTGTGTAGTTTGGCCAAGGACATGACGGATGAGAATGCCGAACTGGCGTTGATAATCGCTAGCGCCGCAGAGCTCATCCGGGGGTATGGTCCGGTGAAAGAGGATGGCATCGAGAGCTGGCGTGCTCTTCTGGCGCAGACGCTTCCGGCATTCGAGAACTCGCAGAGCTAGCCGGAGCGCGCTGCGCCGCGGTTTGACTCCGCCGGAGCGCGGTTAGCCAGTGCCGGGCGCGATCCGCATCAGTAAGAGTAATCACAATTGCAGTGCAGGTTTTTTGCTTGCCAGCGGGACTTTCGATAAAGTGCGATCCACAATAATAATAAGCGGGGACGAGTGATGAACGAGGGTGAGACCTATGACGTCGTAGTGGTGGGCTCAGGAGCGGCCGGGGCCATGGCGGCTATGCGGGCGGCGGATCGCGGCTTGTCGGTGCTGATCGTCGAGAAGGAGCGCAAGTTCGGCGGCACCTCTGCGACCTCTGGCGGGGTCATGTGGATCCCGAATAACAAGCTGGGCGGAGA
>JAHRVR010000010.1 GCA_019090585.1 Sphingomonadaceae bacterium
CAGATGTGTATAAGAGACAGCCTTTGTTAATGACCGTTGCAAATCCGCCTTCCGCCTGAACCTGGCGGATCAGGCCGGACACTTCCAGATGCGCCGGAATGCGAGGCTCCATCCTATCCGGCCGGATTCAACGCGGCGGAATAGCCCGGCAAACCCGAAAGGGGGATGTGCGATCGCATGAACGTTCCCGTCCCGCGCCCGATTTCATCTCCTTCAGCGTCGATAAGCCGCGATTCCGCAACCAGAACGCGTCGGCGCCCGCTCACCCAACGCCCTTCGGCAATGACCGCGCCAGCTTTCACGGGCTTGGTGAAATGCAGGTTGAAGGAAGTTGTCAGCAAGAAACGGTCGGAAACCATGGTGTTGGCTGCATAGAAGGCAGCGTCATCCAGCATCTTGAAATAGATTGTGCCGTGCGCAGCGCCAGCGGCATGATGGCATGTTTCATCAATATTGAAACTGATGCGCGATGACCCCTCGCCGGTAATCTCCAGCGAAGACTCAAACAGCTGGTTGACCGGTGCGGACGCATATAGCCCCACAAGCGCCTGCCAGTGCAGCCGCGCTCCGGACGAATCAGGCGGCGTCGCGGTCGATGACATTGCACAAAATACCGTAAAGCTCATCATCACGAACAGCACTGGCCAAACCCGCGTGCATCCGATCATCCCGCATCATTCGGGAAATGGCAGCCAGGGCATGCAAATGAGCCGCGCCAGCTTCTTCGGGCGAGATCAAACCAAAGACGAGATCGACCGGACCGCCATCGGCGGCATCAAAATCAACCGGCGCACTCAGCCGCAGGAATGCCGCAACCGGCCGTTTAATCCCCGGTAATCTGGCATGTGGAATAGCAACGCCCCGGCCAAAGCCGGTGCTGCCCACTTTTTCACGAGCACTCATACGATCAAGCACCGAGTCGCGATCGATGCCATAGATCGTGGAAAAAAGATCCGCCAGTTGCTCAAGAATGGCCCGCTTGGACCCTGTATCCGCGGCGCGGACAGCCTCAGGCAGAAGTGTGAAATGTGCGTTCATTGCATCTCGGACTGTTTATCATAAGCCGGTTGCCTTGCTGGCAATTCCTCCGCACCCCGATCCGGGCGCAAAGCCTCTCCTCCGGCCTTGAAACCTCACCTCGTGGTGAGAATCACGAGGGCTCAACCCATCCGATCGACCCATCGCCGCGGCGGTAGACCATATTATGCCGCCCGGTTCCAGCATTTTTGAAGAACAGCGCCGATGTGTCACGCAAATCAAGCATCATGACCGCATCGGCAACCGAAGCTTCGGGTATGTCGACCCGGGTTTCGGCAATCACGACCGGCGCATCGGAAATGACTTGCTCATCCTCGACCAGCGATTCTTCAAAGATCGTGTAGGCCGCGTCTTCCTGTGCCTGAGCATGGGCTGTCTGCTCGTGCCGATCGTTGAGGCGGCGCTTATAGCGGCGCAGCTGCTTGTCGATCTTTCCCGCTGCCTCGTCGAGCGCCTTATGCGCATCATGGGCAGACCCGCTCGCCTTGAGAACAAGGTTGTGCATGACATGCATGATAATATCGCATCGAAACGCTCCGGCAGGCGCGCGCCCGAATGTGACGTGTGAGGAAAGGGCGCGATTGAAATATTTCTCGACAATCGCGGTCAGGCGCTCCGTTGTTTGAGTTTGCAAAGCTTCGCCTGTGTCGACCTGATGTCCAGAGACTCGAATGTCCATAAAAATTAATCTCCTGAGTTTTTGAACTGTCCGCCCCAGAGCGGGGATTGGACAGTCTTCATAAATTCTGCGTGCGCGCCGCGCTCACTGTCGCTGGCCCGGTGGGGCCGAGCGGCACGAAAACGAAGCTCCATCTTGACTGAACTATCGGCTTCGTCCGCAGCCGCGCTGCCTTCTGCTACCAGCTCAAGCCCGATCTGACGGCCGCCGGTTAGCTCAACATAGACTTGAGTAAGAAGCTCCGCATCGAGCAAGGCACCGTGCCTGGTGCGATGGCTGCGATCGATTCCATAGCGCGTACAAAGAGCATCGAGTGACAGTTTCGCGCCGGGATGGCGCGTCCGGGCTATGGCAATAGTATCGACCATTCTCTCTGTCGAAACCGCTTCCATACCGCACCGATCGAGCTCAGCATTAAGGAACCCAAAGTCAAAACTTGCATTATGAGCAACCAGCGGACTGTCCGCCAGGAAGGCCAGCAAGTCTGCCGCTTGTTCACCAAAAAGCGGTTTGTCGGCAAGAAACACATCGGAAAGACCATGCACAGCCTCGGCTTGTGCAGGCATCAGACGCTCGGGATTGAAATATGCGTGAAAGGTCTCGCTGGTGGCGACCCGGTTGATCATCTCGATGCAACCGATCTCCACCATCCTGTCTCCGCTCCTGGGATCGAGTCCGGTCGTTTCGGTATCGAAAATTATCTCACGCATTTGTTTTTGTATCGGCCCGTCTGGCCCGCGAAGCAAGACATTCCGCGCGGATTATTCTTTCGCGGTCAACTGCTCAACCAGCTTAGCCACTTGCGCGCGCGTTTCAGCAAGCGTTACGCCGGTATCGATAACAAAATCGGCCCTTTCGCGCTTTTGCGCATCGGGGACCTGCAAACCCAGAATCTGCTCGAATTTCTCAGGCGTCATGCCCGGTCTCGCAAGCACTCGCTCGCGCTGAGACTCGCCCGGCGCGGACACGACGGCAACGGCATCGAGTTGTTGAGCGCCGCCCTTTTCATAAAGCAGCGGAATATCGAAAACGATCAGAGGCCGATCGGAACTGTCTTCAAGAAACCGCGCGCGCATTGCGCCGACCGCAGGGTGGACAATCGCTTCAAGCTGCCTGAGCGCTTCGCTGTCTCCAAACACCGCACTGCCCAATTTCTGCCGGTCGACTCCCTGCAGGCCAGTGGTCCCAGGAAATGCCGCTTCGATTTGCGGCAATAAGACGCCGCCGGGCCCCTGTAACTCATGCACGGCTGCATCGGCATCGAAAACCGGAACGCCGAGCGATGTGAACATTTGCGCGGTCGCAGATTTTCCCATGCCGATTGAGCCAGTAAGGCCAAGGATGAAAGGGCGCTTATCGCTCATGACATCAAGATCCTGCGCAGTTCGTCATCATCCCCGCGCACAGGTGCAACGCCGAAAAAGGACTGGAACGCCTTGGCCGCCTGACCAACCAACATCACCAGACCATCGGACGTGCTCAGGCCAAGATCCCTTGCCGTGTTAAGCAACGCAGTCTCAAGCGGGGCATAGACCATGTCAAAAACCAGCGCGCCCTTTGCCATGTGCGCAATCTCTTCGAGCAGGAAGGACGGCATGCCATCCTGCTTTGTCATGCCAAGCTGCGTTGCATTGATGAGGACAGTTGCGCCATCAAGGGCGCCGCTATCGGCAGTGAAGGGGAGAATCCGGGCATTCAGCCCGCACTCCGTCACGGCGGACTTTGCCTTTTCCGGCGACCGCGCAAGCACGGCCGTTTCAATGGAGTCCCGCTCGGCAAGCAAGGCAAATGCAGCGCGCGCCGCGCCGCCTGCGCCGATCACTACGGCCCGCCCGCCCGCCAGCCGCTCAGCACCAACTGCCTCTCGAACCCCGTCAACATCGGTATTGGTGCCGCACAACCGCCCATCCGATGCGGGCCATACAGTATTGACTGCACCGACACGCTGCGCCCGCTCGTCTTGTCGATCAAGAAAAGGCAAGACCGCTTGTTTGTGCGGAATGGTGACATTGCAACCGCGCCAATCCGGGTCGGCTCGGCGCTGTTTGAAATAGTCCTCAAGATCGTGAGGCCGGACGTGACAAGCCCGATAGTCGGCATCAATGCCCAGCTTCTCCAGCCAGAAATTGTGAATCACCGGCGATTTGGAATGGGCAATCGGATCACCGATAACCTCGGCATAAGGCTTGTTTCCAGGGGGCTTGCTCATGAAGCAATCTCCCCGAGGTTTCGCAGCGCGCCAAGCACTTTCAGGAGCGGCATGCCCAGAACAGTGAACTGGTCGCCTTCAATGGCCTCAAAAAGCTGGACTCCGCGCCCCTCGATCCGAAACACGCCAACGCAGGCGGAAACCTCCGGCCACTCATGCTCAAGATAACTTTCGATATAATCATTCGATAAATCAATAACCTGCATGTCCGATCGCGCATGATCCTGCCACAGGCATTCGCCATCACGAACGAGCGCGGCGGCACTATGAAGCTGCAACACCTTTCCTGAAAAGAAGCGCAAATGCTCAACTGCTTCTTCGCGCGAGCGAGGCTTGTCGAACCGCCGGCCCTCTACCTCGACAAGGCTGTCGCTTCCCAGAATGAGTTCCCCAGGACGCAGGCAGGAGACTGCCTCCGCCTTGGCGCGGGCAAGGGCAACAGCGACGCTTGCAGGAGGAGCCGTCGCCCCAAGGCTTGCTTCGAGTTGCCTTTCGTCAATATCCGCAGGCTGCGCTTCAAAGGCAATGCCAGCCGCCTCAAGCATCGCTTTTCGAGACCCGCTCTGCGATGCCAGAACGATCATATCGGCTTTGCTCCATCCGGCCGGGAATCGGCCGAAATCCTGCGCTCATTATACAGGTTTATCACCGCTGCCGCCGTTTCCTCAATCGACCGGCGCGTGACATCTATTACAGGCCAGCCGTTATCGGCATAGATCCGGCGGGCATATTTCACTTCTTCGGAAACCTTCCCACCATCGACATAGTCCGTATCGGGAGACTGGCTGAGTGAAAGCAGCCGGTTGCGCCGCACCTGAATAAGCCGTCCCGGAGCTGTCGTCAGCCCAACCACCAACGGTCGGCGCAGACCGAACAACGCGCGCGGCGGCGGGCTTTCCACAACGATGGGAATATTCGCAACTTTGTACCCGCGATTGGCAAGGTAAATGCTGGTCGGTGTTTTCGATGTCCGCGAAACACCAGCCAGCACGATATCCGCCTCTTCCCAGTCTTCCCATGCAATGCCGTCATCATGAGCAATCGTGAACTGAATGGCATCTACCCGCGCGAAGTAGGCATCGTTCATCTGGTGCTGGCGACCAGGCCGACCCTTGGCTTCCTGACCCAACATGTCTTCCAGCGCGTCTGTTACCACGTCCAGAACATCGACCGCGGGCAGACCGAGCACCCCGCATTTTTCTTCCAGCGCTTCACGCGTGGTGTTATTGACCAATGTGAAAAGCACCAGCCCGGGATTGGCTGAAATCTCGCCAAGGACACGTTCAAGATGTTGTTGGGATCGCACCATCGGCCAGAAATGGCGGATCACATCGCTATCATCGAATTGAGCGAGCGCAGCTTTTGCGATCATCTCCAGCGTTTCACCGGTGGAATCGGACAATAAGTGAAGGTGGAAACGCGCCATCGCAATCCAGATCGAAGCAAAGTCCGGCACCCAGCCGGGTTGTGGATAGGTCTTTGCATAAACCACGGGAGAAACAGGCTGACAACCACGGCATGAATTCCCATCCCCATTCTCAGTGCTCTGCAACGACGTTTGTTGACATGTCGACAACGATTTTCACAGGTTGGGGATAGAGTGGATAACCATTGCTTGACGCGCCGCAGTGCCGATTCGAGAGTGGTTGAGCTCTGTTCAGCACAGGACAAATCGGGCATGGGGCGATAATCCCCGCTTTCCACAAGCCTACAGACTCCAACAACCTATATATAAATATATTATTTATTGATTGGATCCTTTTCGATGGCCGGTCTCCTTCTTCGCACCCTGCGCGGTGAGAACCTTTCCCAGCGGCCAATGTGGCTTATGCGACAGGCAGGTCGCTATTTGCCTGAATACCGCGCCTTGCGGGCTGAAAAGGGCGGATTTCTGGCGTTGGTTTATGATAGCGATGCCGCTGCCGAGATTACCATCCAGCCGATCCGGCGGTTCGGTTTTGATGGTGCGATACTCTTTTCGGATATCCTGATCGTTCCTTATGCCATGGGACAGGATCTGGAGTTCCTGGCAAATGAAGGGCCGCACTTGTCGCCTGCACTCGTCGATGCGTCGCTCAGCAGCCTCCATGCGGTGCCAGAGCGCCTGACGCCTATCTACGAGACGGTTACCAAGGTAAAAGCCTCACTTGGCTCTGAGCGGACCCTGCTGGGCTTTGCAGGCAGTCCCTGGACCGTCGCGACTTACATGGTTGCGGGACAGGGCAGCAGGGATCAGCATGATGCTCGCGCAATCGCTTATCGTGATCCGGAAGCATTCCAAGCGATTATCGATGCGATAACGACGATCACGATCGAATATCTTGTCGGACAGGTTCAGGCTGGCGCGGAAGCCGTGCAACTTTTTGACAGTTGGGCCGGCAGCCTCGCGCCATCGCAGTTCGAGCGCTGGGTGATAGCGCCCAACAACAGGATCGTGTCATCCCTGAAACAGCGTTTTCCCGATGTTCCAGTTATCGGCTTTCCAAAAGGAGCCGGAGAGAAACTTCCTGCTTATGCCCGCGAAACCGGTGTCGATGCGATCGGTCTCGACGAGACGATCGATCCCGTGTGGGCGGCCGGGGTCTTGCCGCCTTCAATGCCAGTGCAGGGCAATCTTGATCCACTATTGTTGCTTGCTGGCGGGGAAGAACTGGACGTTCAGGCGAGACGGATCCTTGATTGCTTTGCGGATCGGCCGCATGTTTTCAATCTTGGTCACGGCATTGGCAAGGAAACGCCTATCACCCAGGTTGAACAGCTGCTTGCGACAGTTCGCTCATGGCGGGGATGACGGATCGGCCAGTTATCGGTTAAACAGCGTCAATGGATCAGATTCTGCAAATGACTTATCTTTGGCTGAAGGCCGGACATATCATTTTCGTGATTTTCTGGATGGCGGGCCTGTTCATGCTGCCGCGTTATTACATCTATCATCAGGAAGCTGATGCAGGATCACCAGAAGAAACGCGCTGGATTGATCGCGAGGCGAAGCTGCGCAAGATCATCCTGACGCCCTCTTTGATCGTCGTGTGGGTTCTGGGTCTTGCGCTGGCATGGACAATCGGCGGATTCGATCAAGGGTGGTTTCATACCAAGCTTGTGCTCGTGCTGGCCCTTTCAGCTTACCATGGTTGGCTTGTCGCTTATGGAAAGAAGCTGGCGCGCGGTGAGCAGGGCTTGTCGGGCAAACGGCTGCGCCTGCTTAACGAAGTGCCTGGCCTGGCAGCAGCACTGATCGTTGTGCTTGTAATCCTAAAACCGTTTTGATGCGTTGACCACGCCGCGCTGAAACCCTATCTGCGTGTCACCGGCGAATGGGATCTGCCTTACCAGCATGTCCCGGTCTGCTTTCCCCAAGCCCAAAGATCAGCCGAACATTTCCCAGATTCCATTCGGATTTCCAATTAATGCATCTTAGAGAACTCAAGGAAAAAAAGCCGGCCGAACTGGTCGAAATGGCCGAAGAACTTGGTGTTGAAGGCGCCTCGACCATGCGCCGGCAGGATATCATGTTCGGCATCCTCAAGGAGGTTGCCGAAGATGGTGAGGAAATCATGGGTCTTGGCACGATCGAAGTGCTGACCGATGGTTTCGGCTTTCTTCGTTCGCCTGAATCCAATTATCTGGCAGGCCCGGACGACATTTACGTTTCGCCTAACCAGGTCCGTAGTTGGGGTTTGCGCACAGGCGATACGGTGGAAGGTGAGATTCGCGCACCGCAGGATGGAGAGCGCTATTTCGCCATCACCAAGCTCACCAAAGTTAATTTCGACGATCCCGATGTCGTCAAGCACCGCGTTAGTTTCGATAATCTTACGCCGCTTTATCCGGACGACAGATTGCGGCTGGATACGCTTGACCCGACGGTGAAGGACAAATCGGCGCGAGTCATCGATCTGATTAGTCCGCAGGGCAAGGGCCAGCGTGCGCTGATCGTTGCACCGCCCCGCACGGGTAAAACCGTGCTGCTGCAGAACATGGCCAAGGCCATCACTGACAATCACCCGGAAGTTATCCTGCTCGTCTTGCTTGTCGATGAGCGGCCTGAAGAAGTGACCGATATGCAGCGTTCAGTCGAAGGCGAGGTTATTTCCTCGACTTTTGATGAACCGGCATCACGCCATGTGCAGGTTGCCGAAATGGTGATTGAAAAGGCGAAGCGGCTTGTTGAACACAAGCGCGATGTTGTCATTTTGCTCGATTCCATCACGCGTCTTGGCCGCGCTTACAACACGGTTGTACCAAGTTCTGGCAAAGTGCTTACAGGCGGTGTCGATGCCAATGCGCTGCAACGCCCAAAGCGATTCTTCGGTGCGGCCCGTAACATTGAAGAAGGCGGCTCGCTTTCAATTATTGCCACCGCGCTTATCGATACAGGCAGCCGGATGGACGAAGTTATCTTTGAGGAATTCAAGGGAACGGGCAATTCGGAAATCGTGCTTGATCGCAAGGTTGCGGACAAACGCATCTTCCCGGCGCTTGATGTTGGCAAGTCCGGCACGCGCAAGGAAGAGCTGCTGGTTGAGAAAGATCAGCTTTCGAAGATGTGGGTCCTGCGGCGCATCCTCATGCAGATGGGCACGGTCGACGCTATGGAATTCCTGCTCGATAAGATGAAGGATTCCAAAAGCAATGAAGATTTCTTTGACACAATGAACCAGTAAAAGAGTTTTCTAATTGGTTGATTTATTTGCACTTCTTGCGGTTGGAGCGCAATCCTTTGGTGGCCCGATGGAAATCTGGGACCATATTGTCACTGATTTCTCCAATATCGGCACGCCCGCTGCCATGGCTGCCTTCCTGCAAGTACTGATGATCGACATCGTGCTGGCGGGTGACAATGCCATCGTGGTTGGCGCGCTCGCTGCTGGCTTGCCGGCGGATCAGCGCAGGAAAGTGATCGCGTTCGGTGTGATTGCGGCGCTGGTCTTGCGTCTGATATTTGCACTGACGGTCACATGGCTGATGGGTATCGTCGGACTGGTGCTGGCGGGCGGGATCCTGCTGCTTTGGGTCGCCTGGCGCATGTATCGCGATTTGCGCGGGCACGATTCGCTGGAATCACCGGGTTCGCCTGAAGTTCAGGGGGACGAACGTTCCGGCCTATCGGCTTCGAAAAGCTTCGCTGCAGCGGCTTGGGCTGTCGCGTTGGCTGACGTATCGATGAGTTTGGATAACGTGCTCGCTGTCGCCGGGGCGGCCCGCGACCATCCGGGAATCCTCATCGTTGGCCTGATCGTCGCTGTCGCGCTTATGGGCGTGGCCGCCAATGTCATTGCCAAATATATTGAGCGTTTTCGCTGGATTGGCTGGATCGGTCTGGTCGTGATCGTCTATGTCGCATTGAAGATGATCTGGGACGGATCGCAGGAAGTCGCACCCTTTGCCGCGATGGCTATGCCCTGATCCGTTATAGGATCAGAACCGTCGATCCTGCCGATATTAGTGCGCTCAGAAGCGCGATGGGTATTTGCAGCGTCATGTAACATATAGCGCTGGCAAGTTACCGGGCCGGGAAGAGGCCGGTTCTATCGCGTCTTTCTCGTCACAACAGGTTCGTTCTACGGAATGTCTCCGCGCTGGCCTGCGTCCAGACCCGTGCATATTGTGTGCTGCCGGGATCGTCGATGAGCTGTCCGGGCTCAAGGAACTGGTAGACGTTGCTCATCGGACCAGCTTGTACCGCACTGGTTCTGAGCCACGAGTCCCTGAAAGAGATATCCCAGGGCCGGGTCAGGCCCATGGCCACGATGATTTCACGCAGGGCGTTGATCGTTTCCTTCTGGAAATGGGCGACCCGGCGTGCCTTGTCTTCCACGATGAGGCCCCTCTGGCGCCAGTTGACCTGCGTCGCTACGCCGGTGGGACATTCACCAGTGTGGCATTTCATTGACTGGATGCAGCCCAGTGAAAACATGAAGGCGCGGGCCGAATTGCACCAGTCGGCCCCGAGTGAAAATGCCCGGGCCATGCCGGCGCCGGAATGGATCTTGCCAGCAACACCCAGCTTGATCTGATCGCGCAAATTGGCGCCCACCAGCGCATTTCGCATCAGAATCAGTCCTTCGCGCATGGGCATGCCGACATTGTCGGTCAATTCCTGCGGCGCTGCGCCAGTGCCGCCTTCTGCGCCGTCAATGACGATGAAATCCGGTGTAATCCGGGTTTCGAGCATGGCTTTGACAATCGCCATGACTTCATGCGGCATGCCCACACAAAGCTTGATCCCGACGGGCTTTCCATTCGAGAGAGACCGCAGCTGCGCCACCCATTCAAGCAATTCGATCGGTGTTGAGAAGGCAGAGTGAGAGGCTGGTGAATTACAGTCCATCCAGGGCTTGATCCCGCGGGCCTGGGCGACTTCCGGGCTGACTTTTGCTCCAGGGAGCATGCCGCCATGACCGGGTTTGGCGCCCTGGCTGAGCTTTACCTCGATCATTTTTACCTGATCCTGCGCTGCGGTATCGGCAAAGTGTTGTGGATCGAAAGAGCCATCGGGAGCGCGGCATCCGAAATACCCGCTGCCAACTTCCCAGATCAGGTGTCC
>JAHRVR010000205.1 GCA_019090585.1 Sphingomonadaceae bacterium
ACGCTGATGGATTCAAGCACGCGGGCGGCATCGCGCAGCGCCCGGCCAATCTCCATTATCCGTCCAGAGCCGCAAGGCGCTTGGCTTCATCCTCGGCAATCAGCGTGTCGATCACTTCGCCGAGCGCCGTCCCCTCGATCACTTCGGGAAGCTTGTGCAAAGTCAGGTTTATGCGATGGTCCGTAACGCGCCCCTGCGGGAAATTGTATGTGCGAATCCGTTCCGAGCGATCACCCGATCCGACCATCGCCTTGCGCGCCTCGGCCTCTTCACCATGTGCCTCCAGGCGCGTTTTTTCATAAAGGCGCGCGCGCAGCACCTGCATGGCCTTGTCCCTGTTCTTGTGCTGCGATCTCTGGTCCTGCTGGGTAACGACAATGCCGGACGGAATGTGCGTTATACGCACTGCCGAATCGGTGGTGTTGACGTGCTGACCGCCCGCGCCCGACGATCGGTAAATATCGATCTTCAGGTCGCCATCGTTGATCTGGACATCGACTTCGGTCGGCTCGGGCAGCACCGCCACAGTCGCCGCGGAAGTATGGATGCGCCCGCCGCTTTCGGTGACGGGCACACGCTGCACCCGGTGAACCCCGCTTTCGAATTTCAGCTTGGCAAAAACCCCTGTGCCCGAGACATTGGCGACCACTTCCTTGATGCCGCCAATATCGTTGGCGCTGGCGCTGATCGTTTCCACTTTCCAGCCTTGCTCGGCAGCATAGCGTTCATACATCCGGTAAAGATCGGCAGCGAAAAGCGCGGCTTCATCGCCGCCCGTCCCGGCGCGGATTTCCAGCATGGCAGAGCGGCTGTCGGCTGCGTCCTTTGGCAACATGGTGATGGCAAGGCGATGTTCTGCTTCGGGGAGTTCCGCCCTGATCCGGGCAATTTCCTCCTCCGCAAGGGCGCGCATTTCAGGATCGGACTCGTCCATTCCTGACAGTTCAGCCAGTTCGCTGCGCATCGCCATAATTTCAGACGCTGTGCGGGTGACCGGCTCCAGCTCGGCATAGTCGCGGCTTGCCCCAACGAATTCATCACCTTCGAGCGTGCCCGATGCCAACCGCGCTTCCAGCTCTGCAAAGCGGTGTGCAATCTGGCCCAGGCGTTCGTCGGAGATGCTCATTCGCTGGTTTGGCTATAAGTTTCGAATATCTCGTTCGCTTCACCCGCCTTCTCGAACTGTTCTTTTAATAGCTTAATCGTGCCGACACGGACCCCGTCCCTTAGATCGAGCGAGACCATTACGGCTGGATCAAGCTTTTTCGCCCGATCATACCTTTTTCTCGGGCTTCCGGTCACTGCAGTCTCTGCGGAGAACCCCCTCCGGCGATAGAGTGTCGCAAGCGCTATTGCAGCGTTTTCATAGGCCGCATTTTCAGCAACAACAGCGATCTCAAGCGCTGACCCCGAGGCCCCGCCGCCGTCACCGACCAGCATCGCCAGCCGCTCGATTCCCGCGGCCCAGCCGACCGCAGGCGTGGGCTGACCGCCCAGCGATTCCATCAACCCGTCATAACGTCCGCCGCCCAGCACGGTGCCTTGCGCGCCAAGCCTGTCGGTGATGAATTCGAAGGCGGTGTGGCGATAATAGTCCAGCCCGCGCACTAGACGAGGGTTCACCGTAAATGGAACGGCGGAATTTGAGAGAATTTGTTTCAACATCTCGAAATGTTCGCGAGACTCGGCATCCAATTGTTCGATCAGTTTGGGTGCAGACTCTATGAGTTGTCGCATTTCGGGGTTCTTGCTATCGAGAATGCGTAGCGGATTTGTCGTGAGTCTGCGTGTTGAATCCTCGTCGAGTTGCTCGCGGTAGTCTTGGAAAAAATCGACCAGCGTTTGTCGATAGCGCGCTTGTGTTTCCTTACTGCCCAGGGAGTTAATTTCAAGTGCCAAGTTTTGCATACCAAGCTCGCGCCAAAGACGCGACAAAATAAGAATTAGCTCGGCATCGACTTCAGCACCCGGCACGCCAAAAACTTCGACATCAAGCTGATGGAACTGCCGGTAGCGGCCCTTTTGCGGTCTTTCATAACGGAACATCGGGCCGGTACACCAGAGCCTTCGAACGCGGTCGAATAAATTGTGCTGCACGCCCGCTCGTACCATGCTCGCCGTTGCTTCGGGCCGCAGTGTCAAGCTGTCGCCGCGCCTATCCGGAAATGTATACATTTCCTTCTCGACGATGTCCGTTACTTCGCCAATCGAGCGCCTGAAAAGATCGGTTTTCTCGACGATAGGCATGCGGATTTCGCGGAATCCATAGGCGTCAAGAACACGCCGTGCCGTGTCCTCAATAAACCGCCAATAAGGAATTTCCGATGGCGCGATGTCGTTCATCCCGCGGACAGCTTGGATCTTGTCGCTCACGACGAATGGGTTTCTCGTTGGCTCTAGTTGCCGGGCGGGCCGCTAAATCGGGCAATGCCAGCGTCGGTGTGTGGGGCGATGTTGAATGCAACGCCGTTAAATTCTACCGCGACATCCGAAGTGTTTCCTAGCAACAGTCGAAATTGGCCGCTTTGAGAGAATTCGATGACACTTCCAGTCTTGGCTAGGTCGTAAAACAGCTTTTCATTGTC
>JAHRVR010000206.1 GCA_019090585.1 Sphingomonadaceae bacterium
AACCATTTTCATAACTAACTCGGAGAAGAATTTACAGAAAATAAGATCATTTGCTTTTCTAAACTCATAATCCTCCACATCACATTTGTCCTTCATGAAGGTAACAAGGTCGTCGTAGTTGGTTTGGTTGTAAGTATCTTGATCTTGTACTACAAAGACCTGGAAGATTGTTATTCCCAATGCGAATATATCTGTTTTCCGTGAATAAGTACCTTCCAGAACTTCATCTCCCCTCTTCCCCGGTGTTCCACTAACACCCAACCCAGTAAGAGTAGGATTAGCATCTCCATTAGTTACAGGACCTATCGCATTGGCAAACCCGAAATCGACGACTTTATCGCTTTCCGGTTGGCTGAACGGATCGGCGCGGTGCACCCGCCAATCCTTAATGAGCGACCGGAATTCATCATCGCCAAGGTAGAGAGCGTCGGGCTCCAGCGGGCGGTAACTGCCTGCTGCCTGTCCCGCCGTGTCTTTGCGCGCTTTGTGATAGTCGGCGATGTCGCAAAGACGTTCATCCGCACCGGTCAGAGCCGCGCTGTCCGTCACGATCAGGTCGCCGCTCGCAAGGTGATCGAATAGCGTGCTCAGCCGTTCTTCAAACAGCGGCAGCCAATGCTCCATCCCTGCCAGCCGCCTGCCGTCACTGATCGCTTGATAGAGCGGGTCTTCGGTTGCTCTAGCGCCGAATTGCTCACGGTAGCGGCTGCGAAAGCGCTTGATTGATTCCTCGTCGAGCAAGGCTTCGCCCGCTGGAAGCAGCAGGTGCTCGTCCACCGATCCGGTGGAGCGCTGTGTATTGGGATCGAACAGGCGCAGTGTTTCCAGCTCGTCCCCGAAGAAATCGAGCCGAAGCCCAGCGTCCAGTCCAGACGGCACGAGATCGAAGATAGAGCCCCGTACGGCGAATTCGCCGGCATCGACGGCCGTGTCTGATCGCATGTAACCCTGCCGCCGCAGCAGTGCGATCAGGCTTTCCCGGCCAATTTCCATCCCCGGCTTCAGCAGACGCACCGATTCCCGGATTCGGAACGCGGTGACGACGCGTTGCAACAGCGCATTGATTGTGGTGACAAGAAGCTGCGGACGGTCGGTTTTGGCTTGCAGACGATGAAGCGCCGAGAGCCGTCTTGCGCTGATTGAAAGTGCCGGGCTCGAACGGTCGTATGGGAGGCAATCCCATGCCGGAAAGTCGATGACGTCCAATTCCGGCGCGAAGAAACGCGCTGCCTCTGCCACCGATGTCATTGCCGCAGCGTTATCGGTGATGAAGACGGCTCTTCCCTTCGCAGCCCGTGCAAGGTCCGCGAGGACGAGCGGCTGTGCGCCGCGCGTTACTCCCGAGAGGGTAAGCGGCGTCTTGGCCGTATGGATGCGGGTCAGATCAGACATGAGGGAAGCGGGCGGGTGATACGCCTTCAGCGCCGAATTTCAACGAAATCCAGCTTTTGCATTGCGTCCATCAGTGCGCCCTGAAATTCGTCCGGAGCAGGTTGCGCGCCCAGTGCCCATGCCATGACATCGACATCGTCATGTTCTACCAGCGCCTCGAACCATGCGACTTCCTGCTCGCCCCACGCACTGTGGTAGCGATCGAAGAAGCCGCCCATCATGTAATCGGCCTCGCGCGTGCCGCGATGCCAGGCTCTGAACTTCAGGCGCGCCAAACGATTCTGCAAATCCTGCATGGCAGGGCCGGTAGGCCAGCACCGCCGTTCAGGCAAGCCGCCCATTTTTGCGGAAGCTGATTACTTGCTGCGTAGAGCCGCAAGAATTTCCGGTGGTTTCCTGCCGATCAGCTCTTTGGATAGCTCTTTTGCAACAATTCGTTTCAGCTGCTTGTGATAATGCTTGCGCAGTTCACCCAAAGTGCGCGGCGCGGCAATGATGGCCAGCGTCTCGATCTTGTGTGCAATGACCTGACTGTTGAGCCAACCTGCAACCGCAGCCGCGTGTGCATCTTCATCTGCGAGATGGCCTGTGGGATTGCTCAAACTGGAATGGTGCCCCCCGCCGCTGTGATTATGCTCGTCAAGCTTTGGCGCAGGAACGCTGGTAAGCTCCGGGTCTGCTTCATCTCCGGTGTTGCGATATAGTTCAAAATTGGCGCCGTCGACGAGCGCAACGATGAGGCCGTGAGGGATCAGCATTCAAGTCTCCTTACCCGGATCGCATTGTCGATCCTTTGAGGCAGGATGAAACATGAGGCCGGTTTCTTTCCATGCGCTGCATCAAATTGGTGGGAAAATAGGAACGGGACTGGCTATTAGGGTGTGATGAGGCCTGATGAGCTCAATTCCCTGTTTACGGAGACGGACGCGCTGGAGGGCGTCGGTCCCAAGCTGATGCGCCCGCTGGAAAAGCTGGGCCTGACGCGGCTGCGCGATGTTGCCTATCACTTGCCCGATCGCTTTGTGGAACGCCGCGCGGTGGCTGATCTGGACGAGGCGGGCGTGGGCGAGAACATCATCATTGCCCTGACCCCGCAAAAACACAGCGCCTCTGGCGGTCGCGGCCCGTTCCGCGTGATCGCCGAGGATGAGAAAGGCAATATTTGCACTCTGACCTATTTCGGGCGCGCATCGTATACCGCGAAAAAAGAGCTTCCGGTGGGCGAGAAACGCTGGGTGGCGGGGCGGCTCGATCAATATGGCCAGATGCTGCAGATCGTTCACCCTGAACATGTGTCGAGCGATTCAAGCTCTCTTCTCGCGCAAGCGTGTGAGCCAATCTATGCATTGTCCGAAGGGCTGACCCAGCCGCGCATCGCGGGCATCGCGGCACAAGTGCTCGCGCAGTTGCCGCAATTGCCCGAGTGGATCGATTCCGGGCTGATGGACCGTATGGAGTGGCCCGCATGGCGCGATGCACTGCTGCTGGCGCACAAGGGTGCGAATGCCAAGGCGCGGGATCGTCTGGCATTCGATGAGCTTCTGGCGAACAGCCTTGCACTGATGCTCGTGCGGGAAAGCAATCGCAGCCAGTCGGGCACTCCGCTCCATGGTGACGGCAGGCTGCGCGACAAGCTGCAATTGCCCTTCTCGCTGACAGGGGCGCAAAAACGCTCCATTGCCGAGATTGAAGGCGATATGGTGCAAGACGCACCGATGCTGCGTCTCCTGCAGGGCGATGTCGGTTCCGGCAAGACCGTGGTCGCTCTGTCGGCCATGCTGTTAGCGGCAGAATCCGGGGCGCAGGCGGCCATGCTGGCGCCGACCGAAATTCTCGCCCGGCAGCATTTCAATACACTGGTGAAGATGGCGGCAGGGACGGGCGTGGAGATTGCCCTGCTGACCGGCCGCGACAAAGGCAAACCGCGCGAATCGATCCTGATGGGCTTGCTGGATGGCTCTATCGACATCGTTGTCGGTACCCATGCGATCTTTCAGGATACGGTAAGTTACAAGGAACTGGCGCTGGTCGTGATCGACGAACAGCACCGCTTCGGCGTTGGTCAGCGCTTGATGCTGGCGCGCAAGGGCCGCCGTGCGCCGCATACGCTGGCGATGACAGCAACACCGATCCCGCGCACGCTTACCCTTGCGCAATATGGTGAGATGGATGTCTCCCGGCTCGACGAGATGCCCCCCGGCCGCCAGCCGATCGACACGCGGGTCCTTTCCGTGGATCGCATGGAAGACGTGGTCGGTGCTCTTTCCCGCCACCTTGCGGGCGGAGGGCAGGCCTATTGGGTCTGCCCGATGGTAAGCGAGAGTGAAAGCGACGATATCGCCGCAGCCGAGGCACGCTTTGCTGCGCTCGCGGAGCACTTTGGCGATGATGTCGCGCTGGTCCACGGCCAGCTCAAGTCTGAGTTGAAAGACGCGGCGATGGAAAAATTTGCTGGCGGCGAGGCCAAATTGCTGGTGGCGACGACAGTGATCGAAGTCGGCGTCGATGTGCCCGGTGCCACGCTGATGGTGATCGAGCAGGCCGAACGTTTCGGCTTGGCCCAGCTTCACCAGTTGCGCGGCAGGGTGGGACGCGGATCCGATAAGTCGGTCTGCCTGCTTCTGCGCGGTGACGCCTTGTCAGAGACGGCTCGCAAGCGGCTCGCCCTGATGCGTGAGACGCAGGACGGCTTTCGTCTTGCCGAGGAGGATCTGGAACTGCGCGGCGGCGGCGAATTGCTCGGCACGCGGCAATCGGGCGATACGCCGTTCAATATCGCCAGTCTTGAGCAGATTCAGACGCTGTTGCCGGTCGCCCATAACGATGCCCGGTTGCTCATCGAACGCGATGGCGGCCTGAAGGGGGATCGCGGCGAAGCGGCACGTCTGCTGCTCTATCTGTTCGAGCGGGATTGGGGTGTCCAGCTTCTGCGCGGAGGCTGATCGTCAAAGTGTTTGCAAAACCGGTATACGAGACCAGTATACGAGACCAATAAACGAGAATAGTGTCGGCGCTGTGAGGCGATGCATTTGCGCAAGCTCGAAGTTGAACGGGGTAGGCTGGTAAATGGAAGAAAAGGCGGAGCATCCCGGATACGCTGTCCATTTTGACTACCGCGTCGATATCGGCGCGCGGCGCAACCGGGTAACGGCCAGGCTTGATGGCAAGGAGCTGGCCGTCAGCGAACGGACTCTGCTGGTGGATGAGCAGGATCACGGCCTTGTCTTCTATTTTCCCAAGAGCGACGTGGATTTTGGTTTGCTCAAGCCTGTCGAGGGCTATCACACCAGATGCCCGTGGAAAGGCGAAGCATCGTACTGGTGCCTTTCCGAAGGCGGCGATCCCATTGCCTGGGCCTATGAGGATCCACTGCCGCAAGTGATCCAGCTTCGTGATCACATCGCATTTTACCAGAACATCGTGACCGTTGCGCTTGGCGTTGCTCCCTATCTTCCGGGATGGCGCCCGCAATCTGCACCAAAGAGCGACTGAGGATCACACTATGGACGTTCCTGAAAGAGTTGCGGACCCGTCGATGATCCAGACCGGCCTTATTCCCTGTCAGGCGGTGGTCAGGGTCATGTCCGATGACGTGTTGTTGGCGCAAAGCATGAACGGATTTA
This sequence comes from Sphingomonadaceae bacterium, assembly GCA_019090585.1. Classification (GTDB taxonomy): domain Bacteria; phylum Pseudomonadota; class Alphaproteobacteria; order Sphingomonadales; family Sphingomonadaceae; genus Novosphingobium. The sequence continues at coordinate 5,016 of JAHRVR010000206.1, forward strand.
CCACGGCATGGCCCGAAGCAAATGGCAACGTGCTGATCCCCGAATGCGATGTGCATATGGATCAGCTGGCCGACGCTGGAACGAATGAGGACGGGTTGGCCCTATTCACTGCCGGAGACGGCGATCCGATCGCATGGCGCGATGCACATACCTTACCATCGGGAGAGGCGCTGATCGGCTTTAAACGGCGTCCCTTGCACATCACCATGGAGGATCGCAGGCCGGGCTCGGACAAGGGTATTTCCACTGTCGATCGTTTCCCGCGCTGGGGTGACATAACCGATCTTGTCCGGTTGATGGATGCAATTGCGCAGGCGGATGGCGTGTTTGAAACGCCGGCTTATGGCGATGTCCGCCGCAATGTTGTGGAAGGCGGGCAGCTGCTCGGCGATACGATTGTTGCGGCGGCCAAGACCGATCCTTCCAAGCAGGTTGTTTCCGCACAGACCATTTTCAACCGGCCCGGCGTGTTCGATAAACCGCTCAGGCTGGAAGTGAATCCATCTCGCATAGGCCGAAGTTTTACGACGCTTACAATTGAGACCAGCCAGGACGGCAGGCCCATCGCGACCGGAGCGGTGTTGATGGATAGCGGTGCCGATGATCTCATCTCTCACCATGTCGATTTTCCCCAAGTGGTTGGCCCGGCGGAAGCGCAGCCCTATGATTTCGGGCTGATCGGGCGTGAATTGAGGATCGTGAACGGCGATTACTCACCCGATCCGGACCGTATCAGCCAGCCGGAAATCCACGCATGGATGCGGCACCGAGAGCAGCCGGAAGAGCTCTATTTGCGTCAGGCCGTGCTTGCCCAGCCAACGACGCACTGGACCATCGCTGCCTCTATGTTGCCGCATAAGGGCTATGGCGAAGTGATGGCGCACCGGAGCATCTCGACCGGTGTGCTGTCTTCGACCATCTATTTTTATGATGATCCTGACCTTACTGAATGGTTGCTATATTCCACGCGCGCGACTTTCGCGGGACGCGGGCTGGCGCAAGGTGAGGGACGGATATTCAGTGAATCGGGGCGTATGATCGCGACATATTCGGTTCAGGTGATGGTTCGTGGGTTTGAAAAAACAGCTACCGGCTCCGGGATGAACGATGACCGCCTGATGTAGCGCGCGGCGATGGGCCGTTATTGCGGGGCAGCTCATCCAGCATGTGCCGGAACAACCGGAACAGCCCGATCAGCGCGTTGCCTATCCCGGCGCCATTCAGGCCGAAGGTTGGGTTCTGACACAATGATTGGTGGACAGCGCCCGGCATTTGCGGTGATGATCGCAATTGAAGTGTTTTTTTCTATGATTTCCTGTGGGATGGCTTGCTGATGGCAGTTCTTCTCGTCTGGCTCCAGTTTGCGGTCTGTTTGTCGGCTATCGGGCTGGCTGGGCCAATGATTGTGCGCAGCGGTGAAATGATCGCGCGCTGTACCGGCATGTCTCGATCCTGGGTCGGCCTGATTCTGCTCGCTACAGCAACATCCCTGCCGGAGCTTTTCACCGGGGTCAGCGCAGTCACAATTGCCGACGCGCCCGACATTGCCGTGGGCGATGCCTTGGGAAGTTGCCTGTTCAATCTGGTGATGCTGGTGATGCTCGATGTCTTATGCCGGGAAGAACCGGTTTGGCGGCGCTCCAATCAGGGTCACATATTGACGGCGGGCTTTGGAGTGATCCTGATTGGCTTTGTCGGCGCGCTTCTGCTGGTTGCGGGTGACGGGCTGGACTTTCAGATTGGCCAGGTCAGCATCTACTCGCCCATACTCATTCTGCTTTACCTCGTCGCGATGCGCTCAGCCTACTTTTATGAGAAGCGACCGCAGAACACGCGAATAGATATGGAACGGCGGGATTCGGATATCTCGCTCAGAAGAGCTGTCGTTCGCTATTGTGTCGGCGCAATAATCATCGGCGGTACAGGCGCCTGGCTTCCTTTTGTTGGCCTTGAGCTGGCCGCGGTTATGGGATGGAAGACCAGTTTTGTCGGAACGCTGTTCATTGCAGCCGCGACTTCGCTTCCCGAATTTATCGTGGCCATCAGCGCGCTGCGGATGGGCTCTCCAGACATGGCAATCGGCAATCTGCTTGGCAGCAATCTGTTTGCGATACTCGTGATCGCGATCGACGATATTGCTTATGTGAAAGGCTCGTTGCTTGCCAATGCATCGCCAGCCCATGCGGTAACGGCCTTCGCCGGATCGATCATGGCGGGCATATGTATCGTCGCCTTGTTGTACCGGCCCGGAAACCGCTTTTTCGGGATAATCGGCTGGGTCAGCCTGTCGCTACTGAGCGTCTACTTGCTCAGTTCCTACGCGATCTACCTGCACGGTCATTGATTATCCGATGGCGTGCGGCGGGCAGGCCGCCGGGGCCGCCCGGTCGCTTGATCCGGCGGTAACTGAAGTTTTCTACAATAGCGCCGTCGTCAGGAGCGCCACACTCGTCAGGACGCCAAGGATCGGGATCGCGATCGGCACGCTGAAGTGATTATTCGCTTGCATGGGCTCGCGAAGTTTCAGTCGCAAAAGAGCAAGGTTCACCAGCACGAATATCCCAAGCACGATCTGGGATGTTCTTTCAGCAAGCTGTTCAATTGGAAATGCTTGAGTCAGAATGACGATGGCCGCGGCGACGAGTGCGGTTGCCACCAGAGGGGTGCGGGTGCGCGCAGAGACCCACGCCAGTTGGCGCGGCAGGTAACCGCGGCTCGCAAGTCCAAAGAAGACCCGTGAAGCCATGATCATCTGGATCAGGATGCCGTTGACTGTGGCGACAACGGCGATGACGGAAAAAGCGTCGCTGACGGATTGCGGCGCATTGGCAAAGACCAGCGCCAGCGGCGCGGCGGTTCCTGCCAGCTTATCGAGTGGAACGCTGACGATCACCGCGCTTGTGGTGATCAGGTAAAGCAGGGTCGCAGCGATCAGCGTCAGGAATATGGCCCGCGGAAACGTGCGCACCGGGTCTTTCACTTCCTCGGCCACATTGGCCATATCCTCGAAGCCGACGAAGGCAAAGAATGCAAGAAGCGATGCCGCGCCGATGCCCTGCCAATGCGCGCCTTGCAGGGGAGGGATCAGCTCAGACACGGCAAGAGCGGTTCCGGACGCATCACCGAAACCCCAGAAGATCACCAACAGCAGACCGCCAATTTCGATGACCGTAACGATTGCAGCGACCATGACAGACTCTGCGATGCCCCATGCGGCCAGAAGCCCCATGGCCAGAACCGTGCCGATCGTTAATGCGGGCACGGGCAGGCCGGTTATGCCCGTAAGGTAGGATGCTGCGCCGATCGCAATGGCAGAGGCAGATACGATACCGGATAGTGCCACGAGAAGCCCAACCGTAACTGTCAACCAGCGTTTGCGGAAACCCGCCTCGACAAATGCTGCCTCCCCGGCGCTTACCGGAAAACGGGTGATCAACTCTACGTATGAGAATGCGGTGAATGCCACCACCACTGCGGCGATCAGGAACGATACCGGAGCGTATTTTCCGGCCTCAGCAGCCGTGGTGCCGACAAGAACGTAGATTCCCGCGCCAATGGTAACGCCAAGTCCGTAAAGCGTCAGAAGCGGCAGCGTCAGTGCACGCCGAAGGGTCGGGGCGCTTTCGTTATTGTCCGTTTGCACGCCTGTCTGCATCCTACAATCGCCCCCGATTGAGAAGGGTCTGCTCAATCGCGTTCAGGCATGGTTGGTCGATCACGGCGATCATTTTGCATGTCCATTTTGTGGGCGCAAGGAAACTGGTTCGAACGACCAATGCAGGGTGCATTGTGAGCATTGGAGACAAAACGCACAATTGCGCCTCACGTCGATTTACACCAATGTGAACGAAGCAGAACAAGCGAGGGGATTCGAACTTATGCGCTATCATTATGCTGTGGCCGGAATCGGCAAGTATTCGATGTGTGGGAGTCCAAAACCATGACCTCGAACTCGTTCCCCTACTTGCTCTCGCCCGGCCGGATAGGCCAGATGGAACTGCGCAACCGCATCGCCGTAACGGCCATGGG
>JAHRVR010000207.1 GCA_019090585.1 Sphingomonadaceae bacterium
ACCGAGAACTGCTGCCCGACTTCCTCAAGTGTATGATCGGTATTCATTCCGATGCCGAAGCGCATGCGCAGAACGCGTTCCTCACGCGGGGTAAGCGACGCCAGGACGCGAGTGACGGTTTCCTTGAGGTTGGACTGGATCGCGGCATCGACCGGGATGATCGCGTTCTTGTCCTCGATGAAATCGCCCAGATGCGAATCTTCCTCGTCGCCGATCGGCGTTTCGAGGGAAATCGGCTCCTTGGCGATTTTCATCACCTTGCGGACTTTTTCAAGCGGCATGGAAAGGCGCTCTGCCATTTCCTCCGGAGTCGGTTCGCGGCCCTGCTCGTGCAGGAACTGGCGCGATGTGCGCACCAGCTTGTTGATCGTCTCGATCATGTGGACCGGGATACGAATGGTGCGGGCCTGATCGGCAATCGAGCGGGTGATTGCCTGGCGAATCCACCATGTCGCATAAGTGCTGAACTTGTAGCCGCGGCGATACTCAAACTTGTCGACCGCCTTCATCAACCCGATGTTGCCTTCCTGAATCAGGTCGAGGAATTGCAGGCCGCGATTGGTGTATTTCTTGGCGATGGAAATAACGAGGCGCAAGTTGGCCTCGACCATTTCCTTTTTGGCGATGCGGGCTTCACGTTCGGCCTTTTGCACCATGTTGACGATGCGCCGGAATTCAGGAAGCGCCATCCCGGAGGCGGCCGCGATATCGGAAACTTCGCCGCGGATGCGCTCTACCGTATCGGCCTCGGAGCTGGCGAAGGCTTTCCATTTCTTGTCCTTGCTGGACATCTCGGTCAGCCATGCATCGTCCAGCTCGCGCCCAACATATTCCTTGAGGAAGTCGGATCGCTTGACCTTGTGACGCTCTGCAAGGCGCAGCATCTGGCCGCCAAGGGCAGTGAGCCGGCGGTTGAAGGCGTAGAGATTATCGACCAGAAATTCGATTTTGGTTGCGTGGAACTGCACACTTTCAACTTGCGCGGTCAGATCTTCGCGCAGCTGCTGGTATTTCTTTTCCTTGGCGGCAGAGAAATCATTGCCGGAACCGAGGGCCTCAAGGCGCTCGATCTGAATCTTTTCAAACTTCTTGAAGAGCTGAGCGATGGTCGCAAATTTGTCCAGCGCGTCGGGCTTGAGCGCCGCCTCCATCTCGGCAAGGCTGAGGGTGTTGTCTTCTTCCTCTTCCTCGACCGGGCGCTGAGTGCGTCGCTCGCCATCCTCGCCATCCTCTTCGTCGGCGTCAGCTGATTCCTCTTCCTCGACGTCTTCCTCTTCCTTGTAGGAAGGACCAGCGGTTGCTTCGGAAATCTCGCCGCTATCGTTTTCCTCTTCCTCTTCCATCTTGTCGACGGGAGGTTCCTTGGAAAGCATTGCGTCAAGATCGAGGATTTCGCGAAGCTGCATTTCCTCATTATTGAGCGCTTCGGACCACAGGATAATGGCATGGAAGGTGATCGGGCTCTCGCACAGGCCCAGGATCATCATGTCGCGGCCGCCCTCAATCCGCTTGGCGATGGCGATTTCGCCTTCCCGGCTGAGGAGCTCGACCGCGCCCATTTCACGCAGATACATACGGACCGGATCGTCCGTGCGCTCAATCGTTTCCTTTTTCTTGACCTCAGCAGCCGGCTTGGCCGGAGCGGCATCGCCGCTGCTGTCGATCGGCTGTTGCTCTTCCTCAGTGGCGTCATCGTCCGAATCGACGATATTAACGCCCATTTCCGAGATGGCGGCCATGATGTCCTCGATCTGTTCGGAAGACATCTGGTCCTGAGGGAGGGCTTCGTTCAGCTCGTCATAGGTTATGACGCCGCGGCGCTTTGCGCGCGCGATCAGCTTTTTGACAGAGGCTTCATTGAGGTCAATGAGCGGCGCATCGTTGCCGTCGACCTTGTCACCCTGGTTTTCTTCGTTTTTCTCGAGCTTCATTCTACCGCCATTGGATTGAGGCAAATTCCGGTGAGCCGTATGCAACTCTCACGTTACCTGCGAGATTGCCGCCCGTTTCGTCGCCATTTGCACGAGGCGCCTGTCAAATTCCAGCTTTCTCTTCAATAATCGCTGCTGCTCCGCATATGCATCGTCCGATAGCTCATTTTCCAACCGAGCAGTGGCCTGCGCCAATGCCTGATTGAGCGCGGGTCGTTCGACCAGCAATTCGATCGCCTGAGCCAGTTCGCCAGATGCATTTTCCGCCGTGGCATCACCGCTCAGAAATGCAAATCGCAAGCCTGAATATTCCGAAGGTTTTGGAACTTCCAGTCCTTGCTGTGCCAATATGGTGGAAAGATCGCCGCTTTCAAGCGATTGCCCTGCATCGCAGCAATCGAGGAGCGTCGCAAAGCGTTTATCCAGCCCCGGCGTGCCGGCGATGGTTTCGGCATGACGGGCAATTTCGGCGGGCCAGCGCAGTAGCCCTGCAAGAATCGCGGCCGAAAAGGCATCGCGTGAACCGCCATCGGCGGATCGGCGCAAACGGCCAATATTTTCCGGTGAGGAAGGGGCCGGGCGGTTGCCATTGCGCTGCTTGAAGGCGCCCTTCTCAAACCCCCTCGTTGGCTCCCGCTTCGGAAAGGCAAAAGCAGAGAAGCGGTCAAGCAATTCGCGCCGGTAGAGCGCGCGAATGTCCTGTTCGGCAATGGCGTCAACATGGGCCAGCAGGCGCGCCTTCAGCCCGGCCTTGTCTTCGGGCGTTTCAAGCGGAACCGCCTCGCGCTCATGAAGCCAGAGCATGTCGATCAGGCTGCGTGCTTTGCCGAGCAATGCCTCCATTGCCTCTGTGCCCTGCTGCTTGAGCACGTCGTCCGGATCGAGGCCGGAGGGCATGGTCACAATCCGCATGGAGTGTGACGGGCGCAGCAAGGGAAGGGCGCGGCTGACAGCCCGCATAGCGGCGCGCTGGCCCGCCGCATCGCCATCGAAACACAGAATCGGACTTTCAGCGTGCCGCCACAGCAATTCGATCTGCTGTTCGGTCAGCGCCGTGCCCATGGGTGCGACGCATTCTTCGATCCCGGCAGCGGCAAGGGCGATCACGTCCATATAACCTTCGACCACGATTATCCGGCCAGACTGGCGTGTGGCGGGCGCGGCGCGGTGCATGTTGTAAAGCGTGCGTCCCTTGTCGAACAAAGGCGTGTCGGGCGAGTTGAGATATTTCGGCGCGTTCTTGTTTGCCGCGTCGAGGATCCGCCCGCCAAAGGCGATCACCCGTCCGCGCGTATCCTGGATCGGCAGCATGAGCCGCTCGCGAAAACGGTCATAGGGGTCTCGGTCCTCCACTGCGATGCGCAGGCCAGCTTCGATGAGCTTGTCATGCGGAAACCGGGAAAGGCCCTGTTTCATGGCCTGCCGGTTTTCAGGTGCATAGCCAAATCCGAAACGCTCAATCGTCAGCGCATCGAACCCGCGAGAGGCAAGGTATTCGCGCGCTGCGGCGCCATCTGCCCCTTGCAGATTGTCCACGAACCAATCCTGCGCGCCTTGCGTCACATCGAACAGCGTGTCGCGTTTTTCGGCGCGCTGCGCAGCCTGCGGATCGGGTGCAGGCACGTCCATGCTGGCCTCTGCCGCGAGTTCCTTCACTGCGTCCATGAAGGACAGCCCGCGCTGGTCGGTCATCCAGCGGATTGCATCGCCATGCGCACCGCAGCCGAAGCAATGGTAAAAGCCCTTCTCGTCATTAACGGTGAAGCTGGGCGATTTTTCGTTGTGGAATGGGCAGCATGCCTTGAACTCACGCCCGGCCTTGGTCAGGCGAGTCGTGCGCGAAATCACGCCGGAAAGCGTGATCCGGGATCGCAATTCGTCCAGCCATTGCGGTGTGAGCGTCATGCGCGATTATCACGTGGAAGTGGTCGTCTGACAAGGGCTGCTCAAGCGCCTCCGGACAAAGCCGCCTTCACCAGCGCGCTGGCCTTGCTCATGTCCAGCTCGCTGCCATGGCGTGCTTTGAGCTGCCCCATCACCACACCCATCTCTTTAGGCGACGACGCTCCGGTTTCGGCCACGATCACGGCGATTGCGGCGCTGGTTTGCGCTTCGCTCATTTGCTGTGGAAGAAATTCCTCGATCACCGCCAGCTCGGCCTTTTCGTCATCGGCGCGGTCCTGGCGTCCGCCCTGTTCGAACAGCTCGATCGATTCCCTGCGCTGCTTGACCATTTTCTGGAGAACTTCGATCACCATTGCATCGTCATCGGGCATCTTTTCCGCCGTGCGCAATTCGATGTCGCGGTCCTTTATCTTTGCCAGGATAAGGCGCGGTGCCCCCGTGCGCGGTTTGGTGCCGGCCTTCATCGAAGTGACCTGGGCGGATTTGATCGTATCGCGGAGCATGATGTGTCTTTCTGGTTGGTTTGGCCGAATGGCTCGAACTCATTTGTCGCCAATCTAGCAATCAAACCGGGGTTTTGCACTCCTGTGTCTTGACGCAGTGCACAATGGCCTTTAGCCGTTCGGCCTTAGCACCTATCGCCAGACCATCTGATTACGGAGCGCCCCATGGCCGACGCCGCATCCCCGCACGCGCCTGAACCTGAAGGCGCGACGGGAGTCCTTGTGCTCGAAGACGGTTCGGTCATCTGGGGCAGGGGTTTCGGCGCGACGGGCGAAGCAGTGGGCGAGGTGTGCTTCAATACGTCGATGACCGGCTATCAGGAGGTAATGACCGATCCCTCCTATGCCGCGCAGATCGTGACTTTCACGTTTCCCCATATCGGCAATGTCGGCGTCAACGATGAGGACGTGGAATCGATCGCCAATAGCGCGTCGGGCTGCATCGTGCGCGAGGATGTCACGCTGGCGTCCAATTTCCGTTCGCGCGATGAGTTTGGCGTCTGGCTGGCGAACAAAGGCAAAATCGGCCTTGCCGGGATCGATACGCGGGCGCTGACACGCCGGATCCGGCTGAACGGCGCGCCAAATGCTGTGATCGCGCATAGCGATGACGGCACGTTCGATATTCCTGCATTGCTGAAAAAGGCGCAGGACTGGCCGGGACTGGAAGGCATGGACCTCGCGCGGATCGTGACTCGCGCGGGCGAGGAAGGTTGGGAAGGCAGCACCTGGGAGCTGGGGCAGGGCTATGGCCGTTCGCCCCGCAATTCCCGCCCGCATGTGGTGGCGATGGATTTCGGCGCGAAGGACAATATCTTTCGCAATCTGGTGAAGGCGGGCGCGAAAGTGACCGTCGTTCCTGCAAAAACCTCGGCCGCAGATATTCTCGCGCTTGATCCAGACGGGGTGTTCCTCTCGAACGGACCGGGCGATCCCGCTGCAACGGGCACGTATTCAGTGCCGGTCATCAAGGAACTGCTGGAGCGCGATATTCCGCTGTTCGGCATTTGCCTTGGCCACCAGATGCTCGCTCTTGCTGCAGGTGCGAAAACGTCGAAGATGTTTCA
>JAHRVR010000208.1 GCA_019090585.1 Sphingomonadaceae bacterium
AGCGACATAGTCTTGGCATAGCCACCCCGCGCGCTCTTGTGCAAGCCCGCTTGACCGCTTTGCGATGGCGTCCTAGCCGGTTAGGATATGTCAGTCGTTACCGAACCGAATATGTCCCACCGGATATCCGGCAAACCGAAGGTCGCTGTAACGCGCCGCCTGCTTCCCGCGAATCAGGCCCGTATGTCCGAGCTTTTCGATGTCGCCCTGAATATGGATGACACGCCGATGAGCCGGGAAAGCCTTGTCGCCGCCATGCAGGACTGCGACGTGCTGGTTCCGACAGTGACAGATGTCATCGACAGCGAGATGATAGCGTCTGCGGGCGAGCGTTTGGGCCTGATTGCGAATTTCGGCGCCGGCTATGAACATATCGATATGGATGCCGCCAATACGCGCGAAATCATGGTCAGTAACACGCCTGGCGTCTTTTCCGAGGATACCGCAGACCTGACCATGGCATTGATCATCCTTGCCACACGCCGGTTCGGCGCGGCGGCCCGTGATCTATACGACGGAAAATGGAAAGGCTGGGCGCCGTCTGAACTTCTCGGCCATTCGCTGCATAACAAAGTGCTCGCCATTGTCGGCATGGGGCGAATAGGCCAGGCGGTTGCCAGGCGGGCAAAGGCTTTTAATCTCGGCATCGCATATCATAACCGCCATCGCTTGCACCGGGAGTTGGAGGAACAACTTGGCGCGCGTTATGAGCCCGATCTCGACAAACTGATCGCCGAAGCGGACATTCTTACGCTCCATTGTCCGGCCGGCCCGGAAACCGACAACATACTCAATGCCAAGCGAATCGCCTCGATGAAAGTGAGCGCTTATGTGGTCAATACGGCGCGCGGTTCGCTGATCGACGAGCAAGCGCTTACAGCCGCTTTGGCGGAAGACCGGCTCGGCGGCGCGGGACTTGATGTCTATGACCGGGAACCGGACGTGAACCCAAAGCTGCTGCAACTACCCAATGTCATTAGCCTCCCCCATCTTGGTTCCGCGACATTCGAGGGGCGCGAAGAAGCAGGCAACAAGGTGATCGCCAACATCAAGGCATGGGCCGACGGGCACCGCCCGCCCGATCAGGTTCTATCGGATCTTGGCTGACCCATCTGGGCTGGTTTAAGCGAGCACTACCCGCCTGAAGGTCAGAATTTATCCCGTCATATGTGGAAATCACGTTCCCAACCGCCCCTAATCCACTTGTCGCAAGACCAATTCCTGTCCTAAGCTTGCAGGCTAGGGAAGATTCTCTGCCTGAACAGAGAGAATTGGGGGAATTTGTCATATGCGCAATCTGCGGACGCTCACCGCTGCTTCGCTGCTTTGGGCCTGGCCGGCAATGGCCATGGCACAGGACGGTCAGATAGACGTAGCCGACAGCGGTGACACGTCCTGGATCCTGATTTCCTCGGCACTGGTTCTGATGATGACCATGCCGGGCCTTTCCCTGTTCTATGGCGGGCTGGTCCGGGCCAAGAATTTCCTGTCGGTCCTGCTCCAGTGCGGCGCAATCGCCGCAGTCGCCTCGATCCTGTGGATTCTCGTTGGATACACACTTGCCTTCGGTAATGTTTCCAATGGATGGCTGGGCGGCGGCAATGCGCTGATGCTGATGGATCTTGGCAATGTCCGCGAAGGGCTGACCGTTCCTGAAAGCAGCTTTTCGCTCTTCCAGATGACATTTGCTGCCATCACGCCAGCGCTGATGGTCGGCGCCTGGGTCGATCGTGCCCGCTTTGGCTGGGTGCTTGGATTCTGCGCGCTGTGGGGCCTGATCGTCTATGCCCCTGTTGCCCACTGGGTCTGGGGCGGCGGCTGGCTCTCCAGCCAGTTCGGAACGCTCGATTTCGCCGGCGGAATCGTTGTTCACACAACTGCGGGCATCTCGGCGCTGGTCGCTGCCATGCTGCTTGGCAAGCGCAATGGTTTTCCCAGGACCGTAATGCTTCCGCACAGTCCTTCGCTGACAATGGCTGGCGCGGCGCTGCTGTGGGTTGGCTGGTTTGGCTTTAACGGCGGCTCGGCACTTGCTGCCAACGACGATGCGGCGTCTGCGATCATCAATACCCATGCAGCGGCATCCACTGCGGCGCTGGTGTGGATACTGATTGAGTATTTCAAGCTGGGCAAGCCAACCAGCGTCGGTTTCGCAACCGGCGCTATCGCCGGACTTGCCACAGTAACCCCAGCGGCCGGTTTCATTTCACCGGGCGCGGCAATCCTGTTCGGAGCCGTCGCTGCGATAATTTGTTACGCGTCGATCCAGCTCGTGAAGCAGAAATTCAGTATCGACGATTCGCTGGATGTTTTCGCTGTCCACGGTGTTGGCGGCATGACCGGCAGCCTGCTGCTCGCGGTGTTCCTTTCCAGCAGCCTTGGCGGCACTGGCTATGCCGAAGGCATGACAATGGGCAGCCAGTTTGTAGGGCAACTTGTTGGTGTAGGCGTCACTCTGCTGTGGTCCGTCGTCGGCAGCGTTATCATCGCATTGATGGTCTCAGTATTTTTCCGGATGCGCGTGGATGAAGATACCGAACGCGAGGGCCTCGACATCGCCAGCCACGGCGAACGCGCCTGGGAACTGGATTAAGCCAGATCAGTCGGGGCGGTTTTCGAGGTCGCGGGGTTGTCCTACCGCGCTCGAAATCGCTCCGAAGGCGCAGCAGTTACAATTGGTCTCAGCTCGCGGCGGTGCCCGCACGGTGTTCGGCATTGAATGCGAACGCCGTGCCCAGCGGCGAAAGCGCGATCTTTTCCGCATGATGAAAACGGGTTAGCAAGCAGACCGCCTCATCGTTCAGATCAGCACGGCCGATGTCCAGTTTATTCCCCGGTCAGGATGCGATCAACCAGTTCCTTCACCGTCGGTGTGAACTTGTTTGAATAGAATGGATCCAGTTTGAAACGATAAGCGCCGTGGCCAGCGAACATCAGATTCCTGTCCACAGGGCCGCCATGGGCAATATCCTGCAAGGTCTTCTGGATGCAGAAGCTGCGGGGATCTGCCAACCGGCCAGTGGTGTAATCGTCATGGTCTTTCCATGATGAAAAGCCGCAATGAGACAGGCAGCCCATGCAGTCTGTCTGATCCTTGCGGATCATATCTCGCTCTTCAGCATTGACGAAAATCAGGGTCTCATCAGGCGTTTTCAGCCCATTGTCGTGCCCCTGCACGGTCCATTCCCGCGCCCGGTCCCGGTCTTTTGGAGACACCCAGAAGTTCTTGCCCTTCACGCCAACATCGAGCTGAACCGTATGTTCGCCCGCCTCAGCCTTGGAGTAAGGAATCTGCCGTTCTGAACGGGCTTGCAGCGAACGCAAAAAAGGCGTGCGAACCGCCGATGAATAGAACCCCGTCGGTGAGAAACGGTGGAGCAGCACATCCTCCGGTTCGATCTCGCGCAGACGATCTTTCCAACCCTGCGGGATCGGGCTTTCCTGCGTTAACAACGGGCGAGTGCCAAACTGGAAGGCCATCTGACCAAGTTCAGGATTATCGATCCAATCGTCCCATTCGCGCAGGAACCATACTCCGCCGGCCATGATAATTGGCACGGCGTCGGGAATGCCTTCCTTGCGCATCACATCTCGCAGCGCCTTTACGCGCGGAAACGGATCCTCAGGCTTTAGTGGATCCTCAGCATTTGACAGGCCATTATGGCCTCCAGCCAGCCACGGATCTTCATAGACGACCCCGCCCAATAGCTCTGGAACCTTATGATAGGCGCGCTTCCACAGTGCACGAAAGGCCCGTGCCGAGCTGATAATGGGCAAGTAATTGACATCGAAACGCGCTGCGATCTCGCTGAGCTTGTAAGGCATGCCCGCCCCGCAAGTAACACCAGCGATCAACCCGCGCGTCTGCTCAAGCACACCTTCGAGTATGGCCTGAGAACCGCCCATTTCCCACAATACGTTGATGTTGATCGCGCCCTTGCCACCAGCGATGTCATGGGCGCGCTGGACTTGCGCCACTGCGCCATCAATACCGTACCTGATCAACTGCTCATGGCGTTCGCGCCGGGTCAGCGCTTCATAGACTTGCGGTATTATCTTGCCTTCAGGATCAAAACTGTCGGCGTTGACGGCGCTGACCGTGCCAATACCGCCCGCGGCGGCCCATGCACCGGAGCTGGCGTGGTTGGTCGCTGCAACACCTTTGCCGCCTTCGATCAACGGCCATACTTCGCGGCCAGCATATGAAATCGGCTTGAGACCTTTGAAAGCCATTCGTTCCCTGTCTTTAACAAATCCGGAAAATTCAGTCGTTTGCTGCTGCCATTTCGTCGGCAGCGCGGCAAGGCTCAATTTCCGACGGTTCGGGGCGCTCCTGCCCCACCTCGAATTGGGCGTAATAGCCCTGCAATTCCGGCTTACGAACAAATTCTGACAAACGAAAGCCCACCGCTGCAAATTCGCAGAACAACAATGCCGGAGGGATGCCGTGGCTGTCGGTCGGCCGGTCAACTTCCACGACAATAACTTTCCCGGCCCGGCTGCGCAGCGCGGGATGCATTCGCCACAAAAAAGCATATGGCTCAGAAACTTCGTGATACATGTGGACGAGGAAAATGCGATCGAAACTCGATTGTGGCAGACGCGGATCGTCCGCATCGCCTTTCTTGATCGATACATTGTCGAGCCGCTCGCGCTCAACGCGCAATCCGAGCTGCCGCAAGGCCTTGCTGTCGATATCCTGTGCAAGCACGCGGCCATCTTCACCGACACGTTCGGCCAGGCGGGTGGTATAATATCCCCCGCCGGCACCGATATCGGCAACTGTCATGCCCTTGCCGATTTCAGCCAGATCCATCACCGTCTGCGCCTCATTGACGCTGTCACGTTCAACTTCGGACGCGAATTGATTGGAGCCAAGCGCCGATACCGGCCGGTCTGCACGCGGGAATGCCCTCGAAGATTCCAGCCGGTCCGAATCGCCATCCTGCCGGCCACATCCAGCGAGCAATAGCAGCGCCGCTGCAAAGGCCGCGGCGCGCCTCAATCGATATCCTCCACTTCCACCGCCTCGCCGCTCACGCTCTGAGACAGCGCCGCGGCCATGAAGAGATCGACTTCGCCGTCAAGCACGTCGCCCGGCGATGGCGAAGTCACTCCGGTGCGAAGATCCTTCACCTGCTGATAGGGCTGGAGAACGTAGGAACGAATCTGGTGGCCCCAGCCGATTTCGGTCTTTTCCTGATATTCGCCGGCAGCTTCTGCCTCGCGCTTTGCAAGTTCGGCTTCATATAGCCGGGCCTTGAGCATGTTCATGGCGGTCGCGCGGTTCTTGTGCTGCGACCGGTCATTCTGGCTCGCAACGACAATGCCGGAGGGCACATGCGTAATCCGCACTGCGGAATCGGTGGTGTTCACGTGCTGCCCGCCAGCGCCGGAAGCACGGTAGGTATCGATCCTGAGATCGCCGTCATTGATATCGATATCGATATCGTCATCAATCACCGGATAGACCCAGACACTGGAAAAACTCGTATGGCGACGCGCCGAGCTGTCATAGGGGCTGATGCGAACGAGACGGTGCACACCGCTCTCCGTCTTTGCATAACCATAGGCGTTTTCACCCTTGATCAGCAGCGTGCAGCTCTTGATTCCGGCCTGCTCGCCAGAGTGATAATCGACCAGTTCGACTTTGTAGCCGCGCCGTTCGGCCCAGCGCGTATACATCCGCTGCAACATTTCCGCCCAGTCCTGGCTCTCTGTCCCGCCCGCTCCGGCATGAACTTCAAGATAGGCGTCATTGCCGTCGGCTTCGCCGCCCAGCAGCGCCTGAACCTTGTCGGCATCGGCGCGATCGGCAAGAGCGCCAAGGGTGGAGAGGCCTTCCTCTACGATTTCGTCGTCACCCTCGGCTTCACCGAGTTCGATAAATTCCTTCGCATCGGCCATTTCCTGGCTGATTTCATTGACGGTGCCGATAGATGATTCGAGCTGGCGCCGCTCTCGCATGACGGTTTCAGCCTGCTTGGGATCGTCCCACAAGCTCGGATCCTCAACACGCGCATTAAGCTCGTCCAAACGCCGCAAGGCACGGTCCCAGTCAAGAAACTTGCGGACCAGCGCAAGCGCCGCATCAATTCGGTCTATGTGGGCCTGCCCCTCGGCACGCATCGTCGTTAACCTCCAGATTTGGGGAGCACCCGCTTAGCGCAGCGCCGGGGATTGTAAAGCGCCGGAAACAGCCCGCCCGTTACCGCATATATGCAATGTTCAGTCCGTGGTGGATTTCCGGGCCGCCAGCTTGCGAACCGCTGCCAGGGCCAGCTTCACATGATCGCGATGATCAAGCTTCGAATGAACAAACGCAATGCGCCCGTCCTGGCCGATGACATAGCTTGTACGGTTGGTAAGTCCGGCAGGGAGGCCCTTGCGCCTGAGCGCGACATCATAGGCATCAATGATGGCCGGTGTGGCCACGCCAACAGCGAACTTACCCCGGCATTCCTCGGTCGAAAAACGCTTAAGCGTGGCGATATCATCCACAGACATGCCCACAATCGCAGCGCCAGCGGCGGCGAAATCGTCATGAGCCTCCGCAAAGGCGCGCGTCTCAAGCGTGCAACCATGCGTGAAGGCCTTGGGATAGAAGTAAAGGACCACCGGCCCCTCGGCCAGCGCGGTGCGAAGGTTGAACCTCCCAGCCGCTCCATCCCTCGCCACCGCAGTGGCAAAGGACGGCGCTTTGCTGCCTTCAGGCAATTGCGCAAGCGCCGGCCCATGCGTGAAAGCAGTGAAAGCCGCCAGTGCGATCAGAAATCTGAACATACCTGCATTGTGCCTTTCGTGGGCCGATGCTGTCCAGTGGCAAACCTGAGCGATCTATCCCGGACTTATTCGATATATCCCAGGACCGTGCCGATTTCCTGAGTCTCGCCCGTGCCGATGACGATCTTTAGTGTCCCGGTTGCGGTCGCTTCCATCTCGTTCGTCGATTTATCGGCCTCAAGCAAATAGAGCGGCTGGCCTTCGGTGACTTGATCACCGTCCTTGGCGAGCCACTCGGCAACCTGTCCTTCGGTCATGGAGAAGCCGAGCTTGGGAAGCAGTATCTCAACAGCCATGAATCTCTTGTCCTTCATCTGGAAGCCGATCGCACGATTCCCGCTCGATCTGGATCATCCCTTGGTTCCGCCAAACAGCGCCGCAAAATGCAAAGCTGCCATTATCCCGGCCCGGTGACGCGCAATTGCTATGGGTTAAGGTATTGTGTGCGCTCGGGCCTCTATTCTAGAGACCTTCCACCATGAATACGCGATAGGGCGCTGCCCGCTTGCGGTGCGGAATTGCCTCCTGATAATGGGGACTCTCATACCAGGCTTTGGCTGCAGCCATGTCAGGAAACTGAAGAACGACAACGCCATCGGGTGCGTCACCTTCCAGCGCCGTGGTTTCACCATATATGATCACCGGCTTCATAATGTCAGACTTCGGCCCCTTGGCATTGGTATCTATATAGGCCTGCATCGCGTCCTGATCGAGGATTTCTCCGTCCCGGATGAAAATGATATATGCCGCCATTGTTCGGTCCCTCTTCCAAAGTGAACTGCCTTTGTGAAGGACATGCCTTTGCCTAAAGCCAAGTGCAAGGGCGCATTGCTTTTTGTCTCTCCAATCGGCTGACAGATGGCTGGTAAGACAAACAACGCATTGCATTAATTGCCAGCTTGAACCACCAAGGGGCGCGACGGGGAAAGCCCTGCGGTAGTTGGGAGATCTACGCTGTCATATATGGGCCAGTTCAAGGCGCACGGACACAACCTTGCCGGTGCAGCTCTGGGCATCGGATTTGCCCGATTGCCGTTTGTTCAACAAACTGGAAGAGCTGGCGCTTGCCCCGCAAGGCATGGACGACAAGGCCGCGACCCGGATGTGGACGGAAACCGAAACAATACTCAGTCAAACCGCATCTGTGGAGGCGCCGTGACACGCGCGCATGATATCGCCACTGCTTCCATCTCTTGTTCAGCTTTGATTCCCAACCAAATTGGCAACATATTCTCATGACATCTGATGCCCGACCGCGCCGCAGCGCGCTTTACCTCCCGGCCTCCAATCCCAAGGCAATCGCCAAGGCACGCACGCTGCCAGCGGATATTGTAATCCTTGATCTGGAGGACGCCGTTGCGCCCGAAGCCAAAGACGACGCCCGCAAGGCCGCAGTCGCCGCGCTGGAAAGCGGGAGCTTTGGAAACCGCGAAGTTGTTATCCGCGCCAATGGACTCGATACCGAATGGGGTGCGCGTGACCTTGCCGCAATAGCGGCTTCGCGCGCCGATGCAGTGCTTGTGCCAAAAGTGAATTCGCCAGAAGATATCACTCGCTATCACAATGCTCTCGCCTCTGCGCCAGAGCACATGCAACTTTGGGCAATGATCGAGACTTGCGCCTGCATCCCGCAGCTTGATCCCATCGCCGCCATGGCCGCTTCCACGCGGCTTTCGCTCTGGGTCATGGGAACCAATGACCTGGCCAAGGAAATGCGGGCAAAACTGACCCCGGACCGCACGCCTTTCCTGCCATTCTTTTCAATGGCAGTAGCAGCGGCGCGGGCCCACGGTATCGCGATACTCGACGGTGTCTGTAACGAATTTCGCGACCTTGACGTCTTTCGCGCAGAAGCCGGACAAGGCCTTGCTTTCGGCTTTGACGGCAAATCTCTCATCCACCCGGCGCAGATCGATCCCTGCAACGAAATATTTTCGCCCAGCGATGAGGAAATCGCACGGGCACGAGCCGTGATCGATGCGTTCAGCCTGTCTGAGAACAAGGGCAAGGGCGCCATTCGGGTCGAAGGAAAAATGGCTGAACTTCTTCACCTCGACGAAGCGAAACGGCTGATTGCGATAACCGACGGGAAAGGACCGAACGCGTGAGTCTCACTGCAAGAGAGGAATGGAAGAAGTACTGGACGCTGCCCATGGCCGCGGCCATGGCCAATGTCGCGACGATCCTCCACATCTACACGCTTGGCCCCTTCATGGCTCCTCTCCAGGAGGAATTCGGATGGAGCCGGGCACTGATTTCCTCGGCCATCGCGGTTTCGAACGGAGTAAACGCCGTGCTGGGCGTGCTGGTTGGCCTTCTGATCGATCGGTGGGGACCACGCCGGGTCGGCCTTATCGGCATATGCGTTATGTCGGTTGCCTTCTCGTTGGTAAGCACGGCAACGGGCACTTACGGCAACTGGATATTCCTCTGGTTCCTGATTGCATTTGGCGCCGCATGGACCCAGCCGGCCATCTGGACCAGCGCCGTCTCGACACGCTTCGACCACTCTCGCGGACTTGCCATTGCCGCAACCGTTTCGGGCAGTGCAATTGCCGCCTCCGCCCTTCCCATAATCGCGACCGGCGCAATCTCCGGATTCGGCTGGCGCAATGCCTATATCCTGATTGGCGCCGGCTATTTCATGCTCGCGATGCCGCTTGCTTTCGTGTTCTTTCGTGGCAGCGCCGATGCTCTGGGCAAGTCCGCAGCAAAAGAAGAGAAACAGCAGAGCCCCGACACCTTACCCGGAATGAGCGCGAAAGAGGCCTTTCAGTCGTCCACATTCTACCGGCTATCGATTGCCGGTCTGCTCTTCACATTTGGCGCGATGGCCACAATCGTTCATTTCGTGCCTGTGCTGACGGACCGCGGTCTTGGGAAAATCGAGGCTGCCAGTATTTCCGGGCTTATCGGCATCGCCTCGTTCGTCGGTCGTTTCGCGACCGGTGCGCTGGTTGACCGCTTTCGACCGGAGCGCGTGGCACTGGTAGCATTTGCCCTGCCCGCGATCGCGGCACTTCTGCTGATTTATGGCGATAACATAGTGGCTTATTCAGCCGCCGCGATTGTCGTGGGCGCGTCCCTTGGCGCCGAGTTTGACATCATTATCTATCTCACCACGCGCCAATTCGGCCTGAAGCGTTTCGGCATAATCTTCTCGACCGTGCTGGTCTTCCTTACCACAGCCACAGCCACCGGCCCGGTGACCGCTGGTGCAATCTTCGATCACTTTGGAAGCTACACAAACTTCCTGTGGCTGATCATACCCATGGTGCTGACGGCCTCGCTGCTGGTGGGAACTCTTCCGCCGGCGCCCGATCACACCAATCGCATGCCGGTGCCCGATAAGGGTTGAGCAATCCTGCCGGATCGACAAGAGTTAAGCGCCGCCCCAGTTCAATGGAGAGTTACCATGTCGCGCATTCCCTATCCCTCGCCCGAGAATCTCTCGCCGAAAATCCGCGAACGCGTGGGTGAAAATACGCCCAATGTGACGCGAATGCTCGCCGGTGCCTCCGAAGGGGTCTATTTCGGGTTCAATGCTTTGGCGAAGGGCCTGATGAGAACCTCTCCGCTCGATCCGAAATTGCGCGAACTGGCAATCCTGCGCGTCGGTTACATATCGAACGCCACTTACGAACTGTTCCAGCACGAACCCTGCGGGCGTTTTGTCGGCCTTACCGATGCGCAGATCGCCGCGATCAAGGCGGGTGACACGTCTTCAGGCCAGCTGGACGATGAGCAGGTCGCCGTCCTGAATTTCGTGGATGACATTGTTCATAACGTGCGCGCCAGCGATGAGACTCTCGCTGCGGTTCGCAATTATCTGGATGATGTCCAGCTCATCGACCTGATCATCGTGACCGGCAACTATATGACCGTTTGCCGGTTCCTGGAAACAACAGGGATAGAGATCGACGAAGAGGCAATCGACTGGGACGTATACACTTCTACACCTTGAGGCCTTGCCGTCCTGCGCTTCTGTCATACACCAGATGGCCCCATGACCTTGCAGCGCCGCCCGCACGGCTGTAGAGGCTGCGGCAATTCGCCCCACCACCAGAATATTCAGAGGTAATCGATGGCCGCGCAATACGCCTTCGTCATGAAAGGCATGACCAAGACTTTCACCGGCGCCCCAAAACCGGTGCTCAACAATATCGATCTTCAGTTCTACCAGGGTGCCAAGATCGGCATCGTTGGCCCCAACGGTGCGGGTAAATCAACACTTATCAAGATCATGGCGGGAATCGATACCGACATCACCGGAGAGGCGTGGGCTGGCGAGAACATCACCGTTGGATATCTCGAGCAGGAACCGGAACTCGATACCTCGAAAACCGTGCTCGAAAACGTCAGGGACGGCGCGCGTGAAACCGCCGATCTGGTTGAACGTTTCAACGAAATCTCGATGCTGATGGGTGATCCGCCCGAGGATGCAGACTTTGATGCCCTGATGGAAGAGATGGGCACGCTGCAGGAAAAGATCGATGCAGTGGATGGCTGGTCGCTGGACAGTCAGCTGGAACTGGCGATGGAGGCTCTGCGGTGCCCCCCCGGCGATTCGAAAGTCGACAATCTTTCGGGCGGTGAAAAACGCCGCATCGCACTCACCCGCCTGCTTATCCAGAAGCCCGGCATCCTGTTGCTGGACGAACCAACCAACCACCTTGACGCAGAATCAGTCGAATGGCTGGAAAACCACCTCAAGGAATATGCCGGTGCGGTGCTGATGATCACCCATGATCGCTACTTCCTCGACAATGTAGTCGAATGGATTCTTGAGCTCGATCGCGGGAAATACTTTCCCTACGAAGGCAACTATTCAACGTATCTGGAAAAGAAGGCCAAACGCCTCTCGCAGGAAGAGCGCGAGGAAACCGGCCGTCAAAAAGCACTCAAGGAAGAGCTTGAGTGGATACGCCAGACGCCCGCAGCGCGCCAGACCAAGTCCAAGGCACGTATTCGCAAGTTCGAACAGCTTCAGGAAGCACAGGACGGCCGCAAACCGGGCAAGGCGCAAATCGTCATCCAGGTGCCGGAACGCCTTGGCGGCAAAGTGATCGAGGCAAAGGCCCTGTCCAAGGCCTATGGCGACAAGCTGCTGTTCGAGGATCTCTCGTTCATGCTGCCACCGGGCGGTATCGTCGGTGTGATCGGGCCAAACGGCGCTGGTAAATCGACGCTGTTCAAGATGATCACTGGCAAGGAAACACCCGACAGCGGCGAGATAGCCATCGGCGAGACGGTTCATCTTGGCTATGTTGACCAGAACCGCGATCATCTCGATGGCAAGCACAACGTCTGGGAAGAAATTTCCGACGGGCTAGATTACATGAAAGTCAACGGCCACGAGATGTCGACCCGCGCCTATGTCGGCGCATTCAACTTCAAAGGGCAGGACCAGCAGAAGAACGTCGGCAAATTGTCCGGCGGGGAGCGCAACCGCGTTCACCTCGCCAAGATGCTCAAAGAAGGTGGCAACGTCCTGCTGCTCGATGAGCCGACGAACGACCTGGATGTCGAAACACTCGCCGCGCTTGAAGATGCGATTGAGAATTTCGCGGGCTGCGCCGTTGTCATCTCACATGACCGGTTCTTCCTTGACCGGCTTGCCACCCACATCCTCGCGTTCGAAGGCAACAGCCATGTCGAGTGGTTTGAAGGCAACTTTGCCGATTATGAGGAAGACAAGCGCCGGCGCCTGGGCGATGCTGCAGACCGCCCCACCCGCCTCTCATACAAGAAGCTGACGCGCTAACCACAACGAAGAGGCATCCGGGGTTATAACCGATTTGGTATCTGGCAGTGCGCACACCGGGCGGCCATCTGGTCGTTTGATCGCAGTTTCGGCACCTTCGATATTTGATTGAGCCTGATCAAAGCGTTGGGTGCTCGATGAGCCTAGCCCGCCATCACGCGCCTGACGTGAAGTTGCTGCATGAGGCAGCAGCGCGGCGCGCGGAGGACAATCAAATGCGCAAAGCCGCGGCCGTGCTGGCTCTTCTTGGTTCCGTTGCAATAGCCTCGCCCGCCATAGCCGGCAACCCGGAGGGAAAGCTTCAAGTCAAAGTGCTGGGCACTGCAGTCCTGCCCAACGGCAAGATCACAAACGTCAAGACGGATCTTATCGGGCTTCCAGCCGGAACCCAGACCAAAGCGAACAACAACGCCGTGCCAACCGTTGCGATCGAATATTTCTTCACGCCGAACATCTCGCTCGAGACAATTTGCTGCCTGACCCAGCACGATGTCGACGCAACGAGCGGACTTCCCGGCGCGGAACTGGTCGCCGATGCGAAGCTGATTCCGGCGACTTTCACGCTTAAGTACCACCCGATCACGCAAGGTCCTATACAGCCCTACTTCGGGGCCGGCCCGGCATATTTCCTGTTCATTTCTGACAAGCCCGGAGCGGGTGCGAAAGGCCTGGGCGCCAACGGTTTCAAGTTGGACGATGCTTTTGGCGTCGCCTTGCAAGGAGGTATTGACTTCCCAATCAACGAATCCGGCATGGTAATCAGCCTCGATGCGAAGAAGTACTTCGTAAGCACCGACGCGCATTGGTATGCAAACGGCACCGAAGTGATCCGCACGACCCACAAGCTTGATCCCTGGGTCCTCAGCGCGGGCCTCGGCTTCCGTTTCTGACGCAACAACGATGAAAAGTGGCCCGTCGCAACGCTATGCGGCGGGCCGTTCATCTTTTCCTGCCGAAACATTAACAGGAGCCTGACTCGACGGTTCAGTTTCAGGACATGGCAAGATTGCTACCCCGGTTATCAGACAGGCCGTTCCCGCCGTTCGGCCACTGAATCGGAGAACGATGATGGTAAAGAAACTAACTAGAACCCGTGGCGGGCTACTCAGGACGAGCGGACTTGGCGCTCTGGCAGCCGCGATTGTGATGATGGCAATCCCGGCCGAAGTAATGGCGCAAAACCGCGGTGACAGAGCGCGAGAATGGCAGCAGAACAGGCAGTCACAAAGTTCATCCAACCGAAACAGCGCTCGGCGCAATCGATCAGAAACGCGATCCGATGATCGTGACACTCGGCGTGAACGCGCGGCCACCCGTACCGAAAATCGCGGTGATCGCAGAGCCGCCCGGAGCGACAACCGCGGCGAAATTCGAGGCTTGCAGATAAAAAATCAGGGCAGCCGGGCCGCGGCGCGAGCCGCCAGTAACGGCAATTACGAACGCGCCGCCCGCGTCGAGCGGCGCTCTAACCGATCGGCCCGCCAGGCAGAGCGGCAAGGCAACTGGCGCGCAAATCGCGTTGATCGGCGCAGTGAGCGGCGTGCGGATAATATCCGGAGCGGAAATCGTGACAACCGCCGCCGCGAAAGCACAAGAAACCATCGCAGGGCCGAGAACCAGCGCGACTATCGACGCGGTGGGTATAACAAGGGTGATCGCTTGCGCGACTGGCAGCGCAATCGCACTTATCGCGACGGGAATCGCAACCGATCCTATCGCAATGACAGGCGCACCGATTACAGCCGCGACCATCGCCGCTGGGACCGCAAATGGCGCAAGAACAATCGCTATGACTGGCACCGTTATCGCTCACGCAACCGCAGTACTTTTCGGATCGGCCGCTATTACTCGCCGTACCGCAGTTACTCCTACCGGCGGATCGGAATCGGGTTTTCTCTCGGATCGCTGTTCTATTCCAACCGGTACTGGATCAATGATCCCTGGCAATACCGACTGCCTCAAGTCTACGGCCCATATCGCTGGGTCAGATATTACGACGACGTGATGCTGGTGAACATCTACAGCGGCGAAGTGATCGACGTGATTCACGACTTCTTCTGGTAAGTTTTGCACGGCCCGATCAGTAACAGCCCCCGCCCACTCCGGCGGGGGTTTTTGCGCGCATAGCCAATCAGTTGCAAGACAATCGCCACCGGCCAGGTCGAGCCTGAAGATGCGAACTGGTCTGGGCCGGCCTCGATCCGCCCGATTTCAGGAAGCCGGAATCAGGACTTCACTTTCCCGAACGGCAACATCCGAAACAAATTTCCGTCCCGGTCGATGAACAAGTGCTTGATAACCCCCAGAAGATGCAGGCCAATCAGCAGGATCATTGCAGAGCCCAGCACACCGTGCACATCGAATATCGTGCCAGCCAGATCCACATCTTTCGCGACCGGAAGCACCGGCCAATCGAACAGGCCAAACATGTCGATCGCCTGCCCATAAGATGACATAGCCACCCAGCCAAGCAACGGAAGTGCGATCAAGAGAATATAGAAAAGGCTATGCGTCACTCTGGCAAGAGCGACTTCCCATGCCTTCAAATGCATCGCGAGCGGCGGCGGCTTGTTACCCAGTCGCCAGGCGATACGCAGCACCGTCAAAATCAGGACCACCATGCCAAGCGCGAAATGATTGGCCATGATGGCTTCCTTTTCCGCTTTGGCGGCATGTTCACCGGCCTCGGCAATACGCCAGTTGACGATGACCGAAATAGCGATAAGCCAGTGCAGCAACATGGCGATACGCGAATATCGCGCTCTGGTAGAGGCTTGTGTGTCCATGAACGCAAGATTGGCGCAATTGATGATCCGCCGCAAGGTTAACATCCCATTTGATCCCCCGCAGACCGGGCCCGCGCGCATCCGCGATGCCCAGGACAAGAACCTCGTTTCATGACCAAAACGCCAAATCAGAGCAAGCCGGCCCCGGACAGAAAGGCCCTCGCACGGCTTGGAAAAACAGTGCGCGCCCGGCTTGAAGCCGATCCCTTGGCCTACAAGGTTCCGGTTGATAACGGCGAACTATTTGCAATTTCGGACTTTCTCAGCCCCGATGAATGCACCCGCGTGATGGGAATGATCGATGCCGTTGCAAGGCCTTCTGAACTGTTCGAGGATGTTTACAAAGAGCAATACCGGACCAGCTTTTCCGGCGATGTGGATGCCAACAATACCTTCGTGCGCATGATAGAACGGCGCGTGTCCGACCTTTTGGATATCGACATTTCATGGGGCGAATCGATCCAGGGGCAGCGCTATGAACCGGGGCAGCAGTTTCGTGAACATTGCGACTGGTTCGATACGGCTGCCGAATACTGGCAAGGCGAAATCAAACGCGGTGGGCAGCGCAGTTGGACCGCGATGATCTTCCTCAATGACGTAGAAATGGGCGGAGCAACCGAATTTCTCAATCTCGGCGCGCGGATCGCCCCTCAGCGCGGCGCTTTGCTCGTCTGGAACAACGCAACCCTCAAAGGTGATCCCAATCACGATACGCTTCATGCTGCGCTCCCGGTCGAGCGCGGCGCCAAATATGTCCTGACCAAATGGTTCAGGACCAGGCCCTGGAGCTGAGCGTCAGTTCTGGTCCAGCGCCTCGGCAATAAGCTTGCGAGTCTGCTCAATACCGTAAAGCGCAACGAAACTTCCCATGCGCGGCCCCTGCGACGATCCCAGCAGCGTTTCGTAAAGCGCGCGAAACCAGTCCCTCAGATTTTCAAATCCGTAGCGCGGGTCCTTGCCAATCTCATAGATCATGGTCTGCAAATCCGCAGCGGTCGCATCGTCCGATGTCGCGGCCAGCCCCTCGTCAAGCGCAGCAAGCGCAGAAGCTTCGTTCTCATCAGGAGCCCTGCGGGACAGGGACGGCGCGATGTAGTCTCGATTATAGGCCAGTGCGCAATCGACCAGTTTCGCCAGTTCGGGATGATGGGCGGGATCGACATCGCCAATATAGTTGCCGAGATAGGACCAGACCTGGTCATGCGTGGCATAAGGGCCAAGCACGCCAACAAGATTGAGCAGCAAACCATATGTGACGGGCAAGGTATCGCCGCCATCGCCGCCGCCTGCGCCCTCGCCCGTCACTCGCAGCAAATGCCAGACCGGATTGCCCAGTTTCTTGTCGAGTTCCTGTTCGGCAAGGTTTCCGCGAAACTGCCAATACTCATCCACCGCGCGCGGGATAATGCCAATATGCAGCTGCTTCGCGCTTTTCGGTTCGCGGAACAGATAAAGGCCCATGCTCTCTTCAGTGCCGTAAGTCAGCCACTGCTCGATGGTAAGACCGTTGCCTTTGGACTTTGATATTTTCTCCCCGTTCTCGTCGAGAAACAGCTCGTAGATTAGCCCTTCAGGCCGGCGGCCACCAAGGACTTTGGCTATCTTTCCTGACTGGGTAAGGCTGTCGGTCAGATCCTTGCCGCACATCTCGTAATCCACGCCAAGAGCGACCCAGCGCATTGCCCAGTCAACTTTCCATTGCAGCTTGGCATTACCGCCAAAAATGCAATGCTCGATAGACTCGCCGCGCTCCTCAAAGCGGACCATGCCCGCCTCTGCGTCCAGCACCTCAAGGGGAACCTGCAGCACTTCTCCCGTAACAGGAGAAACAGGCAGAATCGGCGAATACGTCTTGCGGCGCTCTTCCCTGAGCGTGGGCAGCATTACGTCGAGGATCGCCTGATTATTTCGCAT
Source organism: Sphingomonadaceae bacterium (assembly GCA_019090585.1). Taxonomy (GTDB): domain Bacteria; phylum Pseudomonadota; class Alphaproteobacteria; order Sphingomonadales; family Sphingomonadaceae; genus Novosphingobium. Next base: position 17,248 of record JAHRVR010000208.1, read on the forward strand.
CACACCGCGCAACGCATCGTCGAAAGCGCCGGAATTATAACGCTGCGATGCCGACACGAACTCGTATTCGAAACCAAATCGGTCGAGGAACTCGCGCAGCACCGCATTGTTGTGATCTGCAAAACTCTCAAACTTGCCGAAGGGATCGGGAATGCGGCTAAGCGGCTTGCCAAGATTGGCTTCAAGCAGCTCTGGCTGCGGAATATTGTCGGGAACCTTACGCAGCCCGTCCATATCATCGCTGAAAGCAACCAGCCGCGTGGGTGCGCCGCCCGTCAGCGCTTCATAAGCGCGCCGCACAAGCGTTGTCCGCAAAACTTCCTGGAACGTGCCGATATGCGGCAGGCCAGACGGGCCATAGCCAGTTTCAAACAATACCGGCGAACCATCGGGCTTGCCTTTGGGAAAACGCTTCAACAGCCGCTGCGCTTCCTGAAAAGGCCAGGCCTTGGATACGCGCGCCGCTTCGATCAGGGCATCATCTGTCGCAGGTTGGTTCATGGGCGCGGTCCATTGCGCTTTGCGAGGAGTTTCGCAAGTGCGAACATGGGCTCCGTCCGTCCATCAGGACGAGTTAGAATACTCGACTGGTGAAAAGCTGCACGCGATATGCGGCCCTGCTTGCCCGCCGTTCCGCCTTCGTTCTAAGGTTGGACATGGCCGCCCTCCCCCTTCCCGCGCTTCACGTCAGTCACGGTGGCAGCTGGATACGCGATGCCAGTGGCTCCACCCGGGAGACGGCCAAAGGCGAGGCAATCATGGCCGCAGCCGATACGCCGCTGCTTATTCTCAACGCTCCGCTTCTGGCGACGCGGCTTGGCTACCCCGATCTTTCGGGGCTGGATCTGCTGGAACTGTTCGCATTCGTCCACCCGGCACGCTTCGCGGTGCCAACGCCCAAGGGCCTTGCCCATGCGCTGGATCTGCCCGAACCGGAAAGCGATGATGCAGTGCCGCAGCTGCTACAGAAGGCGGCCGGTATTTTACTTGATCATTGTAGCAGCCCGGACTGGACCGAACGGGAAGGCTCCTGGACTAGTCTGGAGGCCCTCGCCCGGTTGCGCTGGCCTTGGGCTGGTCCTCTCTCAAACCGGGTCGCAAAACCTGAACGCGCGGAAAGATGGCTCTTTTCCAGATTGCCGGAATGGGAAGACACACCCGAACTGCCCCAGCCGAGACAAATCACACTTTCCAGCAGCGACGTGCTGGAGCGGCTAGAGCTTTTGACCGGGAAGGATGCTGAACGACGGCTCGGCCAGCAAGGCTATGCAGCCGCTTCCTCAAAGGCATTCGCACCGCGTGAGGCGCCCGGAGAGCCGCATCTCATACTGACGCAGGCCGGAACCGGGATCGGCAAGACACTGGGCTATCTCTCACCCGCGTCGCTCTGGTCAGAGCAATCTGGCGGCACTGTCTGGGTTTCAACCTTTACCAAGGCGCTGCAACGCCAATTGCGAGCCGAAAGTCGCCGCGCATGGCCGGAACAGCGCGGAGATGGCACGCGCCCCGTGGTCGTGCGCAAGGGCCGTGAGAATTACTTGTGCCTGCTCAATCTTGAAGACGCGCTGCAAGGCGGATTTTCGGGACGCGCGGCAATTCTGGCCCAGCTTGTCGCGCGCTGGGCAGCCTATACGCGCGATGGCGACATGATCGGCGGCGATTTACCCGGATGGCTTGGCACGCTTTTCCGTCAACGCGGCATCACAGCGCTGACCGACCGGCGCGGCGAATGCGTCTATGGCGGCTGTCCCCATTTCCGCAAGTGCTTCATCGAGCGATCTGCGCGGGCCAGCGCCCAGGCCGATCTCGTCATCGGCAATCATGCGCTGGTGATGGTCAATGCAGCAAGGGGCCGCGACATCGCCCAGCGGCCAACGCGAATCATCTTCGACGAAGGCCATCACATTTTCTCGGCGGCCGATTCTACATTCGCGATCGCCCTGTCTGGATCCGAGACGATCGAGCTTCGGCGCTGGGTCATCGGCCCGGAACGCAATTCACGCGGGCGGCGGCGCGGCCTCTCGGCACGGCTTGCCGATATTGCAAGCTATGACGAAGGCGGTGCCAAGGCGATTGCAGCGGCCATTGAAGCAGCAGAAGCTCTGCCGGGTGAAGGCTGGCTGCAACGACTGGGGGAGAACGCACCATCCGGGCCGATTGAAGACATGCTCGCAGCGGTTCGCGGGGCTGTCTATGCGCGAGATGAGAGCGGCGGGCTCGATGCCGGATACGGCCTTGAAACCGAAGCGGCACAGATCGATGGCGGTTTTGTCGAAATGGCGACCCATGCGCAGGCGGCGCTTGCAGCTCTTCGCCAGCCGCTTATTCGTCTGGGCGTCCGGCTTGAAGCCATTCTCGAGGACCCGCCCGACTGGCTCGACGCACAAGGCCGGGCACGAATCGATGGCGCCCGCCACGCGCTGTCGTGGCGAGTCGATTTGATCGGAGCATGGGAAGCTCTGCTCGAACGGCTCGGAGGACCGGCGGATCCGGAATTTGTTGACTGGCTGTCCGTCGAGCGGGCCGATGCCCGTGAATATGACATCGCGATTGAACGGCGTTGGCTCGATCCAATGAAGCCCTTTGCCAGAACCGTGCTGCAGCCGGCGCACGGGGTCGTGATCACGTCCGCGACGCTCAAAGTCCGGCACGGCGACACCGAAGATGAATGGGACAAGGCAATTGCCCGCAGCGGTGCACAGCATCTGGAAATCAGGCCGCAGCTCTCCGAACATGAAAGTCCGTTCGATTATGCCAGGCAGGCCAGTGTCTTGATTGTCACAGACGTTGCCAAAGGCGACATCCCGGCGCTGGCGGGCGCCTATGCAAGGCTGATCGAGGCCGCGAATGGAGGCGTCCTTGGACTGTTCACCGCAATCCGCCGCCTGCGCGCAGTCCATGGCCGGATTGCGGACCGACTGGCGCGGGAGGGGCTGCCGCTATTCGCCCAGCATGTCGATCCGATCGACACCGGAACGCTCGTCGACATTTTCCGCGACGAGCCGCACGCCTCGTTGCTCGGCACCGATGCCTTGCGCGACGGAGTCGATGTTCCGGGCGATTCGCTGCGTCTGGTCGTCATGGAACAAGTGCCATGGCCCAGACCATCGATACTGCACCGGGCCCGCCGCGCGGCGGGGGGCGGTTCATCCTATGATGACGAGATTATTCGCGCTCGTCTTGCCCAGGCGTTCGGCCGGCTGATCCGCAGCCGCAGGGACCATGGGCACTTCGTGGTCCTATCCGCGGCATTCCCGTCGCGATTCCACGATGCCTTTCCTTCAGGCACACCAATCGAACGCGTATCCCTTGATGAGGCTTTACAACGCGTCTCCAGCCATGTTTCAGAGGTGATCTTGCCCAATCAGGACCGCGTCTGACAATTCCCATGAAAATTCTTGGTCTCTTCCGTCATGCCAAGTCAGACTGGAACGATGCGCGCCTGCGCGATTTCGACCGCCCGCTCAATGAGCGCGGTCGCAAAGGTGCTTCGATCATCGGCAAACATATCCACACATATGGCATAAAGTGGGACAAAGTGATCGCGTCCCCAGCCG
>JAHRVR010000011.1 GCA_019090585.1 Sphingomonadaceae bacterium
ATTCGCCCAGCAGCGCAACATTATCGGGCGATTGATCCAGTGCCTTTTCAAACCAGTCCAGCGCGGGGAGCATTCCTTCCCTGTCGCGCACCAATTCGGCCCGCAATTGCAGAGCTGCGGCGTTTCCGGGATCGAGTGCATATGCATAATCAGATGCTTCAATCGCGCGAAGATGCTCTCCCCCGAGATAACGGTAGCGGGCAATTTCAGTCCACAGACCGGCATCTTTCGGGGTGATTGCCAGAGCGCGGTTATAGGCCTCTCCGGCTGCGCCGAGATGGCCTTCTCGCAGCTCAAGCGCGGCAAGTGCCCGAAACCCGCGCGCTGCCGTAGCAGGAGAAAAATCCCCACGCTCCAGCCAACGGCGCGATTGGACCGGCTTATCTAGCGCAAGCAGCACCCGGCCCATTGTGGCGGCCACCGCCTTACGCGGCGCGCCTTTACTGCGGGCTTCGCTCAGCATTGTCTGCGCCGCGATGGCATCTCCGCGCAAAAGATACTCTTGCGCTTGCTCTACGAGCGAACCGGTATTTTCAGACGCCACTGCGCTGCTGCCGAACGCCGGAGCCAAGACAAGTAGCAGCGTTGCGAGCGCAGCCGCTAACGCCACCTTGTACCAGACAAGCCGATCAGGGTTGCAGATCGTATTGCTTGAGCAAGTCATAAAGCGTGGGCCGGCTTATCCCCAGCATCTTGGCCGTGCTTGAAATGTTGCCTTCGCTGCGGGCCAGCGCATGACGAATAAGCTTGCGGTCGGCGCGTTCGCGTGCGCCTTTCAGATTAAGCGCATTGATGGCTTCCTCATCCGGATCCAGAAGATCGAGATCCTGCGCGGAAACCAGCTTTTCATCGGCCATGATCACCGCGCGCTTCACTCTGTTTTCCAGCTCGCGGACATTGCCCGGCCAGCCCCATGAATCAAGCGACGCCAACGCATCAGGAGCAAATCCACGCACCTTCGGGTTCATTTCCTCGGCAAAACGAGTGAGAAATACCTTGGCGAGCAGCGGGGCATCGCCCGGACGTTCGGCCAGCGACGGAATTTTTACGACGATCTCGGCAAGACGGTAGAACAAATCCTCTCGAAACCGCCCGTCCGCAATCATCTCCTCAAGATTTTGATGGGTGGCGCATACGATCCGCGTATCAACCGGGATGGAACTTCGTGAGCCGATCCGTTCGATAACGCGTTCCTGCAGGAAGCGCAGCAACTTGACTTGAAGCGGCAAGGGAATGTCGCCTACTTCATCGAGGAATAGCGTGCCGTGATTGGCTTGCTCAATCTTGCCTTCGGTGGTCTTTACAGCACCGGTAAACGCGCCTTTCTCATGACCGAAAAGCTCACTTTCAAGCAGGTTTTCGGGGATAGCCGCGCAGTTGATGGCAACAAAAGCACCCTCGGCCCTGTCACTTGCATCGTGCAGCCCGCGCGCCAGCAATTCCTTGCCCGTCCCGCTGGCTCCAAGCAGCATGACCGAAACATTGGTATTCGCCACGCGTTCTATGGTGCGGGCGACCTTGATCATCTCTGGCGCTGCCGTAATCAGGCTGCCAAGGACGCGGTCTTCCTTCCCGGCCTTGGACGCCAGTTTGCGGTTTTCCTCTTCAAGCCGGCCAAGCTCAAGCGCCCGCCGCACGATCAGTCCCAACGCATCGATATCAACGGGCTTCTGGTAAAAGTCATAGGCCCCTTTACCGATGGCCTCCAGCGCGCTTTCGCGGGCGCCGTGGCCGCTGGCGACGATGACTTTGGCATCGGGCTTGAGCGCCATGATCTCATCAAGAACTGCAAAGCCTTCGCTGGTTCCGTCCGGGTCCGGCGGCAAGCCGAGATCGAGTGTGACAACGTCTGGCACTTCAGCGCGCAGCGCGGTCAATGCGGAAGCGCGATCTCCGACAATGACGACTTCGAAATCCTCATAGGCCCATTTTAGCTGAGCCTGCAGGCCGGGATCGTCCTCGACCACAAGGAGTTTGGGTTTAACGTCGATCATGATGCTAACTTTCGCTCATTACTGGCTACATTTTCGTAAATTTTGGCAACTCCGGCGGCAGGTATTCGAACGGTAAAGCGCGAGCCAAGTCCTTCGCGCGATTCCACTTCGAGCCGGCCACGCATCGCCCTGACAAGTTCCCGTGCTTCGAACGCGCCTATCCCAAAACCGCCACTCTTGGTGGAGACGAAGGGTTTGAAGAGCTTTGAGCGCGTAAACTCAGGTGACATCCCGCAACCGGAATCGACCACATCAAACCGTGCATGGAGCCCATCGCCGGTCAGGCTCAGGAACACGGGGCTTTCATCCTTACTGGCGTCGATCCCATTCTGGATAAGATGGACCAGAACCTGCTCCAGGGATTCGCTGTTGGCGGTGATGAGCGTGTCATCACACCCAGCCAGCATCACCTGAGGATTGCCCGCAAAGCGCCGCAAGACCGATTGTGTGACTGTGGCGGCTGATATTTCCTCCAGCGATTCCACCGCGCCATTGCCATACCGTGAAAGCCGGGCGATCAGCGCATTCAGCTTGTCCGCCGAATTGCGCAAGGTAACGAGCATGTCGTCGCGGAATTCCTTCTTGTCCGCATGAAGCTCTGCATTGCGCGCAAGCAGGCTGAGCTGGCTCGCCAGATTCTTGATATCGTGCATCACGAAGGCAATGCGGCGATGGAAATCGTCGAAGCGGCTTGCCTCAACCAAAGCGATCTGGCTGGAATTCTCGGCAAGGTAACTGGCAAGCTGCTGGCCCACGACCCTCAGCAAGTCAAAGTCCTCCCAATCGAATTTGCGCGAAAAGCTTGGCCGGGCCAGCACGATCATGCCGACGAGCCGTTCGTAATGAATCAGCGGCACCAGAGCCCACGCCCGGGGATGATCCAGCAGCCACTCCGGGAAAAGAGATTTGTCGGCCTTCCCGCTGCGCCCCTCGCGCATTTCGTCAAGATCGGCAATGAAGCTCTCTCTTTCAAAGAAAGGAACGGATGCGGCGGAAAGCGCGGTGCCAGGCACTTCGATTTCCGGCCAGTTCCAACGGGCTGCAAGAGCAAGATCCCCGTCCTCACCGGGGGCGAGCAACAAGCCGGCCGGACATTCCGCGATATCGGCCACGGCCTGCACGGCCCTTTCGCCAAGTGGCAAGGCCTGTCCGCCGCTATTGCCGATGGTCCGGGTAAAACGCAGCCATTCCTCGCGGTAATCGTAACGATGCTGGAAGAAATGCTTGGTCAGAGTCACTTTGAGCCAACCGCGCATCCGTTTGGATGGCAACAGCAGCAATGCAGCGGCGCTGGCAATGGTCAGGAAACCAAGCTCCATCAGCCGCGCGAAATTACCGCCAGCATAGGAAAGCCACTGCGCGATCGCGACCATCCCGACAAGGTAAACACCGATGATCAGGAGGGAAAATGTCTGGAATGTCACCGCGCGCGATGGCCTGAGGCGCAAATCGTCGCGCCCCTTGCTTGCCGCCATCGCCACGAGCAAGGCAAGAGCAACAGCGGCAAGGCCGCGCACCGCCGCAATTTCCACCGGCCACCCGCTGCCAAGATAAGCGACCGTGTAAAGATTCAGGTCGGTAATCCACAGTATAGCCAATCCAGATGCGGGCCAGCGCAAAGCCGTGCGTGCCTGCTCAGAGGCTCCCGCATAGAGATTATGCACCAGCATCAATGCCCCCACTGTGACCAACAAGCGGAACATCGCGTGGAAACTGAATGCGATATCCACCATGTGCGGCTCAAGCGGCGCACGGGTCATGACAACGCTGATCGCAAGGTTGAGCAGTTCGACGAAAGCCAGGGCGAAGACCACAGGCCGTATCGGCGCCAAACTGGTGTGACGTCCATCGCTCGCAAAAAACCGGTAAAGAACTGCCAGCCAGCCAAGATTGCGCGCCGTTTCAGTTATGGCGCCAAGCAGCAGTGATTGGCTCGCTGCGACCACAAGGGCCCAGACCGCGGTAAGCGTGAGTGCAACAACAATGGCTGTCCCGGCCTGACCAAGGCGATCTCTGCGCCCTGCAAGCCATATTGCCACCGTTGCCAGGGCAATGCCGCCTGCAATATGTGCAAAGAACTCAATAAGCTGCCAAAGCGGACCAGTTCCAGATCCGGTCATCGCGCGCCCTCATGCCAAAGCACAACCCGAAGGGTCTGCAAGATTATGAGAAGATCGAGGAACGGCGTATAATTCTTGGCATAGTACAGATCATATTCGAGCTTGTGCCGCGAATCCTCTATCGACGCGCCATAGGGGTAGTTGATCTGCGCCCAGCCCGTGATACCCGGCTTCACCATGTGCCGCTCAGCATAATAGGGAAGCTGGTCCTCCAGATCCGCGACAAATTCCGGGCGTTCGGGACGTGGCCCGACAAAACTCATTTCGCCTTTCAGAACGCTCCAGGCCTGGGGCAATTCATCGATCCGAACTTTTCGGATAAAGCGACCAATCCGGGTCACGCGCGGATCATTCTTGCTTGCCCATTTCGCGCCGTCGGCTTCTGCATCGGTCCGCATCGAGCGAAGCTTTATGACGTCGAAATTCTGGCCAAAAAGCCCCACGCGGGTCTGGCGGAAGAACGCCGGCCCCTTGCTGTCAAGTTTTACCGCCAAGGCAAACAAGACGATCACGGGCGCCGTGAGGACAAGCAGAGCTACACTCGCGGCAATATCGAAAACGCGTTTCGAGACGCTCGACAGCATACGACCGGATGAGAAGCCATCCGAGAAAATCAACCAGCTGGGATTGACCGTATCGAGATCTACTCTGCCGGTTTCGCGTTCAATGAAGCTGGAAAACTCATTAACATGGACACCGGCGGTCTTGATCCGCAACAGGTCCTTCAGGGGAAGGGAATTGCGGCGTTCCTCCAGCGCCAGCACGACTTCACTGATACCGAGATTTTCGACAAAGCGGCTGACATTATGAATTGCACCGCGCGGTATCGATTCCTCGACAACCGGTTCACCCTCTTTCATGCTCAGAAAGCTGACGATCGCAAAGCCGCTTTCGGGCCGCTCACTCAACGCGCGCAAACGCTGGGCCCGAAGGCCATCGCCCATCACCAGGACCCGCCGGCGAAACGCCGATGTTCCGAGCAGACCGCCCAGAATGATCCTGTTAATGATCAGGGACGCAATGCCCAGTGCCATGCCGTAGGCAAGGGTAGAGCGCCAGAAATGCTCTCCCGCGATCAGAAAATCGAGGAACGACAACGCAATTATGCCAAGTGAAATGGCAACGAGCAGTCGCGCGCCGGCAAATCGCAACGAGCGCAGCGCATCGGCCCCATAAACACCAACAGAAATCATGGCGGTCGTCATCACCAAGGCAAATCCGGCATGGGACCATGTCCGGTCGGACAGCAATCCAGGGGCGACACCGATCTGATCGGCCCGCAAACGCCACGCCAGCTCCCCCGCCATCAGCAGCAGAATGATATCGACGATCCACAACAGGATTACCGCGTGGGGAATATAGTGTTTGAAAAGTCTGATCATCTTCGCTGGCCGGTAACTCCTGGCCGCTGGGGCCAAGCTGCAAGCCTTAGGCACAAACCGTAAAATGTCGGTAAACCTGACACTCATGAAAACTGGCCCCTGGCCATTTCTCACCATATTCTGCGGATGCTGACTTATGTTTGTCGGCCGATCTTACAGCTGGCGAACATCATCACGGAGCATGCAGCCGCTCACGACAGCATTTTCTGGAAAGGTCTGATTAACCACAACGGATCGCAATTGAGTTAACCCGACTGGTTTATGTGACGAAAGATGTCACGCCCTAAGCCAGTCATTCCGGTAACACCCAAGATGTATCGCCACTTTGCGATGATCACTCTTGCCATAACAGGATGTCTGGCGATGTTTGCAGACGGTGAGAACCGCCAGGCGGTTGAACAACACCTCAGTGATCAGAAACAGATGCAGGACATGAGGCGGGCCGGGCAGAAAATTGCCGCAAACGGCAAAGGCGGAAACAACCGTTTGAACTTCAGGGACAATCGGAAGAACAAAGGCACATTTGGAACGGGTTCGGACGTTTCATACAGCAGCAATTCAACGAAAACATCTGGAGCAGGAAGCGCAAGCTTTTCAAATGCAGAGCGTGGCGGCGGGGCGCAGATCGCGCTCGTTGACGAGCGCTCATCAGTAGGCGGGACACCCCTCCCGGAAATGCTTCCACCCGGCATGACCTTGGAAGAGTACCGGGAAATGCTTCTTCAGAAAAAGAAGAAGAAAGCCCGCAAGAAAGCGAGCAAGCCGGACCTTGATGCTATCATTGCGGCATCCGCTGCACGGTCGCGGACCAGAGAATACTAGGCCGCCTACCCGGACCAAGCCAACGCGTCAGAAACATTCCCGCGCAAGAAATTCCCGGCTGGCCGGTCCGACCAATGCGGCGTGGCCATAATTGGGATGATCGATGACGACCATGGCGCTGGCTTCCCCGCTTTTCCAGGCCTCGATCGCCTCCGCCGGGAACTCGAAATGGAAGAAGTGGACGGCGCTGGCTTTGCCGTCGCTTTCGCGCGTGCGTTCAACATCGCCTTCTGGCCGCGCCTTGATCACATGGCCGCCAACCTGAATTGATATATGATCCTCGACACCGCCAATCTCGCGCAGAAAGGCATCGCGCCGTACCGGATCGACCACTTCGAACAGAACGGTAGCGGTCAGTTCACTGCCATTGGGAACCATCGGGTCATAAGCGGAGAGCTCATCGCCCAGCTGTTGTTCTCCGCCCTTCTCAATCCGAAGCATCTCTTGAATCTGGAGCCACATCGAATCCCAGTTCTCAAAGAGAATCACCGCATTGGGACCAATGTTCAGCCGCGACAGCTTCTTGCGCTCAATCGCTTCGCGCTTTTTGTCCTTGCGGATCAGTTCGTACTGGTCGAGCGGAAGGATGTCGCCGGCGGTTATGGTCCTTGCATCTCTGGGCATCGTCAATACTCACAATCGAAAAATTGGTTACAGGCCATAGGCGGCGGCGATAACCTCTATGGGATGGCCGATACGCGCGGGCGGCTGCTTGCCATTGGCTTCGATCACCTGACGCAGATGCGGACCGGCAAGCGGGCATTCGCTCACAACCATGTCCGGGTCTGTCTTCATCAGAGTGCGGGCCGAAGGCTTGCCAACCTTGATCGCCGTATCGAAATTCTGTTTGAAAATTCCCCACTTGCCGCCATGGCCAGAGCATCGCTCGGCCAGCTGGGGGGTCGCTTCGGGGATGAGCCGCAGCATCTCCATCGCCTTAGGCCCCATATTCTGAGCGCGGGCATGGCAGGCAAAATGCACGCCAATAGTCTTCTGCATCGGCTCGATCGGTGCAAGCCCAGTATCCTTTGACAGCGCCACGACATATTCTGAAACGTCGAATGCATGCTTGGAAAGCAGCTCGACATACTTGTTGTCCGGCTCGATCAGCGGCCACTCGAACTTGAGCATCAGTGCACAGCTCGTGGTGAGCGGAACAATATCCCAGCCATCCTCGATCATCGGTGCAAAATAGCCGGAAATCTGCTGCGCTGCACTGGCGACACCGGCAAGATCGCCGTTCTCGAATTTTGGCATGCCGCAACATTCGGGATACTCAACGCGAACCTGAACGCCGTTATGCGCCAGAACTTTCATCGCCGCTTCGCCGGGTGTCGCATCGTTGAAATTGTCATGGCAGCCCGCATAAAGCACAACCTTGCGCCCAAAGGCCGGCCCATCTGGATTGGGCGGTGGAACCACCGCCGCAGCCGCATTGGCAAAAGGCGCATCGCGAAAAGGCGGCACATGGGCGCGTTTGTCGATGCCGACGACCGCTTCCATTGCGGGGCGGGTGAGGCCATTGCCTTCCTTCGTCGCCCAGTTGGCAAGCCCGGAAACGACCGTTCCCAGCTTGCCATTGCGAGTCATCTTCGCCAGCTCGCGGTCTACAAGCGGCGTCTTTCCCTTGCGGTTCTCGACCGCACGGTGACGGAGCATCAGATGCGGGAAATCAAGGTCAAATTCATGCGGAGGGACATAAGGACACTTCGTCATGAAGCACATGTCGCAAAGAGTGCAGGCATTGACGACCTCGGCGAGTTGCACAGGCGTCAGATCGTCCACTTCCTCACTCTCGCTCTCGTCTATCATGTCGAAGAGCTTGGGGAAGCTGTCACACAAGTTGAAGCAACGGCGGCAACCATGGCAGATGTCGTAGACCCGCTTTAGCTCGGCTTCGAGCGCGGGTTCGTCATACCACGCCTCATCCTGCCACGGAATCGTGTGACGAGTGGGCGCTCCGAGACTTCCTTCCATCTGCGATCCTCCATCCTTGTTCCGCTGGCCTCAATTTCGGGCGCACGAGTGCAATCCGGGGGGGACTAAGCCGCCCCGAACTGCCTTCGTCTGATTGACCGCCGACGCCATTCAACGCCGGTCGATCATGCCAGCAAGGACGCGATCAGGCGTCCAGGCCGTCCAGTGTCTTCTGGAACTTGCCGGCATGGCTCTTTTCAGCCTTGGCAAGCGTTTCAAACCAATCGGCGATTTCGTCAAAATTCTCGTCGCGCGCGGTCTTGGCCATACCGGGATACATGTCGGTATATTCGTGCGTTTCACCAGCAACCGAGGCTTTCAGATTGGCAGCCGTATTGCCGATCGGAAGGCCAGTGGCCGGATCGCCGGTTTCCTCAAGATACTCAAGGTGCCCATGCGCGTGGCCCGTCTCACCTTCGGCAGTGGAGCGGAACACGACTGCCACATCGTTGTAACCTTCGATGTCCGCCTTCTGTGCGAAATAGAGATAGCGGCGGTTGGCCTGGCTTTCGCCAGCAAACGCAGCCTTGAGATTGCCTTCGGTTTTCGAACCTTTGAGTGCCATGATATCTACTCCTTTACATGGAAAACTGACCCAACACAGATGGACCGAAGGATGGGCAATTACCATCGGAATTTTCCGTGACTGGAAATCGGCAAAACCGATCAAAGTTCTGCGAATAATTCGCACAAGAGATTTATTGAGAGATCGGCATAAGCCGCAGAGCTGTCCGCACCAGAGCCTCTGCCCCTGCAGCAACCACTTTGTCCGCTTCGGGCGCCCAGAACGGGCTGTGCAACGATGGCAATTCCTTGTCGCCGCGCTTGGCCGCGGCAATGTCTGCCGGCGATGAGCCGCCCACCCAGAAGATGAGCGAGCGTATATTGTCTTCATCGGCGCGGCGGTATTCGCCGAAATCCTCACCGCCCATTGCCGGTTTGGAGAGTGTCACACGCTCTTCGCCAAGGCTTGAACGCAGATCGGCCATGAACGCGCTCGTAAAGTCGGGCGAATTGTATGTCGCGCGCGTGTAGGGTTCCTTGACCGTCACAACCGGCAGCAGCTCTTCGGCCAGACCGGCGGTTCTGGCCTCCCCCTCTGCAATTCTGCGGATGCCATCCAGCAGTTTCCTGCGCGTCCCATCCGAATAACTGCGGACCGTCAGTTCGAGTTTCGCTGAAGCAGGAATGATGTTGTGTTTGGTGCCCGAATGGAAACTTCCCACCGTCACGACAACGGGATCATGGGCACTGATTTCCCGGCTGACCAGTGTCTGTAATTTCATGACGATCGCGCTCGCGAGGACGATTGGATCCTTCGTCGCCTGCGGATAAGCGCCGTGGCCGCCAACGCCTTTCACTTCAATATCGACACTGTCCACATTGGCGAGAGCCCAGCCCGGCGCTGCACTGATCATGCCGGATGGCATTGCAGGCGAATCGTGAAAGGCCAGAGCATAATCAGGCGCAGGAAACCTCTCGAAAAGACCGTCCGCCAACATGGCTCTTGCGCCGAGACCCACTTCCTCAGCCGGCTGCCCGATCATGACAAGCGTTCCCGACCATTCTTTTCGTCTGTCAGAGAGCACGCGAGCCGCCGCAATCCACGCGGTCATATGTGTGTCATGACCGCAAGCGTGCATGATGCCGCTTTCCACCCCAGCGGTAGAAATCCCGCGCCGCTTCGATGCGAAAGGCAACCCGGTCTGCTCCGTCACCGGCAGCCCATCCATGTCCGCCCGGATGAGCACCGTAGGCCCCGCACCGTTGCGCATAACCGCCACGATGCCGGTCTTGCCAACCCCCCGCGTGACTTTGAAACCGGCCTTGCGCGCGGCCTGCGCCATAACCCCTGCGGAACGCACTTCCTGAAAACTCAGCTCGGGATTGGCGTGCAAGTCCCGGTAAATCTCCATCAGGCCGGGCATATCAGCCTCGATCGCGTCCGAGACGGTCTTTGCATGAACGGGTTGGCCGCCCATCAAAAACGGCGCCAGTAAAGCGAAGATTCCAATTGTTCGAACAGGCATAAGGCCAGCCTAGGTCCCGCAGGCGCATTCAGCAAGCCGTGGCAGTGCCCCTGAAAGGAACGGCACCGCACTCAAACGCGCTCGCAAGGCCCACCGGCCGACCGAGCTTGTGCAAGGAAAGCCAAGGCTGTGGATGCAGCCGCCCCGCGTTTGAGATCAAATGGAAAATGGTGCCCCTGGCCCGACTCGAACGGGCACTACCGAAGTAACTCGATTTTGAGTCGAGCGCGTCTACCGATTCCGCCACAGGGGCTCCCGCGTGGGACGCCGACTTAGCGGCCCACCCAGACAGGTTCAAGCACAGTTGCGCGAAATCTCGGTCAGAAAACTCAGAAGTTCCAGCCAAGGGCGAGATGCGCCAAGCCCGGGTTCTCCCGGCGGCCGCCACCCAACGCTGCAATCTCAAGGACAGGTCCGCCCGATCCCGCCTCATAAGTGAAATGCGGTGCCAGGTCTTCCTTGGCGGAAAACCCGGCAGTATTGTCCTGCCAACTTTCCTTTTGAACGGCGGAAATGCGCGGTGGCCGCGCACTTTCATCGCGGGTTTCCCCGGATTTGGGGCAGTCACGTGAAAGCTCAAAATCAATATGGCCGGTCCAGCCCGCGGCAGACACCGGCGCGCCGTGGTCAACATTTGCAAAGGCCGGCCCAATGGCGGTTGCGACAGCAACGGCCAAAGCGGCAATTCTCTTGGAACGTCGAAAACCCATAGCATGACCCAGCGATTGATTTCGCCGACAGGTCTCGCATGGGCTTGGTTAAAAGCGGGCTAATGCGGCCCGAAAAATTATCAGGACTTAAGTGCGGAGACCAAAATCTTGTGCAGTCTGGAATGAAGCATGTCATTTCCAGCCAGAATCGTTGCATCGCAAATGGGATCGGAACGGCCGCGCCAGTCGGTAACGAAACCGCCGGCCTCTCGCACCAGCAGGCAGCCCGCCGCGGTGTCCCACGGCTTCAGGCCTTCTTCCCAAAAGCCTTCATACCGCCCGGCAGCAAGCCAGGCGAGATCCAGCGAGGCGGCGCCAAACCGGCGCACTCCCGCGACTTGCGGTGCAAGGGCGTGATAAATTTTCGTCCACTGCCCGGCATCGCCATGTCCGGCAAAGGGGATTCCCGTAGCAATCAGGCTTTCGTCAAGGCGGCGGCGGCCCGAAACGCGCAAGCGCCGGTCATTCAGCCATGCACCGCGGTTTTTCTCTGCCCAGAAGCTTTCGTCCGTAATCGGCTGATACACCAGCGACGCGCTGATCTCGCCCCAGCCCTTACCGTCGAGCCTCGGCTCCTGCACGGCAATGGAAATAGCGAAATGCGGGAGGCTGTGGATGAAATTGCTTGTCCCATCGAGCGGGTCGATAACCCAGCGTGGCATGGTCGGATCGCCTTCGATCACACCAGCTTCCTCCAACACGAACCCCCAATCGGGGCGAGCCTGAAGCAACTCGTCGTAAAGGGTGCGTTCGGAAGCACGATCGGCCTTCGTAACAAAATCCGCAGGCCCTTTGCGCGAGACCTGGAGATGCTCGACCTCACCAAAATCGCGGCGCAGGCGCTGACCGGCCTTGCGCGCGGCGCGTTCCATTACGCGGATTATACCTGAAACAGCCATTATTCCCGATCCGCCTCAGCCGGCCTTGCCAACGTAAGTCCGTTCATAAACATCGACGATGATGCGCGTGCCGCTTCCAATATGCGGCGGCACCATCACGCGCACGCCATTATCGAGCACGGCCGGCTTGTAACTGGACGAAGCAGTCTGCCCCTTCACAACCGCATCGGCCTCGACGATTTCCGCTTCGATCTGTTCGGGAAGCTGAACGGAAATCGGTTTCTCATCATACATTTCCAGCGAGACCGTCATACCATCCTGCAGGAACGCCGCAGCATCGCCGATCAGATCTATCGCGAGACTGATTTGCTCAAAATTATCGGTATCCATGAATACCAGCGCATCGCCATCCGCATATAGATACTGGAAGTCTTTTGTTTCCAGGTGAACCTTTTCGACCGTGTCGGCGCTGCGAAAGCGGACATTGGTTTTACGACCATCGATCAGGTTCTTCATCTCGACCTGCATATAGGCACCGCCCTTACCGGGCTGCGTATGCTGAATCTTGGCGACTTTCCAGATGCCTCCCTCATATTCGAGAATGTTGCCTGGACGAATGTCAACGCCGCTGATCTTCATCGGATATGCCTTCAATGGGAAAGAGCGAGATGCGCAAGAGCCGCGCCCTTAGCGCGACACGAGGGCTGTGGCAATCGCATCACAGCAATGCTAGCGCGGCGTCAATGAAACGCGGCTCCACCAATCAGGCCGGGATCGCCTGCCTCGCTGTGCTGCTGGCAGCCCCTATGCCATCATACGCTGTCCCGGGTGGGCAGATCGGAACTTTGCCGACAGGCGGTTACCAATGCGACTTGCCAGGGGGTAATGCGGGTGACTTGCGCCATCGAATCCCGGACGAGGATTTCAAAGTCATCAGCGCATCGAGCTATGCCGTCAAAGGCAAGCGCGGCACCTATCTGCTGACAGGCAAGCGGGTGGTGATAACCGGCGGCCCTTTCAAAGGCAAAAAATACCGCCGCGCCTCATACGGATTCCTTCGCAGCATTGCTTCCGATGGAAGTGATGGGAACCTTCGTTGCGTCCTGACCGGAGGCCGCTGAGCGCTTGGCCAAGAACGCGCTGCGGGCCGAACCAACCCCGATGAGCCACCGGCCGAGACAACCCCGGCGCACGGCAGCCGGGCTGATCAGCCCCCGGCCACGCGCTGAAGCACGATGACTTCCTGCACGCCTTCCAGAGACGTTGACCAATCCGGCTGGACAACACCATC
>JAHRVR010000209.1 GCA_019090585.1 Sphingomonadaceae bacterium
CATTGTACCGCCTCGACATCTGGTGGTTTTCAACCTGCCGATACCGTTCGTCGACGTCGGCGCGCACTTCATAGGCAGGATCCTCGCCCATGCCGAGATAAGGCGGTTGGACCATGTTGCCTTGCGGAAAACCCAAACCCTGACGCATGGTGCTGATCGCGACAGCGCGATTGGCTACTTCATCCTGAGACAACACGACTGCGCCGCCTTGCGGAATGATCATGGCAGCATGCTCGCTGGCCGTTCCCGGGCCGGGAAGATAGCTTGTCCGCTTATCCTGTGTGCTCTTGGGAGCGTTTGTCGTCTTGATCAGCCGATCGATTATCCGCATCCGCCGTTCAAGAATGCCGATCGTCTTGTCCGCGAAATCGCTGGAATCGCTTGCGGAGTCGGCCGCCGACTTGCACTTTTTCAGGCAGTCGAGATAGGCCTTGAGAGCCGCCTTTTCGGTTTGCAACAGCCCCGGCATTTTCTGACCAAGCGCCTTGACCTCGGCTTCCAGATTTTTGCTTTCTGCGGCCAGATCCTTGATTCTGGTCTCAAGGTTGGAAATCTTTACTTCCGATTTCGTAGTCGCGACCGCGTCCTTGGGATCATAGCCGTGGCGGCGGCGTGCTTGCTTGTCCTTATAGTATTTGAGCACGCGCTTTTCAGCGGCCAGCCGCCGCTTGGTTCCCGGCAATTCGCTGTTCGCAATGTCGTTGATGCGATCGCTGGCAAAAGTAATGCGGCGCTCTGTGCCCGTACGGGTGCGGACCGCGGACTTCCAGTTCAGCCACTCCTTGCGGCATTTGTCCGCGCAGATGGCATCGGAGGCGGAAAGAACCAGCACACCATCGATAAAGCGGATACGGTATCCCAGTCCGCTATCCTGCTCGTCTTCCGGTTCAGGCTGAGCCTCGGTCTGCGTGCCGGGCGCTTTGCCGATTTGCTCATAAGTTTCCTCATCGATGATCTTGCGGCAACCGAAAACGACTTTGTTATAGAGCGTCTGGGCCGCTGCGATTTTCGCTGGATCGGCTCTCGCTATCTGCAAGTCGATAATCTTCTTACGAAAAGTGATGAGCCAGCCCGCACAGGCCACTTTGTCAAAATTGACAACCAGTTCCACGAGCGGGCCACTTGCTCCGCGCGGAGGACGAACTGCCTGCCCCTTGATGCCACGGATGGCCTCGGGCCCGTTTGGCACTGTATCTGCCAGCGCCTCCACTGCATTGCCGATCTCCTTGCGGAGCGTTGGATCGTCGGTGACTTTCTTGGCGAATTCCTCCGCGATCTGCTCAACGGTGCCCGCATGTGCCTTGGCAACCGGCCACGCGGAAGCCGCAAGCAGCAAAAGCGCGCAAAAAACGCATCGCCACAGTTGAACCAGACCCTGTTCGGGGTTGGCTATGGTTGAAATGGGCGCAGGATCGGGTTTGCCCGCCGCCGCGCCAGCTAATGTTTCGGTATTGCTGTTCATGGTCACATCACCTTGTCGGAAATAGGGGATGTGCCGGTTATGAAGGGACAGGCCAGCCGGGTCGGTGATCAATGGCACTGGCGCGATGTGGTCTTTGCCACATTGCACGGTCTTATGACATTCGCTTACCGCCCTCTTCCACGTCCAGCGACGCGATACAATTCTACGCTATCGGGAGGGCAGGAGGAGGAGCGGGCCGGGCTATCAGGTCTCTGCGTCTGCCAGAACGGCCGCGCGCAGCTCGTCGATCCCCTGCTTTGTCTCGGACGAGGTAACATGCATGACGGGATAGGCGGCCGCGTGCTTGCGCGCCTCTGCCTGCGTGCGCTCCACGGTTTCGGCCAGCACGGTAGGCTTCACTTTATCCGCCTTGGTAAGCACAATGCGATAGCCGACCGCCGCCTCGTCCAGCATCTTCATCATTTCGGTATCGACTGGCTTGATCCCGTGCCGCGCATCGATCAGCAGCAATGTGCGCTTGAGCACCACGCGGCCACGCAGGAAATCGCGCATCAGCCGCCGCCATGCCTCGACGGCCTTCAGCGGCGCCTTGGCAAAGCCATAGCCCGGCATGTCTACCAACCGGAACTGCAGCGGATCACCGACATCGAAGAAATTGAGTTCCTGCGTCCGGCCCGGCGTCACCGATGTCCGGGCAATGGACTTTCTGCCGGTGACGGCATTGAGCAATGAGGACTTGCCGACGTTGGAGCGCCCGCAAAACGCAACTTCGGGCACATCAGGGTCGGGCAGAAACTTGAGCTCGGGGGCGCTTTTGAGGAACTGGACCGGGCCGGAAAACAGCTTGCTTGCGCGTTTGGAAAAATCATCCTTGCTCATGCCTCGTCCTTCTCGGACTTCTCTCGCTCTGCAGCGCGCTTCTTGTCCACGGCATCCTTCTCTGCCTGCGCCCTGAGCTGTGGGTGCCGGGAATACAGATAGGCCTGCTGCCCAATCGTCAGCACGTTGGACGTGATCCAGTAAAGCAGCAACCCGGCCGCAAAGGGCGCCATGATGAACATCATCACCCAGGGCATGATCAGGAACATCTGCTGCTGGATCGGGTCCATCTGCGCCGGGTTCAGCTTGAACTGCAGGAACATGGTAATACCGAGCAGCACCGCCAGGATGCCGATGGCAAGAAAGCTGGGCGGCTCGAATGGCAGGAGACCGAACAAGTTGAGGATGTGCAGCGGATCGGGCGCCGAAAGATCCTTGATCCACAATACAAACGGCTGATGGCGCATTTCGATTGCCAGCAGCAGCGTCTTGTACAGCGCAAAGAAGATCGGAATCTGCAGGAAGATCGGCAGACAGCCCGACAGCGGATTGACGCCCTCTTTCTTGTAGAGCGCCATGATCTCCTGCTGCTGCTTCTGCTTGTCCTCCTTATGGCGTTCCTGAATCGCCTTCATCTTGGGCTGCACGGCCCGCATGGCTGCCATGCTGGAGAACTGCCGCTGCGCGATGGGGAACATGACACCGCGGATAATGATGGTGAGCAGGATGATCGCAACGCCGAAATTACCGGCAAACTCGAACAGCGCCAGCAACAAGGCAAAGATCGGCTTTTCGAACCAGCGGAACCAGCCCCAGTCGATCGACAGGCCAAATTTCTCGATGCCCATTTCCTCATAGCGGTCGAGAACTTCGTTCTCTTTCGCGCCGGCGAAGAGCCAGGTCTTTGTGGTCAGCTGCTTATCTTTGGAGACCACGGCCTGATCGTAAAGCAGGTCGGCACGGAAAAGGCCGCTGCCCAGCGAACGGAACGTGCCCTGAGCCCGTGCGTCAGCCGGAGCGAGCGCGGACATCCAGTAGATATCGGTAAACCCGGTATAGCCGGCGCGGCCCTCCATTTCGACCACGCCTTCTTCGCTGACATCATCGTAATCCGGCCCGAATGAAACTGACCCGCCGAAAGCGCCGATCGGGCCGGAATGGACATTCCAGGTATCAAGCGAGGCAGTCTTTTGCGTGCGGTTGATCAAGGCGAATGGCCGCACCGCAATGGCCCCATCTCCCCGATTCGCGACCGTCTGCGACGCAGTGATGAGGTAGTCCTCGTCAATCTCATATGTGAGCGTAAAGGTCTGGCCGGTCGCGTTTGCCCAAGTGATGGTCACCGGAGTCTCTGGCGTCAGGGCAGCGCCGTTTTGTGCGTTCCAGGTGGTTTTCGCACCGGGTATTTCAATACCATCACCTACCCAGCCAAGCTGCGCGAAATGCTGTGCAGGCGTGCCGGCGGGTGAGAAGATGCGCACCGGGCCGCTATCCTTGTCGGCAGAATCGCGATGGCGCGTGATCGTCAGGTCATCGATCAGCGCACCGGTCAGGTTAAGCGAACCGGACAGGCCGGGCGCCTTTACGGAAATTCGCCCACCGGCCGACAGCGCCGTGGCCAGGTCTTTCTTTTCGGCCGCGATATCGGCGGCGCTGGTCAACCCGCCATCGCGGGTCGGCCGCGCTTCCTCGGCTTCCTCTTCCTGCTGCGCAACTTCGGCGCGCTCAGCCGGGATATCGGGCTGCGGATAGAGATAGCCAATCGCAGCATCCCATCCGAACAGCACGAGCACGGTAAGCAAGACCGCGAGGATGATATTACGCTGATTGTCCACGAAGGCGTCCTATAAGTCGTTTGTCAGATGAGGCGCACCCTGCCCAGACAATAGCCTGATCCGGCCAGGCAAATGCCTAGTCCGGAACCGGGTCATGGCCGTGTCCCCCCCAAGGATGGCAGCGCAATAACCGCTTCGTCGCCAACCAGCCACCCTTAATCGCACCATGTTTCCCGATAGCGTCGATTGCATATTGCGAACAGGACGGCATGTAGCGGCACGTCGGCGGCAGAATGCGCGAAGGGCCCAGTTGCCAGCCGCGGGCAACAAGGATGAGGATGCGCTTCATCGCCGCGGCCCTTTGTGCCGCGCAGAACGCCGGCGGCGCGGCGGATCGCCCTTTCCCTCCCGCGCGCGCTCCAGCGCTATGACAAGTTCTTCGCGCAGCTTTGAGAAATCACGCTCGACACCGCCTTCGCGGCCAATCAGAACATGATCGGTATCCGGCAAACCGTTGCCCGCAAACAATTCGCGGGCCAGCGCGCGAAAGCGCCGCTTCATCCGGTTACGCACCACGGCGTTGCCGATCCGCTTTGTAACTGTGATGCCCAGACGCTTGCCCAGGCCATTATTGGGATTGGCCAGCAAGACAAAACCGGGACGCGCAACGCGCAGCCCTCGGTTGGCGGCAAGGAAATCCGCCCGGCGCGTCATCACGCTAAAGTTGTCCGGTCCGGTCATGAAAGGCTCTTAGCCTGCGCGCGGGTTTTTGTTTAGCCTTAAGCGTCGGCGCGCGCATCCGCGCGCTTGGCTATCCTCGCGCCTACGGCGCTGCGGGCGGCCAGTCGGCCTTGCGGCCCGCTGATCGCGGACCGGACTATCGCGAATCACGAAAGGTTGGAATGGCCCGAGGCCGCAGGCCTCGCAAGCGCGACTGCGCGCCGCGGCTTATGCCGCGAAGCCAAGCGGCCCGGATGGGCCGCGCCCGGCGTCTGAGGGTCTAAGAAATCAGGCCGACAGCTTGCTACGGCCGCGATTGCGGCGAGCGGCCAGAACCCGGCGTCCACCCACGGTGGCCTTACGGGCGCGGAAACCATGGCGGCGCTTGCGAACAAGGCGGCTCGGCTGGAAAGTGCGCTTCATCTCAAAACCTCGAATATAAGTTCCGCCGGACAAGGCGGGAATAGAAAAGGCCGCCCCTTTGAAAAGCGACCATTCATCAGGCCAGCGCCGTTAATGGAGGCTTGGTGCCGAGTCAAGCATTCGGGAAGGCAAACCGACATTCACCCGAACACAAATATCGCCCGACATATAGGTTGAACAGAAGCCGCGAGCCGACTCAACCAAAAGCACACGAGGCCGCGTGGACAAATTTCAGCGCACAGACAAAGGTCCGTTAGTATGGCAATTCGCCCAGTTCGCAGCCATTCTGGACACGACGACATTGTGGGCATTGCTGGGTGGTAATACTCACTTCCAACGTGACACTTCAGAATCTGGCAGCAATCGCCTCAGACGCTTTTATTAGCACGCCCTCGAATTGCCTATGCCATAGATTGAAAGCGGGCGGCGCAAGGCATGCAGTAAGCACGTAAAGTCTTCCCTCAATCTCTTGCGTCCTGAATATTTCGCCATCAGTCAGCCGACGAGGCAAGCGCGGCTCATATAGTTTATGGAATTTCTTCAGTGTTCCTGCGCCATGCAGCCAAATGACCTCTGGCTTCACTGTCTCGAGAAGCGTTTTAAATAATGCCGCTCCGCGTGCTCGTCCTTCGCCATTGGACGGTGCCGAGAGATCGGCGCTCATGCGGGTCGGATAACAATTGATATTGGTTTGTAGCACATCGTGGATGCCAAGGCTCTCCAGCGCTTCCTTGACCTTGCTGAGGTTGCGATTAGCGGGTCCTGGCTTTCCACCCTTGATCTCGTCAAAAAGTGCGCGAATACTCCTTCCGTTGCGGTTGAACAGGGCATCGATATAAGACTCGAGGGACTCGATCCGAGATATTGGGAAAGTCGTGGCTGGATTTGCACCAACCACCCAAACCTTACACCTTTCGGGATGCATACTCGAGGTCATCCACGGACGCAGGTATCCCCCTGACACCGGCGAAAGGAGCGGGCGGATTTTGCGCTCAAGCTCCTTCATTTTCGCGTAAATATGCCAGCGTTCAAGGCCAGCTTTGTCATGTGTCGAATCGCGTCACGACCGACCCAAATCCTAGGTGAATAGTTCCGATACTCCATCTGGTGACAACCCCAACTGCCGCGTGAGTGTCTCCCTAACATCGATCATAAGCAGTCTGCACGCCATTTGTCCGACCTACTCCACCCCGTTTGCGTCAGTCCGACCCTAGATCGCGCCGCCTGAAACCGGACGTTTGGTCAGGACTGGAATTTGTCCACGCGGCCTAGGCTCTGCGGTAATTGCGCGCCTTGATTCACAAAGAGCGTTCGCTACCCATCCAGCCCCACCCACATCGCCATTTCCGAGCCGTCCAGCCAACGCGCTTCGGCGTGCGGCACTGAATTGGTCATGGCATAGAAGGCGCGCGCCTTTTCTTCGCTCATGCCCATCTGGCGGTAGTAATCCAGATATTTGCGGTTCTGCGGCGCAGCGGCGGCATAATCGGTTGCCTCCGCGCCGTCCTCGTCCATCCATGCATGCACGGCGAATTCCGCGCCAGAGTCCGCCATACGCCGGACCCCGGCCAGAAACAGTTCCACTCCGCCTGATCGCACCGATCCGCCAGCAGGCACATAAGTTACCAGCCCTTTTTGGCGGATCATCCGTCCAAGCCGCAGATTTGCCCGGTCATCCTCGGTTCCAGGACATTCGACCATCTCCAGAAGAGCAATCTGCGGAAAGGCACGCACCATGGCCTCGAATGCTGCCGGTGAGTGCTCGTCCGTGACATCGACAAGGGCAGCGCGCGTGCGGCCCAGCACGCGAAACGGCCCGAAAGCGGCAACTCCTTGCGGAATCGCCGCCGTTTCAGTCGGGACATAGCGCTGGCCGCCGCTCAATTGCGAGTTAGGTTCCAATCCGACCGCTTCATATGCGATTTCCTGTGCCGCCAGGGGTGGAGCGGCAATTGTCAGGAGCATCATGAAAAGAGCAGTAACCAAGCGCATGAGAGCATAATGCGCTTGAGCACCTTGCCGGAACGATTACGCTCACGGTTATGGTGCAATTGCCAATTCCGGTTAAAATTGCCTTTCCATGGGCACGTTCAATGTCTGATCCGAAGCACCTTGCCGGTGTTTCAGATATGCCGCTCCGGCTCCGTTATTCCCCTGCACGCTCGACACTGGTCCTATGTTGCGCCATCAAGCCCTTTCATTTCAAGGGGTAAGGGGCGCTACGCTTGGTCGCACTGGTTTCGACGGTTGCCTATCTCGGACTGGAAGCACGAACGGTCGAAGTGCAATGCCAGATTGCACCGGGCATGCCGCGCTTCGCCATCGTCGGCCTGCCGGACAAGGCAGTGGGCGAAAGCCGTGAGCGGGTCCAGGCTGCCCTGTCGGCAATGGGGCTGGCGCTGCCGCCCAAGCGCATCACCATCAATCTTTCCCCAGCCGATCTGCCCAAGGAAGGCTCACATTTCGACTTGCCGATCGCGCTGGCTCTCCTCGCCGCCATGGGGGTGTGCGATGCCGAGCAACTCGCCGATTTCGTAGCGGTTGGCGAACTGGCTCTGGACGGCCGGATCGTGCCCTCGCCCGGTGTCCTGCTGGCCGCGCTACAGGCTTCGGCAGAGGAAAAGGGACTGATCTGCCCGGCGGCACAAGGCTCTGAAGCGGTATGGGCAAGCGGTATTTCCGTCATCGCCGCACCGGATCTGGTCAGCCTGCTCAATCACCTCAAGGGCACGCAAGTTCTGCCAGCACCGGATCCGGGTCAGGTTCAGGATACGCCGCCCGGGCCGGACCTGAAGCAAGTGAAGGGCCAGGAAACCGCACGGCGCGCGCTCGAGATCGCAGCGGCAGGGGGCCACAACCTGCTGATGATTGGCCCGCCGGGCGCGGGTAAATCGCTGCTTGCCTCCTGCCTTCCCGGCATTTTGCCCGAACTGACACCGCCAGAAGCGCTCGAAGTTTCGATGGTGGCGTCCGTAGCCGGGACGCTGGAGGGCGGCGCCATCCAACGCGCGCGTCCATTCCGGGCCCCGCACCATTCCGCATCGATGGCCGCCCTGACCGGCGGCGGCTTGAAAGTGCGTCCCGGCGAAGTATCCATGGCCCATCTGGGGGTGCTGTTCCTTGACGAGTTGCCTGAATTCCAGCGCGCCGCGCTCGATTCGCTGCGCCAGCCACTGGAAACCGGGGAAGTCACTGTCGCGCGGGCCAATGCCCATGTCACTTTCCCCGCCCGCGTTCAGCTCATCGCCGCGATGAACCCCTGCCGATGCGGCCATCTGGGCGATCCCGCGCTGGCCTGCTCGCGCGCGCCAAAATGCGCTGCCGATTACCAGTCGAAAGTTTCCGGCCCGCTGCTCGACCGCATCGACCTGCATGTCGAGGTCAATCCGGTCAGTGCAGCGGACCTTGCCCTGCCGCCGCCCGCCGAGGGCTCTGCCGAAGTGGCTGCGCGCGTTGCAAGAGCGCGCGCTATCCAGTCAGAACGTGCCGAACAAACGGGCGCGCGCACCAATGCGCAGCTGGACGGAGAAGGACTCGACGCGTTCGCGTCCCCGGACGAGGCCGGACGAGCATTGCTGATGCAAGCTGCAGATGCCATGCGGCC
>JAHRVR010000210.1 GCA_019090585.1 Sphingomonadaceae bacterium
CCCTTGCGGATCCGCTCACAGGCATCACCGCTGCGCTTGAAGGCTGGCGCGCTTACAAGGCAGGCAAGGCCAGGCGGATCGGCTTTGCGATGAGCGCGGTCACGGCTCTGGCGCTTGCCGAGGAACGTGCGTTCGATCGCGGTGCGCTGGACGCAGAGCTGCGCGCGTGGGGCGCGGCAGTCGGCAAACTGTTCCCCTTCATGCCCCGCCGCGAAGTTCTGGCTCCGGTGCATGAACTTGGTGCAGATACAGAAAAATGGCTGGGCCAACCTCCCCTCTCCTGATTCGCGGCGCCGATATTCTCGGTTTCGGCCGCGGTGATATGTTCATTTCCGATGGACGGATCGCGCAGATCGGCCGTTCAGTGCCTGCCGCCGATGGATGCAGAACGATCGATGCCAGAGGCGGTGCATTGCTTCCCGGTCTGCACGATCACCACATCCACCTTGCCGGACTTGCCGTGCGCGGAAGTTCGATCTGGTGCGGACCGCCAGATGTCATCTCGGCCGAGGATCTGGCTGCGAAACTGTCAGTTACAGGACCGGGTTGGATACGCGCCATCGGCTACCACGAAAGCGTTCTGGATGGCTTGCCGGATGCCAGTCAGCTGGACCGATTCGTTCCCGGCAGGCCACTGCGTATGCAGCACCGCTCTGGCCGGATGTGGCTGCTTAATTCAGCAGCACTGGACGATCTTCTATCCCGCAGCGATCCGCCGCCCGGATTGGAACGCAATGCCAGCGGATATACCGGACGGCTTTTTGACGAGGATGACTGGCTGCGCACGGCATTGGGCAGCACACCGCCGGATTTTGCACTGATCTCCGCCGAGCTGGCAGGTTACGGGATCACCGGCCTGACCGACATGTCACCCCATAATGGATTCGAGATGGCTCACCATTTTGCCGCCCAGTGCAGGTCAGGCTCGCTTGCACAGAATGTCACGCTGGCAGGGGTCCTCGAACTCACAGACGCGGTTTCAGAGGGCTTGGCGCTGGGGCCGGTCAAGCTTCACTTGCACGAGGCTGAACTGCCGGATTTCGATAAGGCGGTGAGACTTATCAATGCCGCACACCGGCAGGACCGCGCCATCGCTATCCACTGCGTTTCGGAAGTCGAACTGGTATTTGCGCTTGCTGCTCTCGATGAGGCGGGATTTCGCCCCGGAGACCGGATCGAACATGCTTCGGTCACACCGCCGCCGCAACTGGAGCAAATGGCCGCAATGGGCCTCACGGTTTGCAGCCAGCCGCATTTCGTTGAGGAACGCGGAGACCGTTATCTGCTGGATGTCGAACCGCGCCTCCAAGGCGATCTCTATCGGCTCAAAAGTCTGGCCGATGCCGGGATTCCGCTCGCAGGGGGCAGCGATGCGCCGTTTGGAAATGCGGACCCGTGGCGCGCCATGCAGGCCGCGGTTTCACGGCTTACCGCAACGGGACAAAGCATCGGCCTGGAGGAGGCCCTTTCACCGGAGGAAGCCCTGTCCCTCTATCTCGCCGACCCGGTGGACCTCTCGCGCGCACGAAAGCTGGAACCGGGAGCAGACGCTGACTTGTGCCTGCTCGATCGCCCATGGGCTAAAGCCCGCACAGGCCTGAGTTCGGGCGATCTGGTCGCCACGGTCATCTCAGGCCGGATCGTCCACGATTGCATCAATGAGCCCCCAACTGAGAGCTTGCCGGGCTGACAACCGCCTTCCAGACAGGATCATAAGCGCTGCACGCTGCCGGCCAATCCGGCGCGTGAGCGAAACACAGCCGCCCGCCCCCGGCAGGATACCCATCGATAATTCGGGCAACTGAAACCATGCAGACCGATCGGCTGTGATACGCTTGGCAAATGCCGCGATCTCAAGCCCTGCGCCGACGCAGGCACCCTGAATGTGAACCTCCAGCTTATCCGAACAGCGAAGCGCCATACGTGCCGGCAATGTGGCGCCCCTGATCGCATGGGCAGTGGCAGGATCACCGGTCGTGCCAAATTCGCCCAGCTCCGCTCCCAGACTGAAAGCCTTGCCTTCAGCGCTCAGACGCACCCGCCTGATCGTCGGATCGAGGCTGGCCAGTGCAAAACCCTCATAAAGCGCATCACGCATTGCCCGGTCGATCGCATTGGCCGCCTCGGCTCGCTCCATAACGATGGCCATTTCCGCCTCGTTCCGGCTTATGCGGACATGGCCCGGCTCGCGCTTTGGCTTGGGTGTCTCCGCCGCGCTCATCGACCATAAGCGATGCTCCTCGCTTCCCTGTAGCATGGCATAAGCGAAGGATTCCGCAGTCAGCCCTTGCTCGGGCGCAAGCGATGGCAGAAGACGCAGCAACTGCGCGATTGCAGCGGCCGCGCGAGGCTTGGCCAGAACCTGCTGCAAGATCATATCGGGTGTAACCGGGGCTTCGATCACGGCATCGAGAACTCCCGCCAGGGGTGCATCAATGCTGCCTATTCCGATGACGGGGCAAGATGGCAAGACAAATTGGTCCGGAACCTGCGCCGCTGCATCAAGGTCAACGAAAGCGACGGCTTTGTCCCAGTCCGCGCCACCAAGCCAGAGCCGCTCGCTTTCGAGCATGAACGCATCCAGATCCACGAATTGCGGCCTTTCTTTCAGACTGTAAGCTGTCCAGTACGGACATGAACTTATCCGGTCAGAAAGACCAGTCTACAGGAAATGCCGGAACGCCATCAGCGCCATAGGGGATGATATTGCCATTATTGTCCGCACAGCGGCCCACGCGGCAGTTTGAAAAGGCGCGCCGGAGGAAAGTCCAGCGCGCCTGTCATTCATCCGACTGCGCTTACTCGGCGGGTTCGGAAGCCTTGTTATCTTCGGCATGGCGCATAAACATCGCACCAATATCGGCAGAGGTAACTGGACGTTTTTCGCCCTCACTCAGCGGCGCTTCACCGCCGCTTGATTTTGGCGATATATCCACACCGGCCGCCTTCGCATTTTCGCGCAAGGCGCCGACGCTTAACTCTTCCCTGGTGTAATGCTCGAAGAGATCGAAGCGGAACCAATTCATCGCGTTGAGATGCGTAATCTTATCGATCCGTGTGTCAGTCAGATGGCTGATGGTCGGCCAAAGGCGCTCGGGCACTTCTGGCCAGAGCGTATCGGAATGCGGATAATCACATTCATACGCAATGCGATCCTCACCAATATAATCCACGTTATCAAGACCAAAGGCATCGTCAATGAAACAGTTCAGGAAATGGCGCTCGAACAGTTCGCTGGGTTTGATGTCCTGAAACCGTGAATTGGTCCAGGCCTTGTGCCGCCAATTGGAGAAATCGGCGCGCTCCTTGAAATAGGGAACCCAGCCAATGCCTCCTTCCGAAAGGGCGATACGCATGTTCGGATAATCTTGTAGCGCTTTAAGCTGAAGCCAATCTGCTGCCGACCACGCGATCGCCATTGGCATTGTCGAAATCCATGCCTCAATTGGTGATTCCGGCGATGAGTGCGGGGCCGTCATACCGCTTCCGATATGAAGGCAGATTGTCATGTCGAGGTCGTTGATCGTCTTCCAGAACGGTTCCCAATATTCATTGTGAATGCTGGGGCTGCCCTGAATGGTGGGATTGTCGCTCATGGTAATGGCATTGCAGCCTTTCGCGGAAATTCGCTTCAATTCCGCAACCGTCTTGTCCATGTCCCATGTCGGCACCAGGCCGCAGGGAATAAAACGACCCGGATAAGCTGCGCACCATTCATCGATATGCCAGTCATTGTAGGCGCTCAGGTGGACAGCTGCGAGATCAAGGTCCGGCATGGAGTGCAAACGCCCACCGGCGAAATCAAACACGCTGCCGAAGTTCAGGGACGCAGCAATGCCGTTTACGTCCATATCCTTGATGCGTTCATGCACATCATAAACGCCCGGCCGAAGCTGATCCATCGAGGTTGGCTCCATGCCATACTCCTCGAACGGACGTCCGACGACGGCATTGAGACCCACGGACGGGAATTTCTGGCCCTGATATTCCCAAACATCCTTGCCCCTCGCATCTTTGACAAGCTTGGGAGCACTTTCGAGGTTTTTTCCGGATAAGTGCTTGTCGAACATGTCGGGCGGTTCACTGATGTGATCGTCAACACTGACAATCACCATGTCGTTAATGTCCATTGATCTTCTCCAGAGACTTGATTGATTCAATCAGGTGGCCAAAGGGCGGTACACCTCATGGTGGTGCGCCTTCAGCCCCGCCCGCCCGAAGTGACTGGCGGCAATCGCGAATAGAAAGTTCAAGCAGTCTTGCCCCCGGCCCAATCAGATCGGCCGGGTCCGCAATGCGCGGATAGTTCTTTACGCGGCGGTAGTTTGGGTGGGTCTGGATGGTCATTGTGCGTTCCATTGCCGTCATCAGGATAGCACTCATTGCGCGGCGGTGCTTGCCGGGTTCGGAACCGTCATTCAATCCAAGCTGCAAATCCACCAGGCCAATCACAGGGTGAACGGCGTGGAAGCGATGCAGCAACATGCGCTCGTCACCAGCGTCCGACATGCGATTGCGCTGATGCAGTAGCGCGGCATGTTTGGCCCAGAATTCATAGTAGGCACGCCAAAATGCGGCGCACTTTTCCTGGAGTTCATCATCTGGCCAGTACTCGCTGATAACCTCTGTGTACGTTGCATGGGCGGTCGCCATGACCGGCTCCAGGACCGCAACCATCAACACACTGAGATCATCAAAGTAGTTGTAGAGCGAGCTCATGCCCAGCGACGCTTTGCGAGCGACGGCGCTCAACGTAAACAGCGCACTCTCCTCGCCTTCAAGCAGATCGATCGCAGCGCGGATGATGCGTTCGCGCGTTAAGCGCCCCTTTTTCCCCAACCTTTGTCCGTTCAGGTTGTGGCTCACACTCTCGCAGGCTTGCGCGATAGCGAAGTCCAGCGGCTGCTCAGCCGCAACCGCTGGTTCATCAGAGAGGCGCCCCTGCTTCACTCGGCGGCCTCGGCGGTTTCGACCGGCCATGCGATCATCTTGAGCTCGGTAAATTCCTCAATGCCTTCAACGCCCCATTCGCGGCCGATACCGCTGTGCTTGTAGCCACCGAAAGGGACGTCTCCTGCAATTGCCATGCCGTTGTTGATACCCATCGAGCCGGTGCGGACGCCGCGCGCCACTTTCATCGCCCGATCGAAATCGCCCGAGCTGACACCGCCTGCAAGGCCATACTCGCTGTCGTTGGCGATACGGATCGCATCTTCGTCATCCTCGAAGGGGATTACCACAAGGACCGGGCCAAATATCTCTTCCTGAGCGATACGCATATCATTGGTAACATCGACGAAGCAGGTCGGCTCGATGAAGAAGCCGCTCCCTTTGTCCGGACGTGACTTACCGCCGACCAGCAACGTTGCACCTTCATCCTGGCCGATCTCGATATAGTTCATGATGCGGTCATGCTGCTTTCTGGAAATGACCGGCCCCATGATCTGGCCGTCAGCCTCAATATCACCCCAATTGTCCCCAAAGGATCCATAGGCGCCTTTCAGAATCTCTTTGGCTTCTTCGTAACGGCTTCTCGGGACCAGCAACCGTGACTGGACGGCGCAGCCCTGCCCCGCGTGAACGATCAGCATGGTCATGCCGACATCCATCGCGAAATTGGGCGCATCGTCGAGGACGATCTTGGCCGACTTTCCGCCCAGTTCGAGGAAGACGCGCTTCATCGTTTTGGCGCCCTCCTCCAAGATGTGACGGCCAATCGCGGTTGAGCCTGTGAAGGAGATAACGTCAACACGCGGGTCCTGAACCATCGTTTCACCAGCCAAAGCCGGATCCTTGCCAAATATGACATTGATGACGCCTTTGGGAAAACCAACCTTCTCGGCCAGTTCACCAAAGATCGCTCCGGCTCCGGGCGTATCCGGCGCCGGCTTCAGGATAACCGTGCAGCCCGCCAGCAAAGCAGCGACGACCTTTCCGATATTGACATAGAGCGGCACGTTCCACGGAGTAATCGCAGCGACCACGCCGGCCGGTTCGCGCAACCGGATCCGCTTGCTGGTCGACTGGACAAGGTCGCTGTGGCGATCGCCGCAATCCTTCTCCCACTCAACCTGGTCAAAGACATTGATGAAATCGTCCCAACCGTCCATCGCCATGCTGACGTGGGCCATGTTGCACGACCCTTTGGTTGCGCCAGCCTCATGAACGGACAGATCTACGAGACGCTGGCGATTTTCCGTGAAGGCATCGCGCAGGCGGGTGACAAGATCGAGGCGGTTCTGACGGTTTTCCGGATCACCCCAGTTTGTTTCATCGAAAGCGCGCCGCGCCGCGCAAATCGCAAGTTCAATATCGTCCTTGGTGGCGTCTGCTGCCTTGCCGGACACTTCGCCGCTCCACGGGCTGATGACATCGAACGTGCCGCCATCGCTGGCACCACGAAGTTCGCCATCAATAAATAGCTTTGCATCGGGAAGAGCAGTCATGATCTCAGGTTCCTCAGGTGTGGAATTGGACTGATTGACTAATCACGGGTGCCGGGCGCCCACACTCACATGGGTAGCTTTAAAGTCTGGCGGAAGGTCGATCAGCGCACGAAAAATACACGTCACATTATCGACCTGGGTGATCGGTTGCTCTGCCAGATTGCGGCCGAGTTTCAGGTTGGCTTCAAAGAATTGCATCGCCACGTCAGGATCCCAGTTCGGCATGTCCTTGTCCGCGTCCACCATCGGGGCTGCACGCAATACGCAAACCCGTATTCCGTCAGGCTCAAGCTCCTTCTCAAGAGTCTCTGTGAACCGCTCCACCCCGGATTTCGAGCACTGATAGAGCGACAGCATGGCGAAGGGTTCTCTAACCGATTCGCTGCTGACGTTGATAATCTGCGCGCCTTTTTCCATCATCGGTATGGCTTCGCGGCAGCAGAAGATCGTTCCGGTAAGGTTGGTGCCGATAATGCTGGTGATCTGCTCATCTGTCGCATCGCGCACCAGGAACGGTTCATAAATCGCAGCGTTGTTGATCAGCACGTCAATCTTGGGATGACGTTCCGCAATTTTGGCAAATGCAGCGCGGACCGAATCCGGATCCCCTACGTCGCACTCAACGGCAAAATGCGGTTCGCCCAGTTCCTGTGCAACAGCCTGAACTTTCGAAAATGTCCGGCCAAGCAGGATCGTCGTGTCGCCTTCCTTCGCAAAGCAACGGGCAAGAGCTCGTCCCAGCCCAATACCAGCGCCCGTTATTACGATGGTTTTGCCCACAGAACCTCCCCTTGAGCCGATTATTCGGCACGTTTAGTCGATCATTCCATAGCTCTCCGCAATTGACCAGACCTTCGCAAGAGCGATTTCGCTGAAAATTGCGCGTCTACGCCAATGGACAACCAGACGAGTCAGGCTCTGCTTTGCGATCTTCCAGCTTTCGCCGCCAGATTCGTCACGCCAGCACATGTTCGGGCGATCAGGGGCAAAGACCGCGAGCGACGCCGCAGCGATTCGAGGCAACCTTTCCGGTCAGTCCAGCGCAGCGACGTGCGACAGGATATGCTCGGCATGCTCTTTCCGGCAAATGAGCAGATCCGGCAAATAGGGGTCCTTCTGATTGTAGGTAAGCGCACTTCCGTCGATCCGTGATGCGTGAAGACCATGCGCCAGCGCAACCGCGGCAGGCGCACAACTGTCCCACTCATACTGGCCGCCGGAATGGAGATAGACGTCAGCCTCCCCGCGCGGGATCGACATGGCCTTTGCGCCCGCCGATCCCATAGGAACCAGCTGCCCACCAAGCTTTTCGGCCACTGCTGTCGCTTCCTTTGCAGGGCGCGTCCGGCTGACAACCAACCGCAGGGTTTCGGGCGCGGCAGGCACAGACAGCGGTGCATCGGTACAAAGCACCTGATCGAGCCCCGGCAGGGCCACTGCACCGATAGTTGGCACGCCATCTATGGCAAGACCGACATGAACCGCCCAATCGGACCGCCCCTCGCCATACTCACGCGTGCCATCGACCGGATCGATAATCCAGACACGGCTTTTGGAGAGGCGTTCATCGGTGTCCTTGCTTTCCTCGGACAACAAGCCGTCGTCAGGACGCTGCGCGCGCAGGGCATGGATCAGAAACTGGTTCGCGGTCTCGTCGCCCGCCTTTCCCAGCGCCTTTTCCTCAAGCACACCCGAAGCCCGGACTTCGAGCAGGATCTTACCAGCAACATTGGCGAGGTGGGCAGCAAGCTCGGCATCGTTCATTCCAGAATCCTCAGATATTTGCGGCCGGATCGTCCGGCTCGTCCTTTTTCATGCCCCACCCCACAGAGCTCCAGGCACGCTCATGCAGGTAATAGAGCACGATCTTGGTCAGAACTTCGGTTGTGGCGATGGCACCTGCCGCCCTGACATTCCCGGTAAAAAGCCAACTGAGCAAAAAGGTGTCGATACTGCCCAGAACGCGCCAGCTGGTCGCTTTCGCCATCGATCGGCTGTGCGCCTCCCGGCCTCGGAAAAGCAACATCTCCGCGCCCTCGCCTCAGTTGCCGTCCAGCAGCGTTTCGACAATGATCGTCGCTGCCTCTTCGGCGCTCATGCTGGTTGTATCGATGCGGATTTCCGGGGTCTCCGGGGCCTCGTACGGGCTGTCGATCCCGGTGAAGTTCTTCAGCTCGCCGGATCGGGCTTTCTTGTACAGACCCTTCACATCCCGCTCTTCTGCAACTTCCAGCGGCGTATCGATGAACACTTCCACAAATTCGCCGTCCGGCAGCATCGAACGCACCATTTCCCGCTCAGCCCGGAAGGGTGAGATAAACGCTGTCACCACGATCAGCCCGGCATCTGCCATCAGCTTGGCCACTTCACCGACACGCCGGATATTCTCGATCCGGTCGGCCTCGGTGAAACCCAGGTCCTTGTTGAGGCCGTGACGGACATTGTCGCCGTCCAGCAGGAAGGTGTGCCGGTTCATCCGGTGAAGCTTCTTCTCGACAAGGTTAGCGATGGTCGACTTGCCTGAGCCGGACAGTCCGGTGAACCAGAGCACCGCCGGCTTCTGGTTCTTGAGGCCGGCATGGTGCTTGCGGCCAATATCGAGCGCCTGCCAATGGACATTCTGCGCCCGCCGAAGCGAGAAGTGCAACATGCCAGCGCCGACCGTCGCGTTGGTCATCTTGTCGATCAGGATGAAACCACCAAGAGGCCGGTCATCCTCGTAACGCTCAAACACGATCTGCTTGTCAGTCGAGATCTCGGCGACCCCGATTTCATTTAACTCAAGTGTTTTCGCAGCAAGGTGATCTAACGTATTGACATCAATCTTGTATTTTGGCTCCAGAACCGTAACAGACACCATTTGGGAGGCCAGCTTCAGCCAATAGCTCCGGCCGACATGAAGCGCCTCGTCGTTCATCCAGACGATTGTCGATTCAAACTGGTCCGACACTTCCGGCGGCGCATCAGCAGCCGCAATCACATCGCCGCGCGAACAATCGATTTCATCTTCAAAGCAGATCGTAACGGACTGGCCTGCAACAGCCAATTCCTGATCCCCGTCCATAGTGGAGATACGGCTGACTGCGCTGGTCTTTCCCGAAGGCAACACGCGGATCTTGTCACCGGGAGCTACCGTTCCGGTGGCGATCAAGCCGGAAAAGCCCCGGAAGTCCAGATTGGGCCGGTTGACCCATTGCACCGGCATACGCAACGGCTTCGACTGGTCGATCGCGCTGTTCACTTCAACTGTTTCCAGATGATCGATCAGGGTTGGCCCATCATACCACGGCGTGTTTCTGGAGTGCGCGGTGATGTTGTCGCCCTTGAAACCGGAAATCGGCATGGGCACAAAATCCACGATCCCGATCTCCTTTGCGAAGGCGCGGTAATCGGCAACGATATGTTCGAACGTGGCCTGATCGTAATCGACAAGGTCCATCTTGTTCACGGCCAGCACGATGTTCCTGATCCCGATCAGATGGGCCAGGTAGGAGTGCCGCTTTGTCTGGGTCAGCACGCCTTTGCGCGCGTCAATCAGGATCACGGCCAGATCGGCTGTCGATGCGCCGGTCACCATGTTACGCGTATATTGCTCGTGCCCCGGTGTATCGGCGACAATGAACTTGCGCTTTTCAGTCGCAAAAAAGCGATAGGCAACGTCGATGGTGATGCCTTGCTCACGCTCTGCTGCCAATCCATCCACGAGCAGCGCGAAATCGATCTCCTGCCCTTGTGTGCCAACGCGCTTGGAATCGTCCTCAAGCGCGGCGAGCTGGTCTTCGAAGATCATCTTCGAATCGTAAAGCAGGCGCCCAATAAGAGTGGACTTGCCGTCATCGACACTCCCGCATGTAATGAAGCGCAGCATCGTCTTGTGCTGATGGACATCGAGATAGGCATCAATGTCCTCGGCGATCAGATCCTCGACGACATATTTGGGCTCTTGGGAGGTGGTCACGTCCCTGCTCATCAGAAATACCCCTCCTGCTTCTTTTTCTCCATTCCGGCACCGCCGGCGTCCTTGTCGATCGCGCGCCCCTGCCGCTCTGACGTGGTGGTCAACAAAGTTTCCTGGATAATTTCCGGAAGCGTTTTCGCCTCGCTCTCCACCGCGCCCGTCAGCGGGTAACAACCCAGCGTCCGAAAGCGGATCGAGCGTTCGACCGGCACTTCGCCTTTTTCCAGCGGAAAACGATCGTCATCGACCATCACCAACATGCCGTCACGCTCCACCGTCGGACGCTTGGCCGCGAAATAGAGCGGGACGATGGGCACGTCGTTAAGGTGGATATATTGCCACACATCCAGCTCCGTCCAATTGGAGATCGGAAAGACACGTATGCCCTCGCCCTTGTTCTTGCGGGCATTATACAGGTTCCACAGTTCTGGACGCTGGTTCTTCGGGTCCCAGCCGTGACTGGAAGTGCGGAACGAAAAGATACGCTCCTTGGCGCGGCTCTTTTCCTCATCGCGCCGGGCGCCGCCAAAAGCAGCGTCAAAGCCCCACTTGTCGAGCGCCTGCTTGAGGCCCTCGGTCTTCCACATATCGGTATGCAACGGACCATGATCGAAAGGATTGATCCCTTTCTCTTCCGCCTCAGGGTTCCGATAGACGAGCAGTTCCATACCGCTTTCTTTCGCCATCCTGTCGCGCAGCTTGTACATTTCCTGGAACTTCCAGGTCGTATCCACATGCAGGAGCGGGAAAGGCGGCGGTGAAGGGTAAAAGGCCTTGCGCGCCAGGTGCAGCATCACGGCACTATCCTTGCCGACCGAATAGAGCATGACGGGCTTTTCCGCCTCGGCAACCACTTCACGCAGGATGTGGATGCTCTCGGCTTCCAGGCGTTCAAGATGGGTCAAAGTCTTCATCGGCGTATCCCTGCTCCTCTTAAGGGAGTGACAAATACCGGGGTGACATCTTAACGAACCTCCCATATGGGAGGGTAATGGCGTTAACCAGCAACGACGAGACCGATCTCCTCCTGCCGCTCTATCGCGGCATCCATGAAACGCCGCGTTTCATGACCTTTCTTGACCGCCTGAAACGCCGTAGCTCAGCGGAATATGTCTCGCTCGCCCTGCGCCGCAACGGCGACCCTGCGTCCGAAGCCGAAGTCTATTTCTCCGGTCAGAACCTTCACCGCATGGCACAAAGCCTTGGCGACGAAGTCATGTCCGCCGTCGATGCGGAGCTTCAATCGCAGTTGCGGCCATACCGGGTCTACAGCGTCTCGGACTTTGCCGATCATGATCCGAAGTACCGCAAGATGCGTGCGCAGTTGATCGAGCCGCTAGGCATCGTCGATCAGCGGATCATTCGCATTCCCATCGAGCCGGGGCTGAGTGGCTGGCTTGTCTTGGCGCGCGGCAAAGCCTGTTCGGCGGCGGACAGCGCGCTGCTATCCAATCTGGCACCCTATCTCGAAGGCGTGTTGCGCACGCTCCATGGAATGGAACGCAATCGCATCGAGGCGCAGCTTTGCGCCGATGGACTTACGCGGTCCGCCACCGGCTGGATCCTCTTCGATGCAGAGGCGCGAATAGTCGCTATCGAACCGGCAACCCGCGACCGGATGGCGGACTCCGTCGGCACCGCACCGCGAACAGGCGAGCGGTTACAATCGGCTCCGGGACAGAGCGAAAAGAAGCTTGTCGAGGCGGCACAGCGGTTTGCCAATGGCGCCGATCCTGAGCCGGGCGATGCGGTGCTCTGCGAAGAACCGCGGATCGATGCCTTGCTGGTTCCGGCGGCCCGCAGCGGCGCCAGGGCGATGCGCTTTCCCTCGGCCGTGATGACCGCATACTGCCGCTTCGAAAAACCGGGATCGACAGGGCGCAGCAACCAATTGGCCGGTGTTTTCGACCTCCCCAATCGTGAGGCCGAACTCGCGATCGCCCTGGCGGATGGGAACTCGATTGCCGAAGCCGCCAAAACGATGGGACTTACGCTGGAAACTGCGCGCAACTATTCAAAACGGCTTTATGCAAAGCTGGGAGTGCGCGGCCAGGCAGAGCTTGTCCGCCTGGTCCATCGAAGCAGCGCTGTTCTGGCCTAGGCCGAACTTGGCCAAGTCCGGTCACGCGAAAATCTGTTCAGCGCTGACGCTCGGGGTCTGTCATGCGATGCTTTCCAACGGCTGCTCGACCTTTTTGTAAAGCGTCGTGCGCTGTGTGAGTGGACGCCCGACCATGTCTGATGCCCTCTCCAGGTCATCGACGCTCAGTTCCTCCCCGTGAGAGGCGCCTGCCGCGCGGCTGATGCTTTCATTCATCAGCACGCCGCCAAGGTCATTACAGCCTGCTGACAGTGCGGCAGCCGCACCCTCGACACCCAGCTTCACCCAGCTGCACTGGATCGAATCGATTTCCCCGAACAATGCAATGCGAGCCACGGCATGCATCATGATCGTCTCGCGCCAGGTCGGCCCCTTGCGGGATTGACCGCGCCGGTACATCGGCGCTTCCATGTGGACCAGCGGCAACGGCACGAATTCTGTAATACCGCCCGTATCGCCCTGCAGACGGCGCAGTTCGATCAGGTGGCGAGCCCAGTGCTCGGGCCGTTCGAGATGGCCGAACATGATCGTCGAAGTGGTCGGAAGCCCTACAAGATGTGCATCGCGCACAACATCAAGCCATTCACGCGTGGTCAGCTTGTCCGGACAAATCTGCTCGCGGATGTGGTCATGCAGGATCTCGGCCGCAGTTCCGGGCAGTGAGCCGAGCCCCTCATCCTTCAGCCTGAGCAGATAGTCGCTCACGCTCATGCCCAGGGTTTTCGCCCCTTGCGCCACTTCGAGTGGCGAGAATGCATGGACGTGCAGATCGGGGCATTCATCTTTCACCGCGCGCAGGATCGAAAGGTAGGTTTCCCCTGTGTAGCTGGGATGAATACCGCCCTGCAGGCACACTTCGGTGGCCCCGCGCTCTACCGCCTCACGCGCACGCCCGGCAATTTCCGAAAGATCGAGATCATAGGGCTTGTCGCGAAATCCCGCCTTGATCGACGTTTTGGAGAAGGCGCAGAACGAACAGGCATGCGTGCAGATGTTGGTGTAATTAATGTTGCGATTGACAACATAAGTCACCGCATCGCCCATTGCATCGGCACGCAATCCGTCCGCCGTTTCCACGATTGCCTGCGCATCGGCCCCGCGTGCGGCAAAAAGCGAAACGATATCAGCCTCGTCCAGCTCATAGCCATTGGCAGCACGGCTGAGCACGCGGCGCAATTCCAGACGTGCTGAACCTTCGTACAGAAAACCGAGCGGTTTTTCCGGGCTGCCCGGCGCAGGCATGGTCATACCCGGGCTCCATTCGCTGTCGCGCGCAAGGCCTTCTGAATCGGCAAGGCGCAACACCGCAGGACGAATTTCGGTATCAATCCAGCTGCGGTCGTCAGAATTTACAAACCGCGGATAGATCGTCAGCCGTTCAGCCAGCGCCATACCCGCACGCGCACATACAGAACGCAGATTTTCGATCTCCGGCCAGGGCGCTTCGGGGTTTACATGATCGAGCGTGACAGGTGAGATTCCGCCCCAGTCATCAATCCCCGCATCGATCAACTCGGCCAGCCGCTCATCATTGAGATTGGGCGGTGCCTGAACGGAAACATCGTCATCCAGCACGATCCGCGCAGCAGCCAGCA
>JAHRVR010000012.1 GCA_019090585.1 Sphingomonadaceae bacterium
GACCTCAAGGCGATCGATGAGCGGATCGATAAACGTGTCTATGATGCGCTTTCGGTTGAAGCTTCGGTTGCGGCGCGTTCCAGCCATGGCGGTACAGCGCCCGGCGAAGTCCGCAAGCGCGTGGCAGCGGCGCGCTCAGCGCTGGGCATGGGGCAGGGCTGATGCGGGCAGCGCACATCGCCTCTGTCCTTTCCCTTTGCGCGGCGGCGGCGCTTTCTGCCTGCGGGAACAGGGCCGGGCTTGAACCCAAGCCGGGCAGCAGCCTGCCTCATGCGCCTTATGGCCGTGAGGAACCGTTTGACGCCGAAGCGCTGCTCAAGCCGCCGGAGCAGTCCGTGCCGGAACGCAATGTCGAATTGCGCCGCCGGTCCGAAGAGCGCGAGAACGATCCCTTCGACCTGCCGCCACCGGAATAGGTCAGCAAGAGAGCCATCATGGACCACTTCAATTACAGGGACGGCGTGCTCTTCGCAGAAGACGTGCCGCTGACTACCATTGCCGCAGCAGTGGGCACGCCTGTCTATGTCTATTCGCGTGCGACGCTTATCCGTCATGCCCGCGTGTTCAGGGACGCGCTGAGCGCGGTGCTTCCGCGTATGCATCTGGCTTATGCGATGAAGGCCAATCCCAATCTTTCGGTGCTGAAGGTTCTGGCGTCCGAAGGTTACGGCGCTGACATCGTTTCGGGCGGTGAGCTGGAACGTGCGCTTGCAGCGGGCATGCCAGCCGGCGATGTCGTTTTTTCCGGCGTCGGAAAAGATGCAGGCGAACTGGCGCGCGGAGTTGAGGTCGGCATTGGGCAGTTCAACCTTGAAAGTGAAGAAGAGGGCGAGGAGCTGGCCCGGATTGCTGCTTCCATGGGCGGGCGCGCGGTCTGCGCGCTGCGCGTTAATCCCGATGTTGATGCCAAGACCCACGCCAAGATTTCGACTGGAAAATCGGAAAACAAATTTGGCGTGGCCTATGATCGCGCGGCGGGAATCTACTTGCGCCTCAGTGCTCTTGAAGGGCTGGAGATGCGCGGGCTGGCGGTCCATATCGGTAGCCAGATCACCGATCTTGATCCTTCGCGCCAGGCGTTCATCAA
Organism: Sphingomonadaceae bacterium; assembly: GCA_019090585.1. Classification (GTDB taxonomy): domain Bacteria; phylum Pseudomonadota; class Alphaproteobacteria; order Sphingomonadales; family Sphingomonadaceae; genus Novosphingobium. The sequence goes on from JAHRVR010000012.1 coordinate 1,088, forward strand.
GATGGGCGCGCTGATGCGGGATATTCGCGGTCAGGGCCTTACCGTAAGCCACATGGATCTCGGCGGCGGTTTGGGCGTGCCTTACAAGGCGGGCGAGGAATTGCCCGGTCCCGAAGACTACGCCGCGATGGTGGCGCAGGTTACTGATGGCTGGGATGCGACCATCATGTTTGAGCCGGGCCGCGTGATTGCTGGCAATTCCGGCGTGATGATGACCCGGGTCATCCGGGTGAAGCAAGGCGCTACCAACACGCCTTTCGTGGTGATCGACGCGGCGATGAATGATCTGGCGCGGCCGGCTCTGTACGATGCCTGGCACGATTTTGTCGCGGTTGAGAAGACCGGCGAGCGCATGAGTGCCAATATCGTCGGCCCGATCTGCGAAAGCACTGACACGTTCGCGATGGCGCGCGATATCGATGCGGTAAAGGCGGGCGATCTTGCGGCATTCCGCACGGCCGGTGCTTATGGCGCGACCATGGCCAACACATATAACAGCCGCCCATTGGTTCCTGAAGTGATGGTCGATGGAGAGAAGTGGGCGATTGTCGCCAATCGGATAGAGCCAGCCACGATCCTTGCTGCAGAAACTGTGCCGGACTGGCTGGATTAGCGCCATGATCGAGGCGCTGCCCCTGTTCCACCGTATTTCCGGTCAGCCGGTGATCGTTCTGGGCAGCGCAGCGGCAGCAGCGGCGAAGCGGCGTCTGGTAGAGCGCGCCGGCGGCACCGTGATCGGCGATATTCAGGAAGGCATCGATCTGGGCGCACGGCTTGCCTTCATTGCGCATGAGAGCGACGAGGATGCCAGCAGAGATGCGGTTCGGGCGCGGGCTGCGGGGCTGCTGGTCAATACCGCCGACCGGCCTGAGCTATGCGATTTTACGGTGCCAAGCGTGCTGGATCGCTCGCCAGTGCTGCTGGCCATCGGCACTGGAGGGGCTTCTGCCGGGCTTGCCAAAGCGCTGCGATTGCGGCTCGAACAGCTTATCCCGCAATCATTGGGGCAGCTCGCCTCCGCACTTTTCGCAGCGCGTGCATTGCTGCGCAGCCGCTGGCCCGATGCGGGCGACCGGCGGCGCGTTCTGGACGCGGCTTTGAGCGAGGGCGGCGGGCTTGACCCCTTGCGTGAAGAGAGCGCGGACCAGCTTGAAGACTGGCTTGCCGGAGCGAAAAACGCACCGGCAGACCGGCACGTCGAAATCGTCCTGCGCAGCGACGATCCCGAGGATCTGACCCTGCGCGAGGCACGCTTGCTTGGCTCAGCAGATTGCGTCGCGCATGAAGCTGCGGTAACTGCCGGGATATTGGCAAGGGCCCGTTCCGATGCTGCGCGTTTGCCGATCGGGAAGGGTGATTCTCCCCCACCATTGGCAGGGCTTGTGCTAATCCTGCGCCGCTGAGCGCGCAAACTTTTCTGCTGCCCAAATATGCAAAAACCACCGTCTGGCCACGGCACAGCGGCAAGTAGCCCGCGACTTACAATCTTTTAACTTAAGGGACGCCCCGTCCCCGTCCACTTTGCAAATTGTGCTCAGCCTCTGCTGCGCACCATTTGTAAAATGGGGACTAACCATGAACCTTCCAAAGATCGACATTTCCGCCCTCCCGGATCTCGATACCCTTACCGGCCTGTTCGGCACCCTGACCGATGCCGCTCGGGTGCAGACCTCTGATGACACGATCGTGATTCTGATCACTTTCCTTTACGAACTTAACCCGACCCGCGGGATGTTCTGAGGCGGTTTCTGGTGATTATTCATCCAGAATTGCGCGCGCTGCGGGATGACGATTCCCCGCAGCGCGATGCGCAAGATGCCCTGATCCGGCTCGTCGGCGGCTGGCGCAAACGCCCTCATGTCGCCCGGCTGCTGGAAGAGATTGCGGCGTTCGGCAAAGGCGGCGATCTCGCCGGCTTCCCGTCACTGGCCGCGCTTTTTGACGCAGAGAGCCAGGACGCGCGCCATTTGGCGGATGAAGTCATCAGCCTCGTCGCAGATGGCCTTGCGGAACATCGGCTTGGCCACGTTCCGTTTCGCCACTTCACAGACGATGTGATTTCCACTTTGCAGCTGGCCAAGTCAGGCAATGTCACTCTTTCGCTGGTGGCCCTTAGTGACGAAGGCCTTGCCGCGAGACCAAAGGCTGTGACAGCCGATTTCTCGCCGAGCGAGGTCTGGGAACATGTGCTTTCGGGAACCGCCCGCGCTGCGGTGATCGACCGGGGAACGACGAGCGCGGACCATGCTGACTTGCGCCATAGTGAAACCGATTTGTCGCCCGGCACCGTGGTGATCCGCGATGCGCGAACGCGCAACATGCAGGTTCGCACGATCAGTGGGTGTCTTTGTTCTCTGCGGCTGCAAAGGCGCGGAGCCGAGGCCGAGCCAACCCGGGAATACAATCTGGATGATGGGATGCTGGTTCATCAAGCCGCCGGAAACCCACAAGACAGCCGGATCGAATTGATGATGGCGCTGGCCGGGCGAATGGGCCGTAGCGATGCTGCGCCCGTTCTGGCCGAAATCGCGCAGGAGGACGGCAGCGCTTCACTGCGCTGGCAGGCGCTTCGCGAAGGCCTTGCGCTTGATACGGTTACGGGTTTTCTTGCTCTGACAGCAGTGTCCCGTTCTGCCAGTGATGAGCTTGCTCCTGCAGCCGGCGCACTGCGTTCACAGCTGATCGAAACCTATCCGCAGTTGCAGGAGTTGGCCGCATGCCCCGCATAATCGACAGCACCGAGGATGAGGCCTGCAGCCTTGAAGAATGTATCGATGCGGTGAAATCCCGCGGTTTTGATCCCCGCGATGAAGCCAGCCTGCTCAATGCTGCTGGCCAGCTCGGGCGGCTTGGTCAAAATCAGGACTTCCTGGGTGATATGCTGGTGGCCGAGCTTGCTTCGCGCCACGATAAGGATGACGGGAAGAACTTCTACGGGCCGCAAGTGGTCATGCTGGCTCCACCCGATGGCGGCGACTTTTTCATGCGGGCCAATCTCTGGCCGTCGGAAGATGAGCACATGATGCGGGCCAGCGGCAGCGCCAGCTTCGTTTA
>JAHRVR010000211.1 GCA_019090585.1 Sphingomonadaceae bacterium
GGTGGTTCATCGGGCGGCGGCTCGGCCAGTGGCGGCATGGGTGACGATCTGGACGATGATATCCCGTTTTGATGCCACCGCGCCCGACATTCACATTGATGGGGCGATCCACTGAAGTGATGAGCGTGCCTATGTCCTCACAGGCAGAGCACCAAGCCGGGCTGCCCTAGCGCGAGGGATCCAAGAAAGGCTTGTCTCCCACGATAGTGACACGTTCCATGTGGCGGATGGCCGGGGCATAATCATGCACGGCATAGTGCTGGCAGGCGCGATTGTCCCAGAAGGCGACGGAATTGACTTCCCAGCGGAAGCGCACCTGATATTCGGCTTTCAAAGCCTGATCATAGAGGTGTTGAAGCAGCCAGTCGCTTTCCTTCTTGCTCAGGTCCTTGATCCCGACCGTGAAGCTCGTGTTTACGTATAGCGCGCGTTCCCCCGTTTCGGGATGCGTGCGCACCACGGGATGTTCCTGGACCGGGTATTTCTCCCAGAAGCTGTCCGCCGTGCCGCCGGTCCTGTCCTTGAACTGGCTGCCATCGTGGAGTGCTGTCAGCGTGCAGACCCATTCCTTCATGGCGGGAGACAGGCCTTCATAGGCAGCCACCTGATCGGACCAAATGGTGTCTCCGCCGACTTCGGGCATGATCCGTGCGCGCAGGATTGAGCCGAGCGGCGGCGTTTCGCGCCAAGTTACGTCCGAATGCCAAACTGCGGCGGTGGCGACGCGGGTGCCGCTCTTTAGATGGAGGATCTCCGGGTTCGGCTGATCCTCGTCAGTCAGCGGATGGATTTCCAGATCGCCAAAGCGCCGCCCGAAGCCGATCTGCTGTTCTTGTGTAACGTCCTGATCCCGGAAGAAGATGACTTTATAGGTGAGCAGCGCTTTTCTGATCTCGGCGATGACCTCGTCCGGTTGCTCATCGCGCAGATCGATCCCGCTGATTTCCGCGCCGATGTGCGTGGTTAGCGGCGCGACCGAAAACCGTGTGAAGGATGGGTTTGGCGCGGTTGCCATCTCGATCTCTCCTCAATTCGCGGCCTGGATGCCGCTGCCCGTCTGCTCGCTGTGAAATCCACGATAAGCGAAATCCGCGATTTAATCCGGAATATTTGAAAGCGTTCAGCCAATAGTGCGTTCGGTTGGCCAATAAGGACGCCGCAATTCGCGCTTGCTGACTTTGCCCATTGCATTGCGGCCGATGCTTGCGACGAACGCATAAGACCGTGGGCATTTGAACCCGGCCAACCTGTTGCGGCAGTGGCGGTCGAGCTCGCCGGGAACTGGCTGGGCGATACCGGGTTTGAGCACGATCAGTGCTTTGACTTCCTCCCCCATGTCGGCGTTTGGAACACCGATCACCGCGACATCCTCGATTGCAGCAAATCCGATGAGCACTTGCTCGACTTCGGCCGGGTAGATGTTCACGCCGCCGCTGACGATCATGTCCGTGGCGCGATCGGTGATGAAAACGAAGCCATCCTCGTCGACATAGCCGACGTCGCCCAGCGTGAACGTGGCCGGGGCAATATGCGCCTGCCGGGTTTTTTCCGGGTCATTGACATAGATGATGCCGCGCCCGCTGGTGTCGCGGAAGTAGAGTTTCCCTTCTGAACCTGGCGGAAGCTCTTGTTCGTCTTCGCCGATGATGACGGCTTCGAAGGGCGCAGCTGCCCTGCCGACTGAACCGGGATGTTCCAGTGCTTCGCGCGAATCGATCTTGGCCGCTGGGCCGGTTTCCGTCCCGCCATAGAATTCGACAAGGACCGGGCCGATCCATTCGATCATCTGTTCCTTGACGTCCACGGGGCAGGCTGCGCCGGTGTGGGAGATATATTGCAGGCTTGAAACATCGTAGGATCGCCGGGTTTTCTCATCGAGTGCAAGCAAACGGCGAAAATGTGTCGGCACCATCACGCTGCGTTCAACGCGGTGCTTTTCGACTTCTGCAAGGAACTGTTCGGGATCGAAGTGGTCCATCGTTACCAGCTTGGCACCGCCGGCGAAGGCGCGGATGAGGCGCATCGGGCTGGTGTGGTATAGCGGGGCGGCGGCAAGGCAAACCCCGCTGGGAATGGCGCGCACTTCCGCGCCCAGCGCGTCGAACAGCTCGGTCACCGTATCGCATGTCGGGAACATGTTGGGCGGGGTTTCGACCGCCTTGGGCCGGCCGGTTGTTCCAGATGTGTAATGAAGGTGCGGTCTGGGCCGAATATTCGTGGTCGGCTCGATGTCCGGTTGTTGAGCCAGCCAGTCAATCCAGCTGGTCACACCGCTTGTATCATCGCACCGCCAGCCCACGATCCTGACGCGGGGAATTTCACCGACTGCTCCCAATGCGGCTTCCATGCACTCGGGGCCGACAAACAGAAGGTCGACCGCCCCGTCCTCAAGAACGTAGGCAAGCTCGCTCGCTGCAAGGAAGGAATTGATCGGCACGCTGGACCGACCCGCCGCGAGCGTGGCGGTGTGGGCCAGAGCCTGCTCGACGCAATTGCGCGCGAACACGCCGACACGGCGCTGGGCGCTGACTTCGGCCAGGATGCCATTGGTGGCGCGATTGAGGATGCCATCGGCCTCTTGCCATGTCAGGCTTGCCCGCTCATCGGCAAGCGCCTCGTCGCGCCAGCTGTCGGCGCCAACATTCCTGGAAAGGAGCGACATTCAGTCCAGTGTCCCGAAGACGGTCTTGCCGTCGTTGATCGTGGCGACAACGCCAATTTCGTGGAGCCGGGCAGTCTCGTAGTCGAGCGGGTTGTGGTCAAGGATGACGAAATCGGCCTGTTTGCCGGTCTCGATACTGCCCTTTTCATCGTCTTCATGAATCTGCCAGGCCGCGTTGATCGTTACTTGTCGCAGCGCACGGTACGTGGAAATCCGCTCCTCCGGCCCAAGGATATCGCCCGACTGGGTGCGGCGATTTGTTGATGACCAGACAAGGCGCATCATGTCCGGCGGGACCACAGGCGCGTCATTATGCGCGGTGGGCCGCAAGCCGACCCGCCACGCTGACGCTTGCGGCGAAATGAAATCGGCGCGCTTTCCGCCCAGAACCACGTCCCGGTGCCAGTCACCCCAGAAGTAGGTGTGATTGGCAAAGAAGCTTGGATGGATGTCCAGTTCCTGCATCTGCGCCAGTTGTTCGGGCCGGACCACCTGATTGTGGATGGCGATGGTTCGCTTGCCAGCCAGTCCTGACATGCGCACACTGTCAATCAAGGCCTGGGCTGCCGCATCGCCATTGACATGGGTAAAGACCTGCCAGCCGTTCTTCGCGGCTTCAGCCAGCTTGCGCTGGAATTCAGGCAGGTCGATGGCGGGATAGCCGCGATAATCCGCTGGCTTGCCATCAGGAACCCGGTGATAGGGGGCGCTGAGCCAGGCAGTCCGGCCTTGCGGCGATCCATCGCCAACGAATTTCAGCCCGGCGATACGCACGCGTCCCTTGTATTCACCGCCAATTTCATCGGTGATTGCAGAGGGCAGATCTTCCACCCCCATCACCAGGACCGCTATGTCAATTGGCAGGTCGCGTTGCCTGATTGCCTGATAGATCGGCCATTGAGTTGCTCGCACTGCGCCATCCTGCGCGGTCGTAATACCGTGCGCGGCATAAACTTTGAGGGCGGAGACGATAGCGGAAACATTGGTCTCAAGGTCTGGCGGAAACAACTGGCGGAACACGGCCATCATGGCCGCTTCTTCCAGCACGCCCGACGGCATCTTGCCGTCCGCTTCGCGCCGGATCTTGCCGCCTTTCGGATCTGGTGTGCCGGGGCCGATGCCCATGCTTTGCAGCATTGCACTGTTCGCAGTGGCGAGGTGGCCGCTCACATGCATCAAGACAATCGGCCTGTCGGACGAGACCGCGTCAAGGTCATGGCGGGTCGGGTGCTGGCCGTTCACCAGCATGGCATCGTCATAGCCGCGGCCAAGGATCGGGCCTTCGGGGTGCTCCTCCATATAGGCGCGCAATGTGTCCTGCAGCTGCGCGATGGTGGTAATTGCGCCGACCGGGGGCGAGGAGAGATCTGCCATGAGCATGAAGCGACCAAGCAGGCTGACATGGCCATGCGCGTCAATGAAACCGGGCAGCATGGTCTTGCCTTTCAGATCGACCTGAACTGCTTTGCGCCCGGCTTTGGTTCGGACCGAATCGCTGCTGCCGGTCGCAATGATTGTTCCGCCGCGCACCGCCACCGCCTCGACCAGCTCGGGCGCGTCGCCGGCAAGGGTCACTATCGGGCCGCCCGAATAGATCGTCACCGGCTCGGTCTTTGCCTGCGCCACACCGCCAAGTGCCAGACAGGCCACTGCGATTATCGTTGCAAATCGGTGATCAATCTGGCGCCGCCGCGTTGAAGACATCTAATCTGGTCCCATCTTTCCGGCCCACGTGGATGCAAGCATTTGTGCCTCTATTGCAGTCTGTAACACGTTCCCAAAAAAGCGATCAGTCGTTGTTCTTCTCTTCCGGCGGGAGTTTGAGCGATGCAAGTGCCTCGAAAGGGCCAACCTCGCTCGATTTGAAAAGCACCCGCGCTTGTTCTGCGCGCGGACCGGCCGCGAAGGGATCAATCGCCAGAGCCAGGCTTTGGGCCATGGCTTCTCCAAGGTCGAAACTTGTGCCGGAATATTCGATGTCGTCGCAGTCATCGGCATCGATCTCTATTTCTTCATCGGGTTTGTAGTCGAGCCTTTCGGGCACGAAGCGCAGCGATATTTCTTCGCTTACCGACACGCGCATGTCTTCGGCCGAGACGGCGCATCTCTGGACGAAATCTGCATCCATATGGCCTGTTGCGGTGACTATCTGGTCCTGACTGGTGACCGACAGCCGGGCTTTCAGTCGGTTGATGCGGACAAGGTCAAAGCGCATTGCCAGTGCGGCGCGTTCTTCCTCATTGGCGGCAAGCTCGATCTGATGACCGTTCGCCTGACGTATATCGACAAGACGGGAATATTCGGGGGCTGTCATATTGGCTCAAAGGAAAAATCTGCAGACAGGAACGCGTCTTCATCAATCGACCCGATTTTGGTGGAAATCGCGATAACGGCATTCGCCAGCTTCTCATGATCGCAGTCGGCGGTCGCGGTGATATTGCGCTTTAGCACGGGGACCAGTGCTTCGACGCCGCCGGGAATGGCAGTGCGCAGTGCGCCCAGCCTCCCGCCGAGCGTGGTCACCAGCTTGCGAACATGCTTGCCCACTGTGGGATCGCCGATCCCGCTTTGCCTGAGTTGGCCGTCCATGTCCTCGACGAACAGTTCTGTCAGGCGCGCTACAGGCTCGGCCATTGCTTCCTCGCGCTCCATGCGCAGCACTGCAACCGCCAGAACCAGTGTAACCATGTCAAAGCGACCGGCCACGCTGTCCTCAACGCCGAGCGATGCGTACCACCCTTTCGCTCGGGCCAGTTCCACGACATTGTGCCAGAGTGGGCGGACGGCTTCACGGTCATCAGGACCTTTGCCGAAGAGGCGGGAGAGAAGGGACAAGCGGGTCGGCCTTTCGTTCATTGGCAATTCAAGCGATGTCTTGCAGGCGTTCCCACCAACTTGGCGGGTTTGTGCCATTGCGATGCCAGACTTTGCAGCCTAAGGCTTATCGCCGAATATATGGGTGAGAACGCCGGTGGCAATGGGCGAATGCGCCGATCCGGCTCTGGAGTTATCGAATATGCGGATAAATCGTCGGTTTGCCGGTATGGCGGGAATGATGCTTGGGCTAGCCGTGCTGGCCAGCGGTTGCACTTCCGTTCGCAGCCATCGCGGCTATATCGTCGACAAACTTCTTCTCGATGCGATCCAGCCCGGTGTTGATAACCGTCGGTCAGTTGAGCGCACTTTGGGCCGTCCGACTTTCATCAGCCAGTTTGGCGACAAGGACTGGTATTACGTCTCGCAGGATACCAAGCAGCCAGCGTTCAAGCGGCCGCAGACCGACGATCAGACCGTGCTGCGCATCCAGTTTGACCGGGCTGGCAATGTTACTGGTGTGGATCGAAAAGGCATGGAACGCGTCGCGCGGATCAGCCCCGAAGGCGATACAACGCCCACGCTCGGCCGTGACCGCAGCTTTCTGGAAGACCCTGTCTCTTATAC
>JAHRVR010000212.1 GCA_019090585.1 Sphingomonadaceae bacterium
TGCATATCAGCCCGTGGGAAGCGACCGAGGGGCTGATGCGCGGCGCGCGGCGGCTGTTGCCAGCGGGCGGCCTGCTTTATCTCTACGGGCCTTATCGCAGATCAGGGCACACCATCGAGCCGAGCAACGCCGCTTTTGATGAGAGCCTGAAGGCGCGTGATCCACGCTGGGGACTGCGCGAGCTTGACGATGTCGTCGCCTGCGCTGCCGAACGGGGCCTGTCTCTTGGGCGCGTCGTGGACATGCCTGCCAACAACCTCTCGGTGATTTTCAGGATGAACTGAAACTGCTGCGCACAAGGCTGGGCATCATGATCAGTTGCCCCGCGGCGCGGATGACGAAGAACAGCCCGAAGGCAAGCCACAGCGTGTCGTTCGTAACTGGGGCCAGGCCAAAGATCATGGCGCAATAGGCCGCCATTGCCGTTGCCATTGTCATCAGCATCGCGCGCGACCAGCCAGCGCCGACGAACACACCGTCGAGCACGAAGGACACCACGCCTAGTATCGGCAGCAATGTGACCCACCACATGTAATCAGCTGTCGCGCTGACCACGGAGGAATCGGTGCTGAAGCTGGCTGCAAAAGCATCACCGACAAGGGTGTAAGCGGCGCTGATGGCAAAGCCGGTCATGACACCCCAGAACAGGCTTACGCGCACCGTCCGGGTAAATGCGCTTTTGTCTCCAGCGCCTTTTGCTTCACCGCAAAGCACTTGTGTGGAGCTTTCAAAGCCATCCAGGATCAGCGCCGAAAGCATGAAAATCTGGAAGAGAATACCATTGGCGGCAAGGATCACCGGGCCTTGCTGCGCCCCGCTGCGCGCGAAAATCAGCATGGCGCCGGTGAGCAGCAGGGTGCGGAAAAACAGGTCACGGTTGAGCGAGAAGAGCCGCCTCAGTGCTGCGGCGCTCCACGTGGAAGGCAGGCGCGCGCTGGCCCAGGCGGAACGCGACGCCGGGACCATGGCAACCAGTATGGCGAGCAGGGCCAGCTTGAGCAGCTCGGAACTGACGGTTGCCCATGCGACGCCTACCACGCCCCAATCGAAGCCAAGCACGAACAGCAGGTCCAGAGCGATGTGGACGGCGTTGGCCAGGATCTCGACGATCAGCACGGTTTTGACCCGGCGCTGTCCGATCAGCCAGCCAATCAGCACCGCATTGGCGAGCCATGCGGTTCCCGCCCAATAGCGGACATCGATGTATTGCCGCGCATGTTCGGCGATTTGCCCTTCGGCCTCCAGCATTGAAATTCCCGCGCCGATAGCCAGCGGTTTGAAAAGCAGCAGCACGAGCCCGATGAGAACGGCTGCCGCGAGCGAGCGGGTCAGCGCGGCGGCCTGTTCCGCTGAATCGCCGCGTCCCGCCGCTTGTGCGGTCAATGCAATGGTGCCGATACGCAGGAAGCTGAACACCGTGAACAGGCCCATCATGAATTTCGCGCCCAGCTCGACCGCGCCTTGTGCTGGCGCATCGCCCAGCCTGCCGATCACCCACATGTCGGCCAGCCCGAACAGAGCAGTAGCGACGTTGCTCAGCATGGCGGGCAGGGCGATGGACCAGACCAGTCCGGATGCACTGCGCTGCGGTGAGGCGGTGAGCGTGTTCACGAGGCGAGCGCGTTGCAGGTCGCACGGCGCAGGTCAATGTGCCTTCGCGACAGCGACGGAGCGGATTTTCAGGTCAGCGAAGCGAAATCGCGGGCCGTGTCGAAGTCCTGAAGTGGCTCCCGCCCGCTCATCGAGAAATCACGCCGGTCAAAGATCGGCATCGAACTGTCGATTTGCGGCTCGCGATAGTTGAAACAGATCCTGTGCCGCGCATGTGGAGACTGAATAGCGGAGAGGGTTTTCGGAATCTCAATGGTGCGCGCGGGCGATATATAGCAGGTGCGCCGCAGCATGGTTGCCCATTCGGCTTCCTTCGGAGGATATTCACTTTTCCATTTGGACAAGGCTTTTGTGTCGCGTCCGATGAAGTGTTCCGGCCCATCGCTGCCGGAGCCGGAAATTATCGTGCCATCCAGCTGCCAGTGCAGCTTTTCCTCGCCATTCAGGTGCAATGTTGCGGTTGTGCGATCGTCCACCCGGTCCGCCACGCGCATGTCAACGCAGCTTGGCCCGGTGTCATTGGCGTGGGCAGCGCAAACGATCGCCAGATCGAACAAGTGTGTGCAGTGTTGTTTCGGATCGCGATTGGCGACATCGGATAGAAGTTCACCCGTCAGATCGGCAGCGATGTGGTCCGGCGCGCCGCCACATCCCGTCCACGGGTGGCGCAGCGCACGCGCCTTTGCCGATGTGATGCGGCCATCGGCGTGATCGAAGCGAATATGAAACTGGTGCATATCGTCTTCCAGTGCGCCGCCGATCCAACCCGGACCGGGGTGAAGCACGACGCGCCGCCACAGACCAGAGGGAAATTGCGGGTAGTGGCTATCGTTCTCAGCCATGGAAATCCTTGGTGCGTATTGGGCCTGACCGGTAGCCGGGAAGCTGGCCAAAAGGCAATGCCCAGGCGCGGCCCGATTGACAGGGCAGCGATTTACCTAAATTGATCCTGCCATTCATGGTGCGTGAAACGGAACGGGCAATCGGAATGCGTGAAGCGACGTCATCGGCGGCGATGGACAAACCGGGAGAGGTAACTGACCTTGAGGCACGCGCTCGCCGCGTCGAAACGCCGTGCGGCGACGGTGTAATTATCTGGCGGATATGGGGCGAGGGCGATCCGCTGGTGCTGGGGCACGGCGCGCAAGGTGACTGGACACACTGGATCAGAAACATCGCAGCGCTGGCTGAGGATCGCATGGTGATCGTTCCCGACATACCCGGCAACGGCGAATCCGCCATGCCGCCCACTGCCGATCATGCGGGGACGTCGGCTATGCTTGCCGCCGGTCTTAAGCAGATACTTGGTGATCGCCTGCCCGCAGACCTGATGGGATTTTCTTTTGGCGGTGTGTGCTTGTGCCAGCTTGCAGGACGCCATCCCGAAGTGGCGCGGCGGGTGATTATCATCGGTTCGGGAGGGCTGGACACGCCTATTGGCACACTCGACATCGCAAGCATCAGGGGACTTGAGGGTGAGGTGCGCCAACAGAGGTTGAAAGCCAACCTGCTTGGCCTGATGCTGCACAATGAAGACAGCGTTGATGATTTCGCGATCTGGCAGCTCGTCACCAACAGCCGCAAA
>JAHRVR010000213.1 GCA_019090585.1 Sphingomonadaceae bacterium
ATAGACGTGCAAGGGTTGCACTCCAATCGAAGTAGTGGCCAAGGGGCAAGCGCACCGCGATGGACGACCGCGACTTTACATCAGAGATTGACGCGGCGCGTAGCGATCCCGCTGTGCTTCGGAAGATCGCGCAGGACATCCATGAAGCTGGAGGTTCCCGACTCTTCATGATCCGGGCCATAAAGTTAGCGCGGGCGGCAGATAGTGGTCCCCATCCTTTAGGAAAGATTGGCAGCGAGCTTGGGCTGCCGAGACCGGAAGGGTTTCCCCTCTATCGTTACAAATTGGCTCCGGGCATTTTCGACAAGATTGAGAAGAGGCTGATTGCAAACCTGTCGTCGGATCTCATCCGGCCAGGCTTGGCCGCGGTGTTTGTAGTCTGGGCGGCCGACTGGTTCCGCCGATCGTATCAGGGCGGGACGCTGCGCTGGAGCGACATTGAGGCATCGCTTGGTCTGAGCTTGCCGCAATCAGAATGGCGGAATCTTGCGGATACTGGCTTTCGTGCGTGGGGAATAGATCCGCTCGTTACGGCGCACAGTAACCAGCGTCTGGCTAATCTTGCGCGCCATGGCGGATTTCCCGCAGCCGCAATAGCAGGCGGGGCAAGCTGGCCGCGAAAGTTTCTTGAACGCGCTGTCGGCGAAGTCTTGGGCGCTGGCTCCCCAAATATCGAAACCGCGGTCGAAATCTGTGAACGCAACGAATACCTTATTCCGGCTGGCTGGCGTGGCCAGGAGATGCAGGCGATCTGTGGAGAGCTTGCTCTCAAGATCGCCGAGCTGAGAACTTTCGCGGACTGCAAAGACGCTGCAGGCGGGCGGCCTTATTCCTCCCTCCTGGATGAGCTGTACGAGGACTGGCGCGACGAATTACCGATGATGCTTGATGGCGCGGCCGCCGCTCTGATTGACACGCTGCTTGAAGCGCGCAAGATCACCAGTGGTGGCCGTATTCGGGTTGAGCGTATTCTCAGGCAACGCGATGGCACATGGCGCGAATCTCTCGATTTCCATATCGAGGGACGTTGGGAAGACAAGTCTCACGAGCTTAGCCCTGAGGCGAACCAGCGCGTTTTTCTCAAGCCGGCAGGACCACTGGCTGATAACGTAAATTCGAGACTGGCCTTCCTCGAGCATGAAACAGCGCAATGCTGGATCGCTCGCGCGATGGGTGGAAGCAGATTGATTGAATTCCCATTTCTAGAGCCAGTTATGGCAGACTTCCATTCACGCGGGGCAAGGCTTTCGTCGCCATTCACTTTGCCTGGAGGAAAGGCGATTGGCGAAGGTCTCAGGGTGTTCGAGATGCGCGCTGCTTCAAGCGGGCGTGGCACTTACCTCTCCCTAATTGGACAAGGTTCAGGCTCATACAGAATTGATCAGATCCTGCTCGATTGTCCGTCAGGTTGGACGGTTGGCGGCCAGGGCGGGGCCTCTGAAATTGAACGCGAAGATTTCGATCTGGCAGCGGGACGCCAGCTCTATCGCTGCTCGGGCGAGATCATTGTAAATTCGACGAACGGCGACACCTATCTCATCCGCACCGGGCAAAGTGCAGACCGCAAGGATCGGCTGACCATTTTCGGACGTGCAGTTGCTGGCGTGCAGTGTCCAGATTACAGCAAGCTCATTCAACATCCACTTCACCCCGAGGTTGAGGATGGCCTTGCCAGGCGGACAGGCTCAAAGGAAGAAATCTGGTGGCGTTTCAAAGGTCAGCGAGCGTGGCAGGGGGGCATTGCGACATGCGGACCTGGCGAATGTGAATTCGGCTGGCTCGACAAGGACACCGGGCATTTGCGTGGCAAGGATATCGCGTGGATATTACCGGCAGAGTTTTCATTGGTCCAGCAATCGCAGCGCTCCGAGACCGAAATTGTTCTGAGCGGCTGGGACGGCGAAGCACAGCTTGGTGACGATACAAATGCCAACAATCGAAGCTGGAGGGTGCGCACCGATCCGCCTCGTCGAGCATTGGTGCCACTGCAGCTTAAATGCGGCAGCGCCGCGCCGTTTTCTCTCAATGTACCTATCCATGCAAAAGAGTGGCTGACCACCTGGGATGGAGAGCTGCTGGGCGCAAACACAGAGCTTGGTCTTGCCGATTTGCGTGAAACTGTGGCGCGCGCGCCGGCGCAGTCGGTGCTGATGGGCGACATCATCCAATTTGACGGAGCTTCGCTCGAGGTAACCTGGCCTATTCAGTCAGAGCTCGGCCTCTCGGCGCTTCGTGGGGACATCGCAACTTTGATGAGGCCTCTCGGGATAGATACCAGGGTCAAGCTCAATTTTCTGAATGGCAGCGAAGATTACTGGTTTGTGACCGAATTCGGAAACGAGCTCGTAAGAGAACCGGGCGGCGGACTGAGCCCCAGAAAAGCCATTGTCGGTGAGGCGATCCGTATTTGTGGGCGATATCTTGGCGCGCCCGAAAAGGAGGTCGACTTCGGTCTGTTTGAAGGTTCCGGAAGCCTCCTGGGCGCGCGGGCAATCGCACTCCCGCGCCTACGTGGTCCATGGCTTGTCTACTTGCGTGATGGAACGCGAATCCTAACGCGCCCCAAATACGTAGCGGGAGACGAGCCCGCCGATCCGCCTCAACATGCGCTGGGGCGCGCAATGGCGCAGCCTTATGAAATGGCCCAGCGTGATCTGGCTGCCCTCCTTGAAAGCATTCAGGAGGACCCGCAGAGCAAGGAAGCGGTGATGGCTCTGAATGCGATGATGGAACTGGCAGTTTCGCTTGATGGTCTGCCGCCGCAGACGTTCAATATCTTCGAAAAGTTCGAAAGTGCCGAATTGATCAGCCCGCTGCTTCTTTATCGCTGTGAGGAGCGAAACCTTACCGGATTGCTGGAGCTCTATGATGGGCTGGCATCAAGCTGGACACTTCTTCCCAGGCGCGCCTGGGAAGAAGCCTTCGAGGCGCAGGGACAATTTCTGGTCGAACGGCTTGATGATCCGCAGTGGGCGCTCACCCGCATTATCGAACGCCAGAGCGAAATCACTGCGCGCATGCCTCAACTGGCCCCGCTTATCTGCCGGGACTACGTGCCATCTGGTTGGGAAGAGTTGCGTGAGCATTTCACGAACCACACCTGCGAAGGCATCAACTGTGAGGGCGACATTCAAAGCCCATTCCGGGAAGAATTGGGCATCTTTCTTCCCGATGAGAGCTTTGCGTCGCCGCTGATGCGTGTCTTTGATGCGCCTTTCGCGGCAGGGCTTTTCGTTCGCGAAAAAATCACGCTCAATCAATTGCAGAAACTTACCATCAAGGACGTCGAAAGACGGCATCCCGACTATTTTTCAAGGGCTTATGGATACGCCCTTTCGGAGCGCAAGAATGGCTGATTACGATATTGGTGAAACTCGGCAGATCTCGCCAATGGACGTGCATCGGCGTCTGCAGTCCGGTCTGGCAGAGGCTGTGGTGTCACGCGCGAGCATCCGGCACGGCGGCCTCAACGAATTTTTGCGCAAGGCGCTGGCGGAGGCCGGGCAGGGCGCCCTGCTTTCAGATCAGCTTTTCCAGGCAGCGCCCGGCTATGTTTCATCGGGGAAAACCCCATCGGAACTTGGCCATCTGCTCCATCCCCATACTATCAAGGCGATCACGCAAACATCGGACACGCAGCTGCGATTCGACTATCCGGCCTATGCTCACCAACTGGAAAGCTGGGAGCTTCTGAGCCAGCCTACAAAGCAATCCGTACTGGTCTCTAGCGGCACCGGCTCGGGTAAAACCGAATGCTTCCTTGTGCCGATGCTTGATGATCTGGTTCGCGAAGCAG
>JAHRVR010000214.1 GCA_019090585.1 Sphingomonadaceae bacterium
ATGGCATATCCACCAGCCTTGCCTTCCCATTCACCTCCGGCAAGGTAGGCGTCGATCTCTGCCCCTGAGAGGGGCTTGAAACGCACGATTGTCTCGCAGAGCCGTTCCTTGATCGCTCCATCGGGATATTTCAGCGCCACGGCTGAAAGAACGCGGTGCCGTCTGCCAGACAGCAGCTTGAGGCATTTGCGCGCCGTGGCTTCGTCTTCGGCTTTGGGAAGGATGCGCAGGCCTGCAGCAACTACGGTGTCGCCCGCAAGGACATGGGCAGACACTGCGGTAACGGCCATTGCCTTCTCGCGCGCCATGCGATTTGCATAGTCACGAGGGCGCTCAGCCTTTTTGGCTGTCTCGTCGATATCGGCGGACTGGATCAGGTCAGGCGTGATGCCAAGCTTTGCCAGCAACTCGCGGCGACGCGGGCTGGCTGAGGCAAGGATCAGTGCGGGACGCGTTTCAGACATATCAGCTCTGGATCAGGCCAGCTTTGGAAGGGCCGGATGCCGATTGACCGTCAGTTACGGCCAAGGCGTCAGTTCTGGCCCGGACCGCCGCGACCCGGCATAAAGCGATAAGTGATGCGGCCCTTGGTCAGGTCATAAGGTGTCAGTTCCACCAGCACTTCATCGCCCACCAGCACCCGGATGCGGTTTTTGCGCATCTTGCCTGCTGTGTGGCCGAGAACCTCGTGCCCGTTTTCCAGTTCGACCCGGAACATTGCATTGGGAAGGAGTTCAACAATCTTCCCCCGCATTTCAAGAAGTTCTTCTTTCGCCATCGGCGGTCAGTTTCCGTACGTTTTGTGCGTCATAGCGGCGCGCATAGCGGCGACCGGCGCAAAAGGAAAGGCTGCCGGCTCATTCTCCTGTTATCCATCTGCGACAAAATGATACGCAAGGCCGTTTTGTGTGCTGGCTGAGCATCGCGCAATCGGTGCCAGGTGGGCGCTGGGGCGCCTTTCCGGGATCGACATGATGAAGAATTTCCAGCGCTGAGGACATTTCCAGGGCTGAGGAAAAGGGCTTATCCAAATAGCGGCTGGCCAAAAGGCCCACCGAATGCCTATCTGGCCGGCATGAGCCGCACGCCAGCCGGAACCCCTCCCAACCCACAGGGTGCCGAGCGCTTCAATGAGGAGCGCCAGACTTATACCGTGCGCGGTTCCGATCAGCCGGACCTGAAAAAGGGAGTGGAGGTGATCCGCGATACCGTTCGCACTCTGCCGGTCAGGCCCGGCGTTTACCGTATGCACGATGCACGCGGAGACGTGCTCTACGTTGGTAAGGCGCGGGCGCTCAAAAACAGGGTGAGCAATTACACGCAAGTTGAACGGCAGCCATCACGGTTGCAGCGCATGATCAGCCAGACGCGTTCCATGACCATCGTCACCACCAATTCAGAGGCCGATGCGCTGCTGCTCGAAGCACAGCTGATCAAGCGCTATCGCCCGGCTTACAATGTGCTGCTGCGTGATGACAAAAGCTTCCCCTTCATACTGCTCCGATCCGACCATGATTTTCCGCGCATCATGAAACATCGCGGCGCGCGGCGGGCAAAGGGTAAATATTTCGGCCCGTTTGCAAGTGCCGGCTCGGTCAACACCACGATCAACGCACTGCAAAAGCTGTTCCTGCTCAGGAGCTGCACTGACAGCTTCTTTTCGCGGCGCGACCGGCCATGCCTGCTTTACCAGATCAAGCGTTGTTCAGCGCCCTGCGTGGGCCGGATAGACCCTGCGGGCTATGCGGATCTGGTGCGGCAGGCCGGGGACTTCCTTGGCGGGCGATCCTCGGCTGTGCAGCGTGAGATTGAGGAGCAGATGTCCGTGGCCGCCGAAACGCTGGATTACGAACGTGCAGCGATGCTGCGCGATCGGCTGCGCGCCGCGACCTTTATCCAGAGCAGCCAGGCGATCAACGCCGAAGGCATGGACAATGCAGACATCTTCGCGCTCGCCGCCAAGGGAGGGCAAGTGGGGATTCAGGCATTTTTCATTCGCGGTGGGCAGAACTGGGGGCACCGCGCATTCTTCCCAAGCCACACCGATGGCTTGTCGGAAGAAGACGTAATGCAAAGCTTTCTGGCCCAGTTCTATGAGGAAGTTCCGCCCGCCCGGCTGATACTGGTCGATCGGGAGCTTCCCGAGGCAGACTTGCTTGCTGAGGCGTTTCGCGAAGGGGCGGGCGGCAAAGTAGAGATTTCTGTTCCCCAGCGCGGCAATCGCCGCCGTTTGATCCAGCAGGCGGTTCGTAATGCGGCCGAAGCGCTGGACCGCAGACAGGCTGAACGCGGATCACAGGCGAAACTGCTTGGTGAACTGGCGGAATTCCTCGAATTGCCTGAAGTCCCACAGCGCATTGAGATTTACGACAACAGCCATATTCAAGGTGCAAAGGCCGTTGGCGGGATGGTCGTTTCCGGGCCGGAAGGGTTCATCAAGAACCAGTACCGCAAGTTCAATATCAAGAACGCGCAGACCAACGACGATTTTGGCATGATGAACGAGGTTATGGCTCGCCGTTTCGGGCGGGCGATGAGAGAGGACCCAGATCGGGACAAGAAGACCCGCGATGGCGTGATGTCATGGCCGGATCTTGTTCTGATCGACGGGGGCAAGGGGCAGATGAGCGCCGTGAAAGACGCGCTGGGCGAGCTGGGCGTTGAGGATGTGCCGCTTATCGCCGTGTCCAAGGGGCCAGATCGCAATGCCGGGCGCGAAACGTTCCATTTCCCCGATGGGCGTGAAAAGACGCTGCCGCCCAACTCGCAAGTGCTGTTCTTTCTCCAGCGGTTGCGCGATGAAGCGCATCGCTTTGCCATCGGCGCACATCGTCAGAAGCGCAGCAGGGCCATATCGGCCAGCCCGTTGGATGAAATTCCGGGCATTGGACCATCGCGGAAACGGGCACTTCTGCTTCACTTTGGAACCGCGGGAAAGGTGCGCGCCGCAGCACTGGAAGATATTACGCGCGCGCCCGGGATCAGCGAGGCCGTTGCCCGGAAAATCTACGATTTCTACCACCCGGCGCGGTGAGGGCGCGCGGCCAGCTCCAGCCGAGAGAGTTTCTCAGGCAATCTGATGGTTAGGCAATCTTAACCATGAAGCGGCTATTCATCTCTGACTGGGCAGGGTGACAGTTGTTGTCCTCGAAGATGAACGCGACGGAGCAACACCGGGCATATGATCAGGAGCAAGACCACCCTAATAGTTGGCGCTGGCGCCAGCTGTGAATTGCAATTGCCCAGCAACGAAGAGCTGCTGGTCAAGATCGGTCAGAGTTTTGATTTCACGCGTTTCGGCACTGGCCTGCAGATAAAGGACAGTGTGCTGCTGGCCCAGTATATGCAGAAGCTATCAGCGCGCCTTGGTAAAAACGATCAGGATGTTCACCGCGCGGCTGAGCGCATACGCATTGCCAGCAAGCTGACTCGATCGATTGATAGTCTGCTTGATCAGCATGACACCAATTCGCTGCTTACCGCGGCTGGAAAGATCGCCATTGTGCACTTCATTTGCCAGGCGGAATCAAAGTCGATCCTGCGTAAGGAACCGCGTGTTCCCGGTGACTTACCCATACAGGGCGCTGACACATGGCTATACCAGCTTGGGCTGTTGGTGACATCGGGCGTGCCCCGATCTCAGGTCGAAAAATGCCTCGATAATCTCTCGATTGTCAATTTCAACTATGACCGTTCAATCGAACATTTCCTGCCGCACGCCATGGTGATTGCATTTGGTATGGAGCTTGGTGAAGCGCAGAAGATCGTCGCTGCCAAGCTGCGGATCATTCATCCTTATGGAACTGTTGGGCGATTGCCATGGCAATTGGGCGAAACGGCCGATTGCGAATGGGGGACAGAGCAGCCCTGGAACATTCAAAATTTGGGGTCGATGATCCGCACGTCCAGCGAAGTTGCTGGCGATCAGAGAATGCTGATGGACGTTCGCGGTGCGGTTTCCAATGCCAAGCGCATCGTCTTTCTGGGATTCGGATTTCAGCCGCAGAATGTGGACCTGCTTGTCGATTATGGTTTGTCGCACGATCCCGAAGTGGCAGCCACGGTTTATGGCCTGTCACAGACCAACCGTACGTCGGTTATTCGAATGCTCAAGCGCAAGATGAGCATTGAAGACGAAGAATCGCTGCTCATCATGAATGCAAAATGCGTCGACCTCATGCGGGACTACAGCTTACTCCTGGAAAGCTGATCCGGGCCGTATGGATACAGCCCGGACCTTGCCTTTCAGCCTACCGCGCGAATTTTCCTGAGAGCACGATACGTATAGGACTTTGACCGGTTTTGTTGCGGCCAGCGGCGCGGGCTTTCCGGGTTCATGCCGGCTTTGCGCAAAAGTTTGTTGAGTGCGCGCGCATCGGCTTCGGCGTGGCTCCATTCGGAACGCCAGGTAACGGAAATCGAGATCGAGATTTCATCGCTGTTGCGTACAAAATGCGGAGCCATGACGGGGACGTAAAGCGCCTCGCCTTCGTTGATGGACCAGTCGGCTCCGCCGGCGGCCATATCCTCGCTCCATGGCAGTTCAGGACGCCCGCCGGTGTGATAGGTTTCATGCATCTCGTCCGCAGCAAAGACTGAATCGCCAGCCGGAAACAGGGTCATCACCTTGTTGCCGCGGATCTGCAGCAGAATGTTGTGCTCAGGATCGAAGTGATAAGGTGTCACACCGCCCGGCGAGGTCATGAAGATGAAGCCCTCGACGTCCATGATCTCGCCTGTCTTCTTTTCGATATGAGGTTTTACATCCTCAATAAGGTCCCAAAGCAATTGCTTGTAAGCAGGATCCTGCTCGACATGGCGCAATCCCGCCCAGCAGCCAGTTTCGCCGATGTTGCGGATCCTGTCGCCAATCCCGTCAAGCAGCTGTTCCGGAACGGCATCGACACCGATTGGAAGATCGCTGGTATTACATTCAAGGTCTTTCGCTGGCAGTGTTTCAGCCAGCTTTGCCAGGGCTTCCAGTGTCAGCATGGGGTGGTCACAGAGACTGTGCGTCAGCTTGTGCGGCACTTCGGGATAATTTGTGCCGAAGGAATTACATGATTGGGTTGGATAGACACTCACGTTTGCTCTCCTGTGGCTTTCTTGCCTTTTTCAAAACGTAGAAGCTGGTTGAAGACTGTGCGGCGGATCGATCCACCGATAGCGATAGAAACTTTTCCGATGGAGCGGCGCTCACGCCAGATGTCGTTCATCACGGGATGATCGCTCGCAGCGCAGCTGTCGCACCACTCAAACCGGCCGTGATCAAGCGCCGAAAGGAATTCATTTTCGAGCAGGATGCCCGGCGCATGGCGCGCATAATTTTCGTCGAACGCGGTCTTGTATCCGAAGGCACCCGGCGGCGTAAGAAATGTGCTTAGCATCGCGATTGGCTTGTCATCGAGCATCAGCGCGAGCCGGATCAGCCGCTCGCGCTGTGCCGCGCCCTTGAGGCTTTCGCGGAAGAGGAAAGATTTGGCCTTGTCCTGTGCCAGGGCCGAGCCGGCGTCTCCCTTCCAGCCCGATGCTTCGAGCGCGAGGAACTGGTCTGTCCATTTGGACATGCCATCCAAGCCGTGTTGCCATTCGAACTGGATTTCGCCCAAGTCCGAGAGTCGGTTGGTCCTGCGCCGCAAATCCTTGCGTTTCTGTTTCGAGAATGTGGCCTGACGGTAGCTGTCGGCATCCAGTGGTGAAGCCAGAATCGCACGCTGCTCGTTCTTGACTATCGCACCTGTGCGTCCCTGCGCAGACAGGACAGCCTCAAGAGCCGCATAGAGCGGCCCGTCGAGGCCAAGCTCGGAAAGGTGCAGGAACAGCGCTCGTTGGCCGTGCGAGTCAGCCCAGTCAAACAACCCATGCCAGAAATGCACTTCGGCGCCGCTTGCCACCAGCGGCGTTCCAAGGAAACTGTTGGCGTGCAGCCAGTTGCCAATATTGGGCAGCGGCTTGCCATAATAACGGGACCGGCGTTCCAATGGCATTAGTCCGAGAAGTTGACCGTCCTGTTCAAATCGCAGGATCGCAATTTCTCCCTGCGGATTGAACGCTTCAAGTGAGGGAAGCAGATACCAGCTTTCAAAGAACGGGTTTGGCTCTGCGGCTTGCCCCGCCAACTTGTCCCAGGCAGCGATTTCGCTGGCCATGTCTTGCCAGGGGACACAGACAACTTTGCCAGCCGAGCGAGCGGGGACGAGCCCCACCGCGGCTGACTGTGCCGTTTCTGTTCTGTTCGAGTGTGCCTTGCTCGCCACTTGTCAGTCCTGATCCTGACCTTCCTGCTGAAGATCAGAACGGGCCTAACATCGGTTAATCAACGAATCCCTAAGATTACCGGGAATGTCCGGTGGCAGGGCGCCGTGCCCAGATAAAGTCAGGCCCCGCCCGGCACTGCCGGACGGGGCCTGAAAAGCCATTAATGAAAAAGACTTAGTGGGACGCAAGAACTGCAAGCAGCAGCAGCGCCACGATATTGGTGATCTTGATCATCGGATTGACGGCGGGGCCGGCGGTATCCTTGTAAGGATCGCCAACCGTATCGCCCGTCACAGCGGCCTTGTGGGCTTCTGAACCCTTGCCGCCGTGATTGCCGTCTTCGATGTACTTCTTGGCATTGTCCCATGCGCCGCCGCCCGAGGTCATCGAGATGGCAACAAACAGGCCAGAAACGATCACACCGAGCAGAAGTGCGCCGAGTGCCGCGAAGGCTTCTGCCTGACCGCCAACCCAGGAAACAACGAAATAGACCACGATTGGTGCCAGCAATGGCAGCAAGCTTGGCAGGATCATTTCCTTGATCGCGGCCTTGGTGACAAGATCCACGGTCCGGGCATAGTTGGGGCGAGTGGTGCCCGCCATGATGCCCGGGTCAGCAGCGAACTGTTCACGTACGTCCTTGACTACATCGCCAGCAGCGCGGCCAACAGCGGTCATGCCCATTGCGCCAAACAGATAGGGCAGCAATGCGCCCAGTAGAAGGCCAACGATGACGTAGGGGTTTTCAAGGCTGAAGTTCACTTCCATGCCCGGGAAAAATTCCCGAAGGTCGGCCGTGTAGGCAGCGAACAGGACCAGAGCGGCAAGACCGGCAGAACCAATGGCATAACCCTTGGTCACAGCCTTGGTGGTGTTGCCCACCGCGTCCAGTGCGTCAGTCCGGGTGCGGACTTCTTCATCCATGCCCGCCATTTCGGCGATGCCGCCAGCGTTGTCGGTCACCGGGCCATATGCGTCCAGAGCGACAACCATACCGGCCAGAGCCAGCATAGACGTTGCGCCAAATGCCAGGCCAAGCAGGCCAGCGATCTGATAAGCAACGATGATCGCCACAACGATTACCAGTGTTGGCAGCGCCGTGGATTCCAGCGAAATCGCCAGACCCTGAATAACATTTGTGCCGTGACCCGTTTCAGAAGCCTTGGCGATGGATTTGACCGGACGGTAATTCGTGCCGGTGTAATATTCCGTTATCCAGATAATCAGGCCTGTAACCGCAAGACCAACCATCATCGACCAGAACAGGTCCATGGCCGACACGCCGTTTACGATTTCGGCATTCAGATCCGGGAACACCAGGCTCGTCACAAAATAGATCGCCGGGATCGACAGGATCGCGGTGACCAAAAAGCCTTTGTACAGCGCGCCCATGATTGAGTTGTTCGAACCCAGACGGACGAAATAGGTGCCAATGATGCTGGTGACGACACAGGCACCGGCAACGATCAGCGGCAATGTCATCAGGTTTGAAGGATCAGCATCAGCGCCCAGAGCGGCTTTGATGGTGATGGCCGCCAGAACCATCGTTGCACCGATTGTAACAACGAATGTTTCGAAAAGGTCAGCCGCCATGCCGGCACAGTCACCAACATTATCGCCCACATTATCCGCGATGGTTGCAGGGTTGCGTGGATCATCCTCGGGGATGCCAGCTTCTACTTTGCCGACCAGATCGGCGCCAACGTCTGCCGCCTTGGTAAAAATACCGCCGCCCAGACGCGCAAAGATCGAAATCAGCGAAGCGCCGAATGCGAGAGCGACAATTGCATCAATCACTTCCCGGCTGCCAGGTGCCATGTTCAGGCTATTGGTCAGTACATGGAAGAAACCGGCAATGGCCAGCAGTCCAAGGCCCGCAACCAGCATGCGCTGATGCTGATCCTTCAAACCTGATGACATTGCCGCTGATCGTTGCCGGTGCCTGCGTCGTCACCAGCATCATTGGCACCTATTTC
>JAHRVR010000215.1 GCA_019090585.1 Sphingomonadaceae bacterium
GCGGTCGATAGCAAACCGGACCGGCAGATTCTGAATCGCGACATCGTGGACCACCTGGTCGAACGCGCGTTGCAGAAATGTTGAGTAGATGGCGCAAAATGGCCGCATACCCTGTGCGGCCAGCCCGGCAGCGAAAGTCACTGCATGCTGTTCAGCAATGCCGACGTCAAAGGCGCGGTCCGGGAACTGGCCTGCAAATTTGTCGATGCCCGTGCCGGAGGGCATTGCGGCCGTGATGGCGCAGATGCGATCATCGGCTTTCGCCTCGGCGATCAGCTGCTGTGCGAACACGCCGGTATAGCTTGGCGGCCCCGCTGCGCTTTTCTGCTGCTCGCCCGTGACCACATCGAATTTCTGGACGCCGTGATACTTGTCATCGCTTGCCTCTGCGGGGGCGTAACCCTTGCCCTTTTGCGTCACGACATGGATCAGGCAAGGCCCCTCGTCGGCATCTCGGATGTTTTCCAGGATCGGGATAAGCTGATCAAGATTGTGGCCATCGATCGGCCCGACATAGTAAAAACCAAGCTCCTCGAACAAAGTGCCGCCCATGGCCATACCGCGCGCGAATTCATCGGTTTTGCGCGCGGCGCGGTGAAGCCGTTCGGGCAGGCGGCGCGAGATTTTGCGCGCGAAATCGCGTACCGAGAGGAACTGTTCAGAGGACACCAGCCTTGCCAGATAGGCGGATAGTCCGCCCACGGGAGGCGCGATCGACATGTCATTGTCATTGAGGATGACGATCAGGCGATTGCCCGCAGCGCGCGCGTTGTTCATCGCCTCATAGGCCATGCCCGCGCTCATCGCGCCATCACCGATCACGGCAATGCCCCGCCCGGGCTTTCCGGACAGCCGGTTGGCAACCGCAAAACCCAGCGCAGCCGATATCGAGGTGGAGCTGTGCGCGGTGCCGAAGGGATCGTACTCGCTCTCGCTCCGCTTGGTGAAGCCTGAAAGGCCGCCGCCCTGCCGCAATGTTCGGATGCGACCCCGCCGTCCGGTTATGATCTTGTGCGGATAGGCCTGATGGCCGACATCCCAGATCAGCCGGTCATCGGGCGTATTGAACACGTAGTGGACCGCGACGGTCAGCTCCACCACGCCCAGCCCTGAGCCAAGGTGGCCGCCGGTCTGCCCGACAGCCGCGATCAGCTCGCTACGCAACTCATCCGCGAGCTGGGGCAGCTGGGAAGCATCAAGCTTCCGAAGGTCATCGGGCGTATCGACCGTGTCAAGCAGCGGGGTTGCCGGATCGGCTGTCATGGCGAGGGTGCACACATCTCAAAAAAATTGGTGTCGATTGGTCCGAGGGACAATATTGCCTTGCTGGCGCGAAGCATAGGAAAATCTGGCATTGCGGCCTGGTTGGGCAAGGAGGCGGGCGCGATCTATGAGCCGCTATCAACGCGATCTGGTATAACTGCGGTCAATTGCACGCAGAACAAATGCCCCGCAGTTCCACCATGGGCTTAATATCGGCGAAACCGGCATTGCGCGCCGCCTCGATCAGCGATCCGGTCACCTTGTCATCGTCGATATGGATCACTTCGCTGCAGCTGTCGCAGATCAGGAAGATGCAATCGTGGCGGCAGCCGGGGTGGCTGTTGACGATATAGGCATTGGCGCTTTCCACGCGGCGGGCAAGATTGGTGCGCACGAAAATGTCGAGAATGCGATAGACGCTGTTTGGCGCAACACGTTTTGCGCGCGCGGCAGAAACGGTTTCCGCCAGATCATAGGCCGATGCCGGGCGTTCGCACGCGGCAAGGGCGGAATAGACGTCGGCGCGCATGTCCGTCCATTGCTCGCCCGCGTCGGAAAATGCAGTTCTGGCAGCGGAGACGAGGTCGAAACCTGAATGTTCGAGATGCCGGTGTTCACCCATGGGTGAATTATGCCCGTTGCTGGCGGTGGAAGCAATCAGCGCTTGGTGAAGCGTTTCTGGAAATGCTTCGGGAAGAGTTTGGCGAGTCCGCGAACCTTAGGTGCATCCCAGCGTAAAATGTAGGGGTGACGCGGGTTTTTGAGCATGAAGTCCTGATGATACGTCTCGGCCCGGTAAAACCGCTGGTAGCTCTCAATACCCGTCACGATCGGCCTCTTCCAGATGCCGGATTTTTCCATCTGGCGCAGGTAAGCGGCCGCAACCTTGCGCTGCCCGGCAGTAACCGGAACCAGCGCCGCGCGATAATGAGCGCCGATATCCGGCCCCTGCCGGTTCTTCAGTGTCGGGTCGGCGGTAACCGAGAAGAAGATGCGCAAGAGCTGGTCATAGCGAACAACAGCCGGGTCATATGTTACTTTCACAGCCTCGGCATGAAGGGTTCTGCCGGCGCTGACTGCCTTGTAATCGGCCCTCGCCCTTGTGCCTCCGTGATAGCCGGAAATCGCGCTTTTCACGCCTTTGACATGGCTGAAAACGCCCTCGACGCCCCAGAAGCAACCGCCTGCAAAGATCGCGCTTTTCAGGCCCTCGCCTTCACTGGCCCGGTGTTTGGCCAAAGGTGCGCGCACGATGGTTTCGGACGCAGCGGCAGATTGCTGGCACGCGGTGCTGAAAAGGAGAAGCGGGAGGAAAAGGAGGGCCCGCCTTACGCGCCCAGAGATCACTGGGCCGCTTGGGCTTCCGCTGCGGGGACTACGCCCTGAGCAATTGCCGAGCCGACATCGTTTTCCATCGTCGCTACGACGAACAGCGCGCCCGCGGCGAAACCGATGGTAAAGAAACGATAGAAATCGGCTTTGAACATTCCCATGGCGGGCAGTCTCTCCAGACGGCTGAGTGGTTAATATGTAATCTGGCGTGCTCACTGCCAGAAATTCGCTTACGTTCGAGTGAATGTTACAACATGGCCGGCCAATCTGCGGCGAGCGGTTATTCTTCTGCGACGAAATGCTGCACATTAGTGTCTGAAGTGGCGCATCCCGGTGAAGACCATGGCCAGACCCGCATCGTCGGCCGCCTTGATAACTTCCTCGTCGCGAATCGAACCGCCCGGCTGGATCACGGCTGTCGCGCCCGCCTCGGCAGCAGAAAGCAGGCCGTCGGCAAAGGGGAAGAATGCATCGGAGGCAACCGCGCTTCCCACTGTGCGCGGCGCGTCCCAGCCATATGTCTCTGCCGCTTCGGCCGCCTTTGCCGCGGCGATGCGTGAGGAATCGCGGCGGTTCATCTGGCCCGCGCCGATACCGACGGTTGCATCCTGCTTGGCATAGACGATGGCGTTGGACTTTACATGCCGAGCCACTGTCCAGGCGAACAGGCAGTCCTTCAGCTCCTGCTCGGTCGGTTCGCGCTGTGTGACGACCTTCAGCATATCGGCGGTGATATGGCCGTTATCGCGGTCCTGTTGCAGGAGGCCGCCTGCGATCAGCGCCAGAGTCTGGCCACCGCGCCGCGGATCGGGCAGGCCCTGCGTAATCATCAGCCGCAGGTTCTTCTTCTTGGCAAAGGCCGCGCGCGCCGCATCGTCGGCTCCCGGCGCGACGACGACTTCAGTGAATATCTTGCAGATCGCTTCGGCGGTGGGGCCATCAAGCGGGGCGTTACTGGCAACGATTCCGCCAAATGCCGACACGGAATCGCAGGCCAGCGCGTTTTCCCAGGCTTCCACAAGGGTTGGCCGCGATGCGACGCCGCATGGATTGGCGTGTTTGACGATCACGATCGTAGGATCGCCGCCAGCGAATTCCGCGACGAGTTCCAGCGCGGCATTGGCGTCATTATAGTTGTTGTAGGACAGCGCCTTGCCCTGCAACTGCTTGGCTTGCGGCAGGCCCATCACGTGCGGGCTGTCCGGCACATAGAGTGCTGCATCCTGATGCGGGTTTTCGCCATAACGCAAGCTCGATGCAAGCGTGGCAGAGACGGACCGCCGCGCCGGGAATTTCTGCTCTTGATCGACATGGGCGAACCAGCTGGAAATCGCCGCGTCATAGGCGGCCGTGGCAGCAAAGGCTTTGGCCGCCATCTCTTTGCGGAATTCCAGTCCCGTGGCGCCGTCATTCTCTTCCAGCTCTGCCAAGACCGTCTCGTAATCGGCGGGATCGGTCAGGATCGTGACAAAGGCGTGGTTCTTCGCGGCTGACCGGACCATGGAGGGGCCACCGATGTCGATATTCTCAATCACTTCGCCGCGCTCGGCGCCTTTGGCCACGGTCTGCTGGAAGGGGTAGAGATTGACCACCACAAGATCGATCGCGCCGATCGCGTGTTCTTCCATCGCAGCGGCATGCTCGGGATTGTCGCGCACGGCGAGCAACCCGCCATGGACCATCGGGTGCAGGGTCTTGACCCGCCCGTCCATCATTTCAGGAAAACCGGTAAGGTCGGAGACGTCGCGCACTGTCAGGCCCGCATCGCGCAGCGCCTTTGCTGTCCCCCCGGTCGAGACCAGTTCCACGCCTCGGCGGCCGAGCGCCTTGCCGAGCTCGACCAGGCCTGTCTTGTCGGAAACAGAAAGTAGCGCGCGTTTGATGGAAACTGTGTCGGTCATGGATGGTCGGCCCCGGATTGAAGAGTCGCATGCCCTCTAGAGCATAGAGCGAAAAAGTGGGAACCAGTTTTCCGCAGAAAATCGATGTGCGAAATCCGGCCTTGGAGTTTGATTTGAGATTTGGCACTCGCCCCCTCACCCGCGCCCGGGCGGGCAAGCCTGACGTGGACTATCCCATTTTCTTCAGCAGCCAGGAAAAACTTCCGCCGCCGCGTGAAACCAGCCCTTGCAGCACGAGCTGCTGCACCGGGACCGGCCGGGCCTGGCCGTCAACCCAAAGGCTTTCCTCGATTGTAAATTCTCCGTTGCCGGAGCGGAACTGCCAATAGCTGCCATCGGGCAGGGCAAGGCCAACGCCCTGCTTATCGTCTGACAGGCGGGCTTCGATATGCGGGCCAAGGTGGAAGCGGATTGCATAGCCCACTTTGCCGCGCTTGCCCTTGCGCCCGGTGGGCACGAGCAAGTCCTCGCCGCGCAGTTCGGTGCCGTTATCGCGAAGGATCAGAATCCGCTGGTGTGCGAGGCCATAGCGCGCTGCATAACCGTTATGGCTGGCCTCGATGCGGGTTGCGGCCCCTTGTTCATCGGCATCGAGGGTGCGCCGCTCAACATCCACTTCGGATACACCATTGCCAATCCCGCCATTAATCAGAACGGCGGTGGAATTGGCGTCGTCCAGAGTCAGGGTTGAATGGGCAGCGGTTGCACGCAGCCCTTGCTCCAGCCGCACCGGCACGATGCCGCCGGCACAGACGGATCCGCCGCAATTCACGATGATGCGGTGGCCAGCGCTGGAAAATTCAAAGGCGAGGGTAGAGGCGCAGGCGTTGCGTGCATTGCGCGGCATGGGCGGCGGGGCTGAATCAAATTGCAGCACTGCCTTGTCAGCCGAAATCCGCTGGAAGCCCCATTGCCGGACATCGCGTAAGGGACGGGTGCGCACGCCGCTTGCCTCTATCAGGCTTGCGATCTGTTCGGCTTCGATTGCCCATGCGCCCTGCCAGCTTCCCAGCGATCCGTCGCCATGGGTAAGGGAGAGCAACGGCGGGACCAGCATGGCCAGCATGCTTTCGATGGCTTGCGGCGGGTCGCGCCGCGTTGCCCGGTAACAAGCGCGCAACTTTACCAGCAGAGCGATGGCCTCCATTTGCGCCACCGGGCTGCGAGACAATACGCCGCCGTCATCGCCAACCATATCGCCCATGGACCGGATCAGCCCGGATTCGCCATAGAGACGGCGCGGCCGTCCTTCGGGAAGCAGCAGTCCGGTGGCGACAATCGCGCACCAGCCAGCGGTTTCGGAAACTCCATCTTCAGCGCGGCCGACGTTCCGGTCCAGCCAGCGGGCTGTCGCCTCGATTGCGCGGAGCGTTCTTGAGCGCAACGGTTTGTCGATTCCGGAAAGGATGAGCGGGGCATGGATAAGCCAGTTGAGCAACCGTGTGCCGGCGTTGCCGACTCTCCATGCCGGGCCTTTGCCGGGCTTTGACGGCGGTTTGGGATTGGCTTTGAGCCAGGCGGACAGGATGCGCTCTGCAACAGGAGCGCTCTGCTCGCGCGGGGCGCAAGCGTCCAGGTCGGCAAGCCATTCAAAGCCGTGCACCGTGCGCTCAAGCGGCGGAGTCATCCGGGCAGCGCCGCCAAAATCAGCCTGGGAAATAGGGGTCTTGACCCCGTGGACAAGGAAGTGGCCGGCCCGCAGCGCCGTGCCAGCTGCACGGTCGCCTTGCAGCGGGTTCGTTACCGTCGCAAGCAGGCGCGTTTTCACCTTCTTGCCGATCGGTGATGTGAGCATCGATGAAGGTATGCCCATGCGGTAGGCCATGCGGATCAGCCGTTCACCGGGATTGATCAGCGGGGCCGTAAAATCGGCAATGGCGAGGGCCTTGCCCGGTTCGACCACTTCTCTGCGGCTTACAGGGTCGGGGCCAGCAGGATTATTCGACGGGCCATCGCCGACAATCAGACCCCCGGAATTGTCTGTCCCGTCAAGCGGTAGGCCCAGTGCTGCGCCTTCACTCGCTTCGCTTTCAGTTGCTTCGCGGGCCGAAAGATCATGGAAGCTGCTGTCGGCCATGGTTCAGCCAGCCCCTTTCAGGGCCGCGATGTTGGCGGCATAGTGATCGGGGCCGCCCTTGAACGTAGCAGAGCCCGCAACTAGCACATCGGCGCCGGCATCGACACAGGCTTTCGCCGTTTCAGCATTTACTCCGCCATCAACTTCCAGCCTTATGTCCCGGCCGGTCTTGTCGATCATCTTGCGCACCGCTTCGATCTTGCGCAGCTGGCTGGAAATGAAGCTCTGACCGCCAAATCCGGGATTGACGCTCATGATCAACACAAGGTCGATTTCGTCGATCAGGTAATCGAGCATTTTTGCAGGGGTTGCCGGATTGAGTGAAATCCCTGCCTGTTTGTCCAGCGCCTTGATCGCCTGGACCGTGCGATGCGCATGTTGTCCCGCTTCGGGGTGGATCGTGATGATGTCGGCACCGGCAGCGGCAAATTCCTCAAGAAAGGGATCGACCGGGCTAATCATCAGGTGGACATCGAATGGCTTGTCCGAATGGGGCCTGAGCGCCTTGACCACGGCCGGGCCGATTGTGATGTTGGGAACGAAATGCCCATCCATCACATCGACATGGATCCAGTCGGCGCCCGCAGCATCAATGGCGCGCACCTCTTCACCCAGCCTCGCGAAGTCGGCCGATAGTATCGATGGCGAAATAAGCGGCGTGACCATGCGCGTGTTCGGCTCCTTATTATGGCGAGTAGAGTCCACCGATGAACTCGACAAGCAGGGGGGGGCGCTTTTTCCACACGCAAGGTTTCAGATTTGCGATGATCTGCGCTTCCCCTGCGATTGACCGGGCTGCCGCGGCGGGCCAAGGGTCGGCAAGCCATGGCCGACAGAGACCCACAGGAACTGCTTAAAGAGGAAGCCCGTGTCACCTATGGGCAGGTGCCGCACGGGCTCGGCGGAGAAATTCTGGCTGAAGACAGCTGGCAGCTGGCGGGGGATGAATTCCTGCTGCGCGATGGGGCCAATCACTATTTCCATTACCGCAAGGGCGGCGGGATTGTAATCGAGCGGGGGGAGGGCGTTGACCCGTCGGTGGAGGCGCTATGGGTGAACGGCAGCGTCTATTCCGCGCTCGCCTGCATCAATGGATTCATGCCGATCCACGCTTCCGCAATTTGCCATGACGGTGCGGTTTACGCTTTTACCGGCGAAAGCGGCGCTGGAAAATCTACGCTTGTCACAGCCCTTGTCGCGGGCGGTTTCACCATGTTCTGTGACGATACACTGGTCCTGGACTTGTCGGACCCGGATCAGATCATGTGCCTGCCAGGCCACAAGCGGCTGAAACTCACGGCCGAGGCTTTGGCTCTGACCGGAGCGGCGCAAGAGGAGAAGGTCGGGCAGGGAATTGAGAAATTCTATGCGCGCCCCGCAGCGGTCTATTCCGGCGATGCCTTGCCGCTTGGCAAGTTGGTATTTCTGGAAGAGGGAGAGAGCCTCGCGATCGAAGATATCAAGGGGGCAGAGCGCCTGACCCGGCTGAATGACGATCATTATACGGCATTTCATTTTGCAGCGGCCCGGCAATTCGATCCCGCCAGCCGCTTTGCCCACATGGCGAGGCTGGCCGGTCAGATAGAGATGGTCCGCTATGTCAGGCCACGGGATATTGCGCGCTTCGATGCTGGTGTTGCGCACATGCAAGGCTATATCACTGGCCCGACGCAAAAGGACCCGAACCGGAGGTGACAGTGCTGAAAAAGCAGCTTGCCATGTTCAGCGAGACGCAGATCGACGATGAGTTCGTCGTCATGGTGCTGGATAGCGGCGAGTTCCTGTCGCTATCAGGCACGGCCGGTTCGATCTGGTCGCTGATTGACGGCACGCGAGGCAGGGACGCGATCCTCGCTGCGCTCGCCGAGGAATATGCCGTTCCCTCATCCGGGATCGAGCGCGACGTCGATGAGTTTCTTGCCACGCTTGCGGATGCCAGGCTCGTTGCGGACGCGTAAAATCTGGCGCCAGCGCGGGCGAACCGCCAAGGCGATGGTGCTGCTATGTCTTGCGCGCCTGTTGGTATCATTGGCGCCGCTGCGGCGCTGGCGCAGTTCGCTTGGATATGGCGATGGATCGGATGTTGGTAGGCACGATGACGCGGCGCTGGTTTGCGCCGGCCGTCTCGCACGGCACGTCGAAAGGGCCGCCTGGCGGTTGCCGTTTGAGGCGAAATGCCTGCCGCAGGCCATGGCATTGAGCTGGCTCTTGCGCGCTCAGGGCATTGGCCATCATGTTGTGATTGCCGTAAAACCGGCCGCGGTGCGACACGAAGAGCATGGACTGCATGCCTGGGTCGAAATGCGCGACATCAAGCTGATCGGAGATTTGCCCGGTCCGTGGCACGTGCTTTTTCGATCACCGCCTTGAAAGCCCGGCAGTCACAGGATTTGATGGTTGCAACGCAAGCCGTTTAGAACTATTAAGAAATTGGTAACCAACTTCAAGAACTTGCAAACGGCAGCCGGAGTTATCTGAGCATGAAAATCAAGATGGAAACGCCGAAGTGGTCCCGGCCGCA
>JAHRVR010000216.1 GCA_019090585.1 Sphingomonadaceae bacterium
CGCTTCGTCGCCACCAGCGGAATCATGATTTCCGGTACAATTGCCTCGCCGTGCGCTTTCGCCACTTCACATGCGGCTTCAAAGATTGCCCGGGCCTGAGTCTCGTAGATTTCCGGGAAAGTGATACCAAGCCGGCATCCGCGATGACCCAACATCGGGTTTAGCTCTGTCAGCTCCTGAGCGCGGCGCCTGAGCGTATCGACGCCAATGCCGATTGCATCAGACAGTTCAGAAAATTCCGCATCGTGGTGCGGAAGGAACTCGTGCAACGGCGGATCAAGCAGACGGATCGTGACCGGCAGGCCCCGCATCACTTCAAATATCTCCATAAAATCGCTGCGCTGGGCAGGGAGCAGCTTGGCAAGCGCCGCACGGCGGCCGTTCTCGTCCTCGGCCATGATCATCTGGCGCACCGCGCTGATCCGGTCTGCATCGAAGAACATATGCTCGGTCCGGGACAAACCGATGCCTTCCGCGCCAAATTGGCGCGCGGTGCGGCAATCGGCCGGCGTTTCCGCATTGGTGCGAACCTTCATGCGCCGGTGCTTATCCGCCCATTCCATCAGCGTGCCGAAATGGCCTACAAGTTCGGGCTCGATAGTCGGGACTTTGCCCGCCATGACATCCCCGGTTGCGCCGTCGAGGGTAAGTATATCCCCTTCCTTCAGCTCGCGCTTGCCGAATTTTAGCGTGCGAGTTTCCATGTCGATGGACAGGCCCGAGGCGCCCGAAACGCAGGGACGCCCCATCCCGCGCGCCACCACGGCCGCATGGCTGGTCATGCCGCCGCGCGCGGTCAGGATGCCCTTGGCCGCATGCATGCCATGAATATCTTCAGGGCTTGTTTCGATCCGCACGAGAATAACCGCATCGCCCATTTCCGCACGCTTCTCGGCGGTATTGGCATCGAGGACTATCATGCCAGATGCCGCACCGGGCGATGCCGGAAGGCCGCGCCCGATATAGTCACGCTCGGCATCGGGATCGAGTGTCGGGTGCAGCAATTGATCAAGCGCCATCGGATCGATGCGCAGGATCGCTGTCGGCTCATCGATCAGCCCTTCGCCGACCATCTCGACCGCCATCCTCAGCGCCGCCTTTGCGGTGCGCTTCCCGCTGCGCGTCTGCAGCATCCACAGCTTGCCACGCTCCACCGTGAATTCAATGTCCTGCATGTCGGTATAATGTGCTTCGAGAAGCGCGAAAACATGGGCCAGTTCGCCATAGGCGGCGGGCATGGCCTCTTCCATCGAGGGCAACTTCGCGCCTGCCGTTTCGCGCGCGGTCCTGGTCAGATATTGCGGCGTGC
The DNA here is from genome assembly GCA_019090585.1 of Sphingomonadaceae bacterium. GTDB lineage: Bacteria > Pseudomonadota > Alphaproteobacteria > Sphingomonadales > Sphingomonadaceae > Novosphingobium. The sequence goes on from JAHRVR010000216.1 coordinate 1,310, forward strand.
GGATACCGGCAACGACATCCTCGCCCTGCGCATTGACCAGCCATTCGCCGTAATAGGCCTTCTCGCCGGTCGCCGGATCGCGCGTGAAAGCCACGCCGGTGGCCGAAGTATCGCCCATGTTGCCAAAAACCATCGCCTGAACATTAACCGCAGTGCCCCAATCCGAGGGTATGTCATTTAGGCGGCGATAGACCTTGGCGCGGTCGGCATCCCAGCTATTGAACACAGCAGCGATAGCACCCCAAAGCTGTTCATTGAGATCCTGCGGGAACGGCTTGCCGAGTTCACGCTCGACAATTGCTTCGTATGTCGTGACGAGGGCCTGCCAATCTTCAGCCGAAAGCTCCATATCATTCATGAAGCCATTGTCTTCCTTCACGATTTCCAGTTCATCTTCGAACAAGTAATGGTCAAGACCCAGCACAACATCGGAATACATCTGGATGAAACGGCGATAGCTGTCCCATGCAAAGCGCGCGTCACCAGACACGTTCGCAAGGCCGAGCACGGTGCGGTCATTAAGGCCCAGGTTAAGGACCGTATCCATCATGCCGGGCATCGAGACTCGCGCGCCGGAGCGGACCGAAACGAGCAGCGGATCGTCCTCGTCCCCGAATTTCTTGCCAGCGGTGGCTTCAATATGGGTCAGCGCCGTGGCCACATCGGCGCGCAACTCGGCTGAAAAATCAGAGCCATGCGCCAGATATTCGACGCATTTTTCAGTGGTTATGGTGAACCCCGGCGGGACGGGCAGGCCAATGCCGGCCATTTCGGCAAGGTTGGCACCTTTGCCGCCAACAATGACCTTGTCCCTTGCGCGCGGATCATCGTCGTTGGCGGAACCACCGAAAGTGTAGACCTGCTTGCTCATCTGTTACCCTGTTTTTCTGACGAACGAAGGTGACGCTAGTGACACTCTCAGCTCGCAGTGTCCGCGCATCTGCCCAATTGAAATTTCTATACTATCTGATGAGCGTGACAGGCCCCAGATAAAGGAATGTCAGCCCTCAATTTTTGAGAAATCCGCGACACCGTGCACTGCAACACGAAAGGCATCAAGCAGTTCCAGCCTTGCGCTGCGCTTGCCCCCATCGGGATCATTCACGGTTACATTGTCGAAGAACGCATCGATCGGCCCGCGCAGGGACGCCAGAGCCGCCATGGCCGCAGCGAAGTCTTCCGCTTTGACTGCCTCGGTCGCTTTCGGCCCGGCAATGGCCAGCGCATCGAACAGCGCCTTCTCTGCCGGTTCGGGCGTGTAGGAAAGCGAGATTTCGCCACCCTGCGCGGTGAAATCCTCCTTCTTGAGGATATTGGCCGCGCGCTTGTATCCGGAGAGCAGGTTCGTGCCGTCTTCGGTGCCGATGAAATCCTGAAGGGCATGAACGCGGGCGAGCAGGCGGACCAGATCGTCCTCGCCGCCTAGAGCGAACACCGCGTCGATCAGGTCATGCCGGACACCGGCTTCCTTCTGCTGAACTTTGAGGCGGTCGACGAGAAATTGGCGCGCGATCTCAATCGTAACCGGCGCCGGTAGAGTCCGAAGCCCCATCGTTTCATGCACAACTGCAGTCATTTCAAACCGAACGTCATTCCGAACAAGAAGGTCAAGAATGCCAATTGCAGCCCGCCTTAATGCAAACGGGTCTTTAGACCCGGTTGGCAGCAACCCCTCCGCGAAAAATTGGCATAGCGTGTCCAGTTTGTCCGCCAAACTCACCGCAACCGTAACCGGCGCAGTGGGAACCTCATCGCCCTGCCCCACCGGCTTGTAATGATCGCGGATGGCGTCTGCCACTTCATCGGGCAGCCCCTCGGCGCGGGTGTAGTAACCGCCCATCAGGCCTTGCAGTTCGGGAAATTCGCCGACCATTTCGGTGACAAGATCGGCCTTGCACAGTTCTGCCGCTTGCCGTGCCAGTTTCGGATCGCAATTGGGCACTACATTTTTGGTGGCGAGCCATTCGGCCAGCTTGGCCACGCGCTCCACCTTGTCGGCCACAGTGCCGAGCTTTTCATGGAAAGTGATGCGTTCCAGCTTCTTTGCCTGATCGGCCAGTGACGTCTTGAGGTCCTGATCCCAGAAGAAGCGCGCGTCAGAAAGCCGCGCGGCGAGCACTTTGCGGTTGCCCGCGACAATCGCCTCACCGCCGTCTGCGGCCTCGATATTGGCGGTACAGACAAAGGCGTTAGCGAGCTTTCCGCCTTGTTCGCAGACAAAATATTTCTGGTTTACACGGGCGGTTAGCTGGATAACTTCGGGTGGAACTTCAAGAAATGCTTCGTCGAAACGGCCAAGCAGCGGCACCGGCCATTCGGTCAGCCCTGCATTCTCGATGACCAGCCCTTCGTCCTCAACCAGAGTAAGTCCGGCGTCAGAAGCGGCTTCCTTCGCCTTGCTGCGGATGATGTCCTGCCGCTTCGCATGATCGACAAGGACGTGGCAGGCGCGCAACTTGTCGGCATAGTCATTCGCGCCGCCAATGGTGATTTCACCGGGATGGTGAAAGCGGTGGCCTTTGGTCGAATAGCCGGAAGTGATGCCATCGACTTCGCATTCGACGAGTTCTTCGCCCAGAATCGCGACGATCCCGGACAGCGGGCGCACCCAGCGCAGGCTTTCGGTGCTGATCGACGCGGCGCCCCAGCGTTGGGACTTGGGCCAGGGAAAAGCGCGGACGATTGCGGGAATGGCTTGTGCCAGCACATCCTTGACCGCCCTGCCCGGTTTTTCGATCACCGCGAACCAAGTCTGGCGGCCTTTTACCTCGCGCAGTTCAAGCTGATCGCGGGTAACGCCGTTCTTGCGGCAAAAGCCGTCCACTGCCTGATCGGGCGCGCCTTCGGGCGGGCCCTTGGCCTCAAGGCTGACCGCTTCGGTCTGTGGCGGCAATTGCCTCGCGATCAATGCAAGGCGGCGCGGCGTGGACCAGATGGTCACCTCGCCAATGGCAACACCTGCATCCTTCATCTGCGCGCGGAACAGCTTTTCCAGATCGCCGCGTGCGCCAGCCTGCATCCGCGCCGGAATTTCTTCGCAGCGCAGTTCAAGCAGGAAGTCATTTTTCGACTGAATCACATCGGCGGTCATTTCGACCACCCCGGGAACTTGTCTTCCCACTCGGCCTCATATTTCGCCATATAGGCCTCGCAAGCGCCCCTCGCCAGATCGCGAACCCGGCCCAGATAGCTGGCGCGTTCCTGCACAGAGATCACGCCGCGGGCCTGAAGCAGATTGAAGATGTGGCTTGCTTCCACGGCCTGTTCATAGCCCGCGATAGGAACGTCATTGGCCAGGCAATTGCGGCATTCAGCCTCTGCCTTGCCAAAAAGATCGAACAGCGCGTCTGTATCGGCAACCTCAAAGTTCCATTTCGACATCTGCCGTTCATTCTCAAGGAAGACATCGCCGTATGAAGTGCCCTGGCCGTTGAATTGCAGGTCGTACACATTGTCCACGCCCTGAATATACATGGCCAGACGCTCCAACCCATAAGTCAGCTCACCCGCCACCGGTTTGCAGTCAAACCCGCCCATTTGTTGAAAATAGGTGAACTGGGTGACTTCCATGCCATCGCACCAGACTTCCCAGCCCAGCCCCCATGCGCCCAGTGTCGGGCTTTCCCAGTCGTCCTCTACAAAGCGGATATCGTGGACCAGCGGGTCAATACCGATGGTGGCCAGGCTTTCGAGGTAAAGCTCCTGCAAGTCTGGCGGGCTTGGCTTCAGGATCACCTGATACTGATAATAATGCTGGAGCCGATTGGGGTTTTCACCATAGCGGCCGTCCGTCGGGCGGCGGCTGGGCTGGACGAAGGCTGCGTTCCACGGCTCTGGCCCCAGAGCGCGCAATGTGGTCGCCGGGTGAAACGTGCCCGCCCCCATGCGCATGTCATAGGGTTGCAGGATCAGGCAGCCCTTCGTGCTCCAGAAGTTATGGAGCGTCAGGATCATGTCCTGGAAACTGAGTGGTTCGGCCTTATCAGACATGGCCTGCGCCTTTGGCGGATGGGCGTTAATGGGTCAATAAGCCATCGCTATTCTGCCGCCCCCAAAAAGCACTTTCGTTTATCGACGGGCAAGAAAGTCGAGCTATAAGCCTCTCCATGAAAATGACCCATCGACAGATAGCCGCGCCCGTAGTTGCCCTGTGGGCCGCAATTGCCTGTATCCTTTCGCTTCCGGCTGGTGCGCGCGAGACGGAGCCTGCGGCTAAGATTGCCGCTCCGCCAGCTACCGAAAACCGCGCTCAGGAGGATGTGCCGGTCCACCCCGCGCTATGGAAAGTGGCGGACGAGGACACCACGATCTATCTGTTCGGCACGATCCACGTGCTGCCCAAGGGCATCTACTGGCATCACGGCAAAGTGGCAGAGGCCTTCGCCCAGTCCGGCTCGCTCGTCACGGAAATCACCGAAGACGATCCGGCCAGGATGCAGGGTCTGGTCGTGAAACTGGCGATGCTGCCGCGGTCACAGACTTTGCGCGGTCAATTGGGGAGCGATGAACGGGCCGCCTACGAAGCGGCGCTGGCACTATACAAGATACCGCCCGCGCTGTTTGACCGCTTCGAGCCTTGGTATGCTGCTGTTGCTCTCTCCACCATCCCACTGATGCAGGACGGCTTCGACGCGGCACATGGTGTCGAGGAATTGCTCAACCTCAGGGCGAAAGAACGCAAACTGCCGCATCAAGGCCTGGAAACAGCCGAATACCAGCTCGGCTTGTTCGATGGCCTGCCCAAGGATGTGCAGAAACGCTATCTGAGCGAAGTGATCGAGCAGCTCCCGACGATCAAGGAAAACATCACCGCAATGATTGAGGCCTGGAAACAGGGCAATGCGGCCGAGCTGGCCAAGCTCATGAACGCCGGCGAAACCGATCCGGTGCTGCTCAAGACACTGCTGATCGACCGCAACCGGGAATGGGCGAAGTGGCTCGACGAACGGCTGGACGAGCCGGGCACTGTCTTTGTGGCCGTCGGCGCGGGCCATCTTGCCGGAACCGGCAGCGTTCAGGACCAACTCACTGCGCTGGGAATAGCCAGCACACGCTTGCAATAGCCAATGATGCGTCTCGCGGTTTCGATTGGTCTCGCCCTGCTGATTGCTGCTTGCGGGCCAAGACCTGATCCTGCCGAACCAGCACTATGGCAGGTTACCGGGCGCGATGGCGGAAAGGCATGGCTTTTCGGGACAATACATTCGCTGGAGCGGCCCGCGCAGTGGCGCGGCGCGGCCATTGACCGGGCGCTGGACGAAGCAGACCTTCTCATGGTGGAAATATCGGAGATCGACGATCCGGCCGCGCATCAGGCCGAGTTCGCAAGACTGGCCACCAGTCCCGGCCATGGCACCCTTTCCCGCAGAGTGGAGCCCGAAGTGCGCCCTGCCCTGCTCGATTTACTGGCCCGGAACGGCCTGAAAGACAGCCAGTTCGCGCATACCGAAACCTGGGCAGCCGCCCTTACAATCGCACAGGCCGAAACTCAGGAACTAAGCAGCGAATATGGCATAGACCGGGCAGTGATGAAGGTAGCAATGGCGATAGGCATGCCGGTTGAAGAGCTGGAAGGGCTGACCGGGCAGCTATCGATCTTTGATCAGTTACCAGAAACCGAGCAGCGCGATCTTCTCGGGGCGATCCTTTCCGAGGCTGGCGCTCCAGATGGTCAGTCCGCCGATCTTGCGGCCGCCTGGCGCAAGGGCGACATGAAACTGATCGAGCGGGAGACCGAGCGCGGCATGCTGGCCGATCCGGAATTGCGCGCTGCGCTGTTCATCGAGCGCAACAATCGATGGCTAGGGCTGATTGTTTCGGCCATGAAGCAAGGCAAGCGGCCTTTGATCGCAGTGGGTGCGGCGCATATGGCGGGCGCTGATGGCTTGCCCGCCCTGCTCTCGAATAGCGGATTTGCGGTGCGCAGGATCCAGTAATTTCTTGCAACGCTGCGGCTTTGCATCTAATGGCGCGCGCTTCCCGTCATGGTCATCCCTGGAGGCGTGGCGGAACTGTTAACCCAATTCGAAAGGTAGATACTATGAGCGATGCGCTTACACTGCCGGCCGAAGCGCGCGAACGGGCAGGCAAGGGAGCCTCCCGAGCACTTCGTCGCGAAGGCCGAGTACCCGCTGTAATTTACGGTGGAAAAGAAGATCCGCAGACAATTCATGTAGAGGCCAAGGAGCTGGTTGTTCAGCTTGGCACCGGGCACTTCATGAACTCGATTGTGATGATCGATGTTGGCGGCAAGAGCGTTCGCACCCTGCCAAAGGATGTCGCCTTTCACCCCGTCAACCAGCGACCGCTACATGTTGATTTTCTGCGCCTTTCGAAGAATGCCAAGGTCGAAGTCGCCGTTCCGGTCGTCTTCATCAACGAAGAAGATTCGCCCGGCCTCACGAAGGGCGGCGTTCTTAATATCGTGCGTCATGAGCTGGAGCTGATCTGCGAAGCGGACAAGATCCCGACTGAAATCGAGATTGATGTCGCTGGCAGCGAAGTCGGGGATTCAATCCATATCAGCAGCGTGACCCTGCCCGAAGGTTCTGAAAACACAATTACCGATCGTGACTTCACCATCGCAACTATCGTTGCACCATCGGCTCTCAAGAAGGCCGAAGGTGAAGGCGAAGCTGAAGGCGAAGCCGCCGAAGGCGAAGCCGGTGAAGGTGAGCAGGCCGAGGGTGAAGGAAGCTCGGAAGGCTGATCTTCCAGTCTTGATGAATTTTGGCGGCGCGGGTGTCCTTTAATCGGATTCCCGCGCCGCTTTCATGCGGGCCTGTTGGCTTGACATAATCCGGTGGGCTACTGCAACAGCGCCAGATATTGAGCGGGAGGTAGCATGCAACTCTGGGTCGGCCTTGGTAATCCGGGTCCGCAATATGCGATGCACCGCCACAACGTTGGCTTCATGACCGTCGATACTATTGCCCAGGTCCATAGTTTTGGATCTGCACAAAAGAAATTTCAGGGCTGGGTCCACGATGGCCGTATTGGCGGTCAACGGATCATCCTGCTCAAGCCCGCGACATTCATGAACGAAAGCGGGCGGGCCGTGGGTGAGGCCCTGCGCTTCTTCAAACTGGAAGCGAGCGCCCTAACCGTCTTCCATGACGAGCTTGATCTGGCGCCGTTCAAGGTGAAAGTGAAGCAAGGCGGCGGCACGGCAGGGCACAATGGCCTGCGTTCGATCGACAAGCACCTCGGCCCCGATTTCCGCAGAGTCCGGATCGGCATAGGTCATCCCGGCCACAAGGAACGCGTTACCGGCCATGTGCTGGGCAATTACGCCAAGTCTGAACAGGATGACCTGATTTCCATGCTTGGCGCGATCTCTGCCGAGGCGGAGTGGCTCACCGATGGAGACGATGCGCGCTTTATGAGCGACGTGGCCCTGCGTCTGGCCGATTGACAAATCAGAGCATCGCAAGCGCATCCGCCTGCCAGCATGCTGAATTCCTTAACAGATTGACGATGTTACACTTGGCATACTAACCACAGATGGTATGGTGGAGGCGCGCTATGAGCGCTTCTAAGCCACTTTGGAGTCTGTGGGATATGATACAACTATTAGCGCAAGAATTGATCGCGTCGGCGTTCAATCTTGGCTTGGTTTCGCACAGGATCGCAAAGCTCGTTCAAGAGGCTCGGACGGAATGCGCAGCCACGGTTTTATATGATCGAAGCCATATGGATACCGTGCTTGCTCAAGTGCAGGAACTTGAGGGGCTGGCTGTCTCACTTTCGCTTCCAGCTACGCATGGTTCTGCAGTGCGGTTGTCCGAAATCATAGGGCGTTTGACTCCGCTCAGCGAGGAACAGAGCGCGGGCGATCTTGGGCTGAGCGAACAGATAGCGTTCACGTTGCATTCCCTGCACACAACACTCACGGATGAGCTGCGTTCGGTCCACTTCGTTAGCATTGTAAACGACCACATCGAGTATTTGGACGACGACATCTCTGTCTTTGGCGAGGCAGTAGATAAGAAGTTTCCAAAGATGGTTGGTGATATCTCCGAAGCGGCAAAATGTCTGGCCTTTGGTCGCAATACTGCGTGCGTCTTTCACCTGATGCGGGTCATGGAACATTGCGTTCAGCGACTTGGGCGCAAGCTTAAAGTCAAAGTCGATGTGGATACCGCCACTTGGTATAAGATTGGAAACGGGATCAACAAGGCCGTCTCCGCCATGCATGCACAGACCGCTGCGCAGCAGGCGAAAAAGCAGAAATATGCGCTGGCCTACGCCAACCTAGACGGCGTTCGCATGGCCTGGCGAAACGATGTGATGCACCCGAAGGCTACCTATACCGAGGAAGAGGCGCGCAATGTTTTCAGCCACGTCGGAGCGTTTCTCAAATCACTAGCGCCCTTGGTTTGATCTAATGACCTTCCCGAACACCTTGTCAAAGTCCTTTTCACCTTCGGATGCTTCGACTTCGTGCGCCATATCCTTGAAGCGCTTGTGGCGCTCCTCGTCGGTCAGTTTGGGTTTTGGAGGAGGTTTTTTTGTCATTTAGAGCCATCCCTTCTCATCTAGCGCGAATTCTAGCGCCTGTATTTTCTTGGATAAGGAGGCCCGAGCGACCGACAGCGCATCGATCTGCATCTTGGCGAGGCGCGGAAAAGGGAACTTCCGTTCAATTTTCACGCTTAACGCAAGCTCGAATGATTCAAATTCGTCAGCAATTTGCCCGTCAGAAATTCGAATCTGAACAAGATCATTATCAGTGCCGGGCGTTATCGTGGTTTCGCGGATTTCTTCGGCCATGACGGTTCACTCCCAAAGCGGCAATTCAAGTTGTATCGGCCCGTGCTGTCTCTCAGTTCGCGCGACTAGTCGTTTCATAGGTCAAACGCTTGCCGACAACACCCATCAGCGCGATTTCAGCGCGCATGGTGTCAGTGATTTCCAGCTTCTCCCGGTTAGAGTAGCGGAAATCGAACTCCGCCAGATAGCGATGCAGATGGCGCTCCCGGCAATGTTGGTAGATGCCTTTCATTCCGCGCTTGAAGATCGAGAAGAAGCCTTCGACGGTATTGGTATAGGCATCCCCCCGGACATACTCGTTGATGTTGTGATTGACGGTATCGTGGCGTGCATAGACATTGCCAAGATCGCGGTAGGCAACCCACTGGTCGGTCATGATGGTGCTTTCCTTGGCGACATTCTCAAGCACGACGGGAACGATATGGCTGGCGCTGGTGCCGTCGATCACGAAGGACCGCGACTGGCCGCTGCTACGATCCACGAGCGAGAGAACCTTCTGCTTGTGGTGATATGCCTTCTTGGCCTTCGCCATACCTTCCTTGCGGCCAATAAAGGTCTCATCGATCTCCACAGTCGAACCTTCGCCGCCCATAGGGCCGAGACTGCCGCCGCGCATTGCCTCACGGATACGGTGAGTCAGGAACCACGCAGTCTTCATACTGCACGAAAGCATCCTCTGTATCTGGCGGGTGCTGATACCCTTCTTGCTGGCACACATGAGATGGATGACTTGCAACCAGAGATGCAGCGCCAGATGCGAAGACTCGAAGATGGTGCCCATGCGCACGGTAAAAGGCTTGCGGCACTCATTGCACTTGTAGAGGCCGCGACGGGTGGTCTTACCTTGCATCTTGCGGATGCGTTGCTGCTCGCAGTTGCCACAATGCGGGCAAACAGGGCCTTCCGGCCACAGGTGCGCTTCTACATAAGCAAAAGCACCATCTTCATCCTTGAACTGCGGGGCATCGAAAATAGACTTGGCCACGGGACTTCTCCTATGGCCAAAACACTACATAAAGGGGTGTGGTATGTCAAGTGTAACATCGTCAACAGATTAACCATATCTGGTGTCGGTATCCATGACACATTGCCCCTGTCCCGAACCTGATTAACCATTGTGAGGCCCGGTACTCCGCAATTGGCACACCTATTGCATTAATCGGTGTCAACCATTTCATAGGGGTTCTGACAATGACACGTACAATGACACGCAATGCCATCATCCTTACCGGCCTCGCCTCGGCACTGGCCTTAGCCGCACCGGCATATGCTGGTGGCAGATCGTCTGGCGGTTGGAGCAGCGGCGGCAGCTCTAGCACCAGTTCCGGTTCTCACAGTCACCATTGCGGCTGCGGCCATAAGAGCTGTGGCGGCTCAAGCGGTGGCTCAAGCGGCGGCCCGCCAAGCTCAAGCGGTGGCTCCACGGGATCCACCGGCGGCTCGACTGGATCTACCGGCGGCTCCACCGGATCTACCGGCGGCTCCACCGGATCCACGGGCGGTTCCACCGGGTCCACTGGCGGTTCGACCGGATCGACTGGTGGTTCGACCGGCGGCAACGAAGTTCCCGAGCCGGGCATGCTTGGCATGCTGGGTCTCGGCTTGATCGGCCTCGGCTTTGCCCGCCGTCGCCGCATCGGCAAGTAATCCACGCCGATGTAATACCAACCGGCAGAGCTCCCTGTGAGCTGCCGGACATGGACCAGGAAAGGCTGCACCGTAAGGTGTGGCCTTTCTTTTTTTGGAACGCGCCTTTATGCGCCGGTCGCCGCGCGTGCGCTGGCAAGCAGCGCAAGCTCTTCATCCGTAGCATCGGGCCATCGCGCAATCGGCTCCAGCGTCTCGACCGCGCCATAGAGGTCACCGACTTTCAATTTCGCTTCACCAAGCAGAACGCGAACCTGTCTGTTCCCCGGTTCGCGCAGGAGCTGTGAGGAAAGTCGGCTCCGAGCTTGTTCCCCCTGACCTATCTCCATCATCGCATTGGCATAGAGCATATTGGCAGCCGGCATGGCGCTGAGACCGCGCTCATGGGGCTGCAACATCTCGCGGACTTTTTCCCAGTTTCCATCCTGCGCAGCCAGCCGCGCCGAGAGATAAAGGTAATCGTTATCGTGCGGTGAAGCTGCTCGCGCCGCCTCCACAATGGGGCGAACCTGCTCAAACCGGCCCAGCTCTGCCAGCGCGGCGATCCGGCCGAGTGCCGCTGGCCGGCTGTCCGGGAACAGATTTATTGCGCGCTCATACCATTCAAGACCGCGAGCAAACTGGCTGTCGTTCATGGCAAGATCGGCATTGACCATCAGTGTGAGCAATTCGACGGGTCGTTCCTTCGCCGCAAGCGCCGCCAACTGGCGAGCACTCGCAAGATCACCCGTCCCGAACTTGAAATGCGCATAATCTGCCAGCAAACGCCCCTTGTTTCCCGGTGCACGGCGCCCGCTTTCAAAGGCGTCAGCAGTCTTGGCAGGCTGCTTCAGGCCAATATTGGCAATCGCAATTATGCGCAAAGCCTGCGCGCTCTGCAGATTTGCAACCCGAGTGAGCGCATCTTCGAAGTGCCCCTGCATAAGTGCCACTTCGCCCTGTAGAATCGCCGCATCCGTGGGGGGGAATTCGTTCTCCTCCATACGAGCAAGCATAGCTTTGGCCGCAACCGGATTTTCCTGCGCCAGATATATCCGCACCAGCTTGTCCATTGCTGCGCGCTCGTCCGGCTGCTCCTGCAGAATCGCGATATAATCTCGCCGCGCCTCTTCAAAACGATGCTGTGAAAAAGCGGCCTGACCATGTTCACGGAGATCTTCTACGCTCATCCCGCAGCCAGTGAGAAGGCCGGCCGCAAGCGTCGCGATCAACAGGTTCCTGGCGGGTTTCATCATCGCAGTAGTTACCCATCGCAAGTGAAGATTACGTGAAACGCCACTTGTGCGGTTCACGAAACTGGCCAAATGCCGTTGTCCCGGCTAAGGGGCCGCGCTCAGGCCGCAAAAGCCGCGGCAAAGGAGCATGAGATGGGTTTTCGTTGCGGTATCGTCGGCCTGCCCAATGTCGGCAAATCGACTCTGTTCAACGCATTGACGGAAACACAGGCTGCGCAGGCAGCAAACTATCCCTTCTGCACGATAGAGCCCAATGTCGGCCAGGTCGGTGTGCCTGATGAACGACTCGACAAACTCGCCGCAATTGCCGGATCGGCGAAGATCATTCCGACACAGCTTGGCTTTGTCGATATTGCCGGGCTGGTCCGCGGCGCATCGCAGGGCGAAGGACTTGGCAACCAGTTCCTCGCCAATATCCGCGAGGTCGATGCCATCATCCACGTGCTGCGCTGTTTTGAAGACGATGACATCCAGCATGTCGAAAACCGGGTCGATCCCACCCTCGATGCCGAAATCGTGGAAACCGAATTGCTACTGGCAGACCTTGAGAGCCTGGAAAAACGCGTTCCTGCTGCACAAAAGCGCGCCACCGGCGGGGACAAGGAAGCCAGAATTACGGCCAGCGTGCTGGGACAGGCGCTGGAGCTGCTGCGCGATGGCAAGCCTGCGCGCCTGACCAAACCGAAGGACATAGAGGAAGCGCGCGTATTCAAGCAGGCTCAGCTGCTCACGGCCAAGCCAGTGCTCTACGTCTGCAATGTCGAGGAAGATGCCGCGGCGCAGGGCAATGCCTTTTCCGCGCGCGTATTCGAACAAGCAAAAGCCGAAGGCGCCAGCGCGGTGATCGTTTCAGCCGCGATAGAGGCTGAACTCATCGGCATGGAGCCAGAAGACCGGATGGTGTTCCTTGAGGAAATGGGGCTGTCCGAAAACGGGCTGTCGCGCATTATTCGGTCGGGGTATGATCTCCTCCACCTCATTACCTTTTTCACGGTTGGCCCCAAGGAAGCGCGGGCATGGACCGTGCATACCGGCGCAACAGGGCCAGAAGCGGCGGGTGAAATCCACTCGGACATGGAACGCGGCTTCATCCGCGCGGAAACCATCGCCTATGACGATTTCGTCACACTGGGCGGTGAGACAGCGGCAAAGGATGCCGGAAAGCTGCGCCAGGAAGGCAAGGATTACGAAGTGAAGGACGGCGATGTCCTGCACTTCAAGTTCAATGTCTGACTGAAATATCGCGGAACATATTCTGCCGACGATCGGCCCCTCTTTCGGACCTGTGTAGCTAGCGCGCGATCCGGTAAGCGCGCTCCACGCTTGCCCTTCCCTGAGCCTCAACGCGTGACCACTCAGCTTGCGCCGCGTTGCGCGTCGATCCGCGTTGTCTCTGCACCGCTATGGCGGCCTCACGCAATAGCGCCCGCTCGGGAACACAGGATTCAGCGAGCAAAACCGGAAATTCGCTTTCTTCGACTGACCGCGCCTTCGCGTCACGAGCCATGGCAAAGAGGCAATTGACATAGCGGGCGTTCAGTTCGTCCGCCCTGGCAACCAGTGCCGGAGCTGTTCCGATGGCAGAAAGAAGTGCGATGGCCAGCATAATGATGTGTCCGACTGGGCGCTGAACCGGCATTGGTCGAGCGTTCAACCCGATTACCTTAACGGGTGCGGGTTACTTTCTACCGAACAATTTCTCGATGTCCCCGTGCGCCAGCTTCACCCATGTTGGCCGCCCATGGTTGCACTGGCCGGAGCGCGGCGTGACTTCCATCTCGCGGAGCAGCGCATTCATTTCCGCTACTGAAAGCACGCGCCCAGCCCGGACAGAGCCGTGGCAGGCCATCGTTGCCAGCACATGATCGAGCCGTTCGTCCAGCAGCAGCGCAGCGCCATTCTGGGCAAGATCATCCGCCACGTCGCGCACCAGCGCCTGAACATCGCCATTTGCCAGCGCCTGCGGCACGGCGCGGACCAGCATCGCAGAG
>JAHRVR010000217.1 GCA_019090585.1 Sphingomonadaceae bacterium
AGCGATATTCTTCGCGGGCATGGTCATTGGAGATTTTATCATCGCCCTTTACGGGCTTCGCTGGAAGGAATTCTTCTTTCTTTATTTCCGGCAGAACCAAACCAGTGCCCGGTACCAGATTACTTGCCCGCAGCAGAGGTGTCAGGTTAAGTTTCTCCATTTCCAATGGTTTTCGTCCTTGATGTTCACCTATTCTCTCGGACGGTCCAATTCTTATAGCAGACTGAAGGAGAAATCCGAGATGATTTGATACTGACTTGGCATGTTCTTCTAATCCGGCGATTTGGATTAGACGAATGTAGTCGGCTCGGTCTTTAGCCAAAAGACTATCCACGCGTCTGCCAATATCCTCTAAACTTGGACATGATTTTCGGTTTCGCGTCCTGCTGGCATCTGTTCTACTAAGTGACTGACTGTTTCGCCGCACGAACTCAAAAAGCACATAGGTGAAGCCAGCGTGTGCAACCAAGAGCCATGCCCACCATGGAAAAACAGCGCCAGCCATCCCCCACAGCCTGGGGAGCGTGGGTAGTCCAAATTGGTCGCAAGCAAACTGATATACGCCTGCTGCTGTCGGCACCCCGACAGCGAGCTTTGCTCTCCATTTGCGAAATATTTCACTGAGCAGTGTAAGTCGCGGTTCGGGCATTCAACTTGTTTAGTCATTTGTTCTAATCGCCGCTACGGTCCGTAATTGCATTATCCCCATTCTTGACATAATCCTGTTTTGTTCTACTCATGTTCGCATTCAAGCGATGGAGTCGAGCACCAATGACAGTTCACGCGCCAATTCAGGCTGATTTCACTTATGGCGAACCGGCCTGCGATCCGGCTGGTCTGCCGCTTTCCGTGTCGATCTATGCCGATAGGGGGCACCTGCGTGACACCATGCGTGATGATGCGCGGGCGGCGGGCATTAGTATCCGTGAGACGGCAACTCTTGCCGGTCTGCTTGAAGGCGCGGCGCGTCCGCTGGGCGAAGTGGTGATACTCGATTGCCCGCAGGCGGACGGGGCCATGCTGGCCGCACTGGCGCGGCTGGACATGCGCGCCGCCCGCTCCGGCGCAAGGCTGATTGTGTCCACCACGGTGGACGGGCTGGACGATATATTCGGCTGCATGGATCAGTCCAATCCGCAATTGCTGGTCGATCCCAGCCGCGCCGACCGCGTCATCGCGCTTGGGCAGCTGCTTGGCGGCAGTGGCGGTCTGCGCCTGCGCGAATTGTCCGAAGAGGACCGGCTGGTGCTTTTGCGCCTGACTGAACAGGTCGGCCAGATTGCCCAGCGACTCGACCGGCTTGATGGCGGTTCGTCCCCGGCGCACGAAGCAGATGACCGGGACAGCGCTTTTCGCTTTGAAGCGCCAGGTAAGTCTTTCAGCGGCAAGGGGGACGATTCAGAGCGGCTGGTGCGCGCTGCGCGCCCTGCGCTTCCCGATCCGCGAATGGTGCGCCGGATCATCCGTCAGCGTCAGCTTCGCGCGCGCTTCTTCGATGGTGAGCTGTTTGCCGATCCCGCCTGGGACATGCTGCTCGACCTGACATCGGCAAGGGCCGAGCATTCGCGGGTTTCGGTCACTTCGCTTTGCATTGCCTCGGGCGTTCCGCCAACCACGGCCCTGCGCTGGATCGGGCAGATGACCGAGGCCGGGCTGTTCGAACGGGTGGAAGACGATACTGACCGCCGCCGTGCCTTCATCGCCCTGACCGACAAGGCCGCCGATGGCATGGCGCGATATTTTGCGGAGCTGGGTAGGAGCGCGTCACAGCTCGTCTAGCGCAGCTTATCCGGATTTTGCATGGCTCGGACAGGGCCGCCGCTTTTTTGCATTCTTGACTGCGCCCGGTGATCGTTTAAGAGCGCCCGGCCCGAGAGGGCTGTGGGGCGGTTAGCTCAGTTGGTAGAGCATCTCGTTTACACCGAGAGGGTCGGCGGTTCGAGACCGTCACCGCCCACCACGCTTAAGTGCGCTAGAAGCATATATTTTTGCCGTTATAGGCTCAAGCGAGATTGGCTTGCCTCTAGCTGGAATGGTCCGCAGATAGGCCGCAGTCCAAGTCTCGTTGCACCGCGTCACGGCGTCGAAATGAGTGGTCGCCGCCGCTTGTGCCCGCCAGCTCAAGGCGCAGTACACCCCCGTCAACGCCATCTCCCCCGGCGCGATGCCGCCCATCTCCCTTCTGAATCAACACCGTTTCGGTATTGATCGGCCTATCATTGCACCTAATCGGGTATCGCGAAGCTCCATGAGCCATCCTCCGCGATATTCCCGTTTCCTCTTAGCGGACCAACAAATCCGCGCCGAACTTTGGTTCGATCACCGCATCGCCGTCTTCCGGCCCCGGAGCCGGGCCGGTTGCTTCGGACGGGGCAGGGTTGCGCATCCAGCGCCAGATTCGCCGTATGTCGATGGGATTGTTGGCGGCGGAACGTCCGAATTCGTTCTTGTAATATGTCGTTACACGATCGTCCGAATAGAGCATCTTGGCTTCGCACCGATCGACCTCGGCTGCGTAGCGCCAGTATGCATCTTGCGCGACGTCCA
>JAHRVR010000218.1 GCA_019090585.1 Sphingomonadaceae bacterium
CGCTGCCTCGGCGGGGTCGGGCGAGGTCGATGTCAACCCAACCTCGTCGCCTATTGTTACTTCAATGCGCTGGGGCGGGACGACAACATCGCCGGAATGGGGACGCGCCACCAGCACGGCAAGCAAGGCAGCATGGCCCGCGATCGAAATCGCCAAGCCCCAACCGTATTCTCTGGTCAGCGCGGAAGATGCCATGCCATCGTGCCTATTGCTCGCCGCCTGAACCATCGCTGACAAATTCATCGCCAGAATCGTCTTCAGGCTGCGCTACTGTTTCGCCGGGCGTATTGGCAGCAGCGTTTGTCACCAGTGTAATTGATGTGAAACTGGCGCGGTTAAGCTCACCCATCACGGCCATGACTCTGCCATAATCAAGCGCCTTGTCCGCACGCAAAGTAACAAGCGGTGCCTTGCCATTGGCCTGACGTGGCAGCAACGCGAGAGTGGCGGGAAGCGAGGCCAGCGCCACCGGCTGCTCCTCAACAAATACCGTGCCATCTGGCGCGATACTGAGTGTGATCTGCAGGCGCTCTTCCGAAAGCGCCTTGGCGCGGCTTTCGGGGAGTTCGATCGGCACGCCCGCAGTCAGAAGCGGCGCTGTCACCATGAAAATGATGAGCAGCACCAACATGACATCGACGAAAGGCGTGACGTTGATTTCCGCCATGGGAGCGCGGGCACCCCTGCGCCGCTTGCCCCGCCCACCAGCCCGGGACCCCGCCATGGCCATCAGCGTTGCTCCAGCCGGCTACCGATCAGCGCATGGAAACGATCTGCAAAACGCTGCAAACGCGCTTCGAACAGGTTCACCCGGTTGGAAAAGCGGTTGTAGGCGATCACTGCCGGAATGGCGGCGAACAGACCGAGCGCCGTGGCGAAGAGAGCCTCTGAAATACCGGGCGCGACAACTGCGAGCGAGGAGTTCTGTTGCTGGCCGATCTGGAAGAAACTGTTCATGATGCCCCATACCGTTCCGAACAGGCCGACAAACGGCGCAACTGACCCGGTCGTCGCGAGGAAATTGAGGCGCGCTGCCAGCGTATCGGCTTCTTCGGCCACTGAGGAATCCAATGCAGCGGCAACGCGCTGGCGCGCACCCTCAAGATCGAAATTCGGCTGCTCAACGGAGCGCTGCCACTCATCAACCCCGGCCAGCGCCACCCGGCCCGACGCCACTTTTCTTGCGCCGCGGTCATCGCGAATTTTCGCGAAATTCTGTATCTCCCAGAATTCTCGCTCATAAGCATCGCACTTGCGCTTCACCGCGCCGATGCGCAGGGAAAAACCGACAATGATCGCCCAGGTCCAGATCGCTGCAAGAACAAGGCCGGCCATCACCACTTGCACAACGATGTCAGAATCGAGAAACAACTTCACCGGATCCAGCCGCTGGGGCGCACTGACCGCACCTGCGAGAATTGAAAAAACAGACATTGCTACCTTTCCGTACCATCTGTGATCGAAGCAAAAGCCCGGCGCCATTCATCGGGCTGCCGCCGCGGTTTTCCGTCAGGCCCGACAAAGCCGATCCTGACCTTTGCCTCACATAATCTTTTGTCCCCAAGCATCGCCGTCTGCGTCATGCGCAAGCTGGCTGCGCCCACTTCATCACAGCGTGTCTCAATCACCAACGCATCTGCCAGCCGGGCAGAGGCCAGATAGCGGATCGCCATCTCAGAAACGACGTAATAGCCCTCACCGCGATCGATCGCACCGGGTTGGTCAATTCCAACGAGCGCAAGGATGTCTGACCGCGCCCGCTCAAACCATCGCAGATAAGTGGCGTGATAGACCACGGCGGTCGCGTCCGTGTCCTCATGATAGACACGCACGCCATAAGAATGCAGCAGGCCTTCAAAACGGCCGCAAAGGGGTGCCAATGGCGCAGTCATTGTGGGTGTGTATTTAGACGCCTTCCAAGGCAGTGGGAAGGCAGTCAGCGCCGATCTGCACAGCTGGCGCGTTGTTCTGGGCGTAGCGTTGAAACGCTCTGCCTTGCTTTCCGTGAGCCGGAGCCGAATTTTGAACCGGAATCTCAGTCCGGGATCATCTGGAAGAATGGCCGCCCACCAAAAATGTGGACATGCAGGTGCGGCACTTCCTGATGGCCGTGCCCGCCCATATTGACCATCAGCCGGTATCCCGGTCCATCCAGCTCAAGCTGCCGAGTGACATTGCCGACCGAGCGCATAAAGGCCGCGATTTCCCCATCGTCTGCCTTTTCGGTGAAGTCGTCCCAGCTGACATAAGCCCCCTTGGGGATCACCAGCACATGGACCGGCGCTTGCGGACGGATGTCATTAAAGGCCAGCGCCACATCATCCTCATAGACCTTGTCGCAAGGCAGTTCCCCACGAATGATCTTCGCAAAGATATTGGTGTCGTCATAGGGCTCGCGCGGGTCGATGGGCATGGTCGGTCAATCGTCCTCTTGGCTGTGGGTCTATCTTGATTTCCGGGAAGCCTTTTCGGCAATGCCCGACATTCCCTCACGCCGGTCCAGCTCTGCCAGCACAGCGGCAAGTGCGATGTCCTTGTTGGCGAGCAGTACGAGTAAGTGGAAGATCAGGTCAGCCGCTTCCCCCACCAGAGCCTTTTCATCCTGCGCCAGTGCGGCAATAACCGTCTCGGTCGCCTCCTCGCCCAGCTTCTGGGCGATCTTGGTCAGCCCCTTGGCGTTGAGCATGGCAACATAACTGGAATCGGGGTCGGCATCGCGGCGCGCGGCGATAATTGCTTCAAGGCGCTCTAGCGTTCCGGGCTGGCTCATAAGATATCGCAATGCGGCGAACGGGCTGCCTGGTCAAGAGATGTGCCCTCAAGAGATCAAAAAGTGGCTTCAGTCGCGCGGCGGCCGCTTGGCCGCCATCCGGCGACCGATCAGCACGCCCGCGCAGGCAAGCGAAATTATCGTTACCATGCTCGGTTCCGGAACTTGCGCGTTTGGATCACCCGCAAGTGCAGGCAAAGTTGAAATGATAAATGCCGCTGCGCCCAGCAACGCGGATTGCGCTAAACGCATCTGCAATGACCCTTTTGGAATAATTACAAAAGGTTAATGCAATTGCCATGCCATGACTACGAATGCCGCAGTGCAGCACAGTTGCGATAGTTAACGGCTTTCCCGGACCGCGCGGTACTGTAATGATTCCCGACAGATCTCAGGAAAGTCAGCTTCGCGCTGGCAAACCCGCCGCACGAAGCGCGGCATGAGCCTCGGCAATCGAATACTTCCCGAAATGGAAGATCGAGGCAGCCAGCACGGCACTGGCGTGCCCCTTCGTCACGCCTTCCACAAGATGATCGAGCGTGCCGTCGCCGCCGCTGGCGACCACCGGAACCGAGACCGCATCGGCGATGGCGCGGGTGAGTTCCAGATCATATCCCGCCTTTGTTCCGTCTCCATCCATCGAAGTGACGAGCAATTCCCCTGCTCCCAGCCGCGCCACGTTCACCGCGTGCTCTACCGCGTCGATCCCGGTTGGGCGGCGTCCGCC
>JAHRVR010000013.1 GCA_019090585.1 Sphingomonadaceae bacterium
ATGACTGGCGCAAATGTGAGGCGCGGATCAATACTTTTAGCCCGCAGGTTACGGAGATAGATGGTCTCGACATCCACTTTCTTCATGCCCGATCACCCCACGAAAATGCGATGCCGTTGATCATGACGCATGGTTGGCCCGGCTCGATCGTTGAGTTTCTTGATGTGATCCCGCTGCTGACCGATCCAGTGGCCCATGGCGGAAAGGCACAAGACGCCTTTCATGTGATCGCGCCGTCGCTCCCCGGCTATGGATTTTCGGCCAAGCCGAAGGAAACGGGGTGGAATGGCCAGCGCATTGCCGAAGCCTGGATCGAGTTGATGCAAAGGCTGGGATATTCCCGCTGGGTGGCGCAAGGCGGGGACTGGGGCTCGGTCATCACCACTTTGATCGGTGCCATCGCGCCCGAAGGGCTGGCTGGCGTGCATACGAACCGGCCAATGTATCGTCCCCGGCCGAAAGACAGCGACGAGGCTGGCGAGGACTACCGGAAAATGTGGGCGCTGGACTCCGAGTACAAAGCAAATGACTGGGGCTATATGCAGCTTCAGAAAAGCCGCCCGCAGACTCTGGGTTATGGCCTGGTGGATTCCCCCGTGGCGCAAGCCGCATGGATCTATGAAAAGATGTGGAAATGGACAGATAACAATGGTTTACCGGAGGATGCTCTCAGTCAGGATCAGATTCTTGACAATATCACCCTGTATTGGCTGAGCGCGACGGGCGGATCATCTGCGCGGCTTTACTGGGAGGCGGCTGGCACGATCGCAAATTCCGACAAGACGGTCGATGTGCCTTCAGGCGTTTCCATATTTCCCGCTGAGCTGTCTTACGTCCCGCGTGACTGGGCGGCGCGTGTCCTGACCGATATCGTCTATTGGAATACGGTTGATCGCGGAGGCCATTTTGCGGCTTGGGAACAACCGGAACTCTTTGCGCACGAGGTCCGAAAATGCTTCGCGCTCATGCGCTGAATCCCGCCATGGAATAGAAAAACGCCGCCTTTCCGGTGGGGAGGGCGGCGTTTTCCTGGGCATGATCGAACATGCCCGGTATCTCTGTGTGATGCGGGTCAGTTCTTTTCTTTGTCGACCAGCTTGTTGGCACCGATCCAAGGCATCATGGCGCGCAGCTTGGCACCGGTTTCCTCAATCGGATGAGCCGCAGCTGCCTTGCGTGATGCTTTCAGTTCAGGCTGACCAGCACGGTTATCAAGCACGAAATCCTTGACGAAGCGGCCTGCCTGGATGTCGGCCAGAACGCGCTTCATTTCCGCCTTGGTCTCATCGGTGATGATACGCGGGCCAGTGGTGATGTCGCCATATTCCGCAGTGTTCGAAATCGAGTAGCGCATGTTGGCGATGCCGCCTTCATACATCAGATCGACGATCAGCTTCACTTCGTGGAGGCATTCGAAATAGGCCATTTCCGGCGCGTAGCCCGCTTCGGTCAGGGTTTCGAAACCCGCCTGGATCAGGTGGGTAAGGCCGCCGCACAGAACGGCCTGCTCGCCGAACAGGTCGGTTTCGCATTCTTCGCGGAAGTTGGTTTCGATGATGCCCGAACGGCCGCCGCCAACACCCGAAGCATATGCGAGCGAAACGTCATGCGCATTGCCGGTTGCGTCCTGATGGATGGCAATCAGGCACGGCACGCCGCCGCCGCGCTGATATTCGGAGCGAACCGTATGGCCTGGGCCCTTTGGTGCGATCATGATCACGTCAATGTCTGACGGTGCCTCGATCAGGCCAAAATGGACGTTGAGGCCATGCGCAAAGGCGAGGGCCGAGCCGGGCTTCATATTGCCCTTGATATCGTTTTCCCAGATCGAAGCTTGAAGTTCGTCAGGCGCAAGGATCATGAGGATGTCGGCCCATGCGGCCGCTTCCTTGTTGCTCAGAACCTTGAAACCAGCCGCTTGCGCCTTCTGGGCTGTGGCAGAACCTTCACGAAGCGCGATCGCCACGTCCTTGACGCCGCTGTCGCGCAAGTTTTGTGCGTGCGCGTGCCCCTGGCTGCCATAGCCGACCACGGCGATCTTCTTGCTGGTAATGAGGTTGATGTCGCAATCCGCGTCGTAAAAGACTTTCATGTCACTTCCCTGTTCGTCGTCCCGGCGCTGCCGGTTTGGCTGTGAGTTACGCGCCGCCTAGCGGTCTTGCGCTCCGGGTCAAGCCCCGGGGCGGCGCACGGTTGAATATTCAGGCTTCTTCCAGGCCGCGGATCATGCCGACAACGCCAGTGCGGCCAACTTCTACGAGGCCAAGCTCGCGCATCAAGGCCACGAAGCTGCCGATCTTTTCGGGCGTGCCGGTGATCTCGAAAATAAAGCTGGAAGTGGTGCTGTCCACCACCTTTGCGCGGAACACATCGGCCAGGCGCAGCGCCTCGACACGCTGTTCTCCCTTGCCGGATACCTTGACCAGCGCCAGCTCGCGTTCGACATGGGGCCCCAGTTCGGTCAGGTCCGCGACTTTGTGAACCGGCACCAGCCGCTCAAGTTGTGCGCGGACCTGATCGATCTGCGCCGGCGGCCCATTGGTGACAATGGTGATACGGCTGATCGAGTGGTTCTCCGAAATATCGGCCACCGTCAAACTGTCGATATTATAGCCACGTGCGGTGAACAGCCCGGCGATCTTGGCCAGGATGCCCGATTCATTGTCGACAGTGATGGCAAGGACGTGCCGTTCTGATTTTTGCTGCATGATTTTCATAATCCGGCGCTCCTTTCAGACCAGTGCCTTGGCTTCATCGTCCATGGTCCCGGCGACGTTGTCACCATAAAGGATCATTTCGGTGTGCGATGCGCCTGATGGAATCATTGGGAAACAGTTCGCTTCATCATGGACCACGCAATCGACGAAGACCGGCCCGTCATGTTCGATCATGGCCTGAATGCCGTCGTCGAGCTGGCTTTCATCTTCAATGCGGATACCTTTCCATCCATAGGCCTCGGCCAGCTTCACGAAGTCTGGCAAGCTGTCTGAATAGGACTGTGAATAGCGGCTTTCATAAGTCAGCTCCTGCCACTGGCGGACCATGCCCATCCACCGGTTGTTGAGCGTAAAGATCTTGATCGGCAGCCGGTATTGAGTCGCCGTGCCCATTTCCTGAATGTTCATCTGGATCGAAGCGTCGCCAGCAATGTCGATGACCAGATCATCGGGATTGCCGATCTGCGCGCCAATCGCGGCGGGCATGCCATAGCCCATGGTGCCCAGACCGCCTGATGTAAG
This sequence comes from Sphingomonadaceae bacterium, assembly GCA_019090585.1. Classification (GTDB taxonomy): domain Bacteria; phylum Pseudomonadota; class Alphaproteobacteria; order Sphingomonadales; family Sphingomonadaceae; genus Novosphingobium. The sequence continues at coordinate 3,240 of JAHRVR010000013.1, forward strand.
CCAGCGGTTGGGTTGAAAGAAATGATAATGCTGCGCAGCCCACATCTGATGCTGGCCGACCTCGGTCGTAATGATCGGATTGCGCGCTTTGGTCAGCTCGTAGAGCCGCTGCACCGCGAGCTGCGGCATGATGGCATCCGTCCTTACCGGGAAGGACAGACTCTTGCGCTCCCGCCATTCGTTGATCCGGGCTTTCCATGCGGAAAGGTCTTCAGGCTTGCGGCTGCCCCAGGCCTCAATCATCTGGCGCATGACAGTTGCGCAATCGCCAACGATCGGCAGCTCTACCGGGATCACCTTGTTGATCGAAGCGCGGTCTATGTCGACGTGGATCTTCTCCGAGTTTGGCGCAAAAGCATCGAGCCGGCCTGTCACGCGATCATCAAATCGCGCGCCAAGGCAGACGATCAGATCGGCCTGATTCATCGCCATGTTGGACTCGAAAGTGCCATGCATGCCCAGCATGCCCAGCCAGTCTTGATGATCGGCCGGGAAAGCGCCAAGCCCCATTAGCGTGGAGGTAACAGGCGCGCCGGTTATTTCCTGCAACTGGCGCAGCAGGGCTGAGCCTTCAGGCCCAGAATTGATGATGCCGCCGCCTGTATAGAACACCGGGGTCTTGGCCGCGGCCATCATGTCGATTGCGCGGGCAATCTCCGCCTGCGTCCCTTCCATGCGCGGAACATAGCGGTTGCGGCGCTGGGGAACGCCGTCTTTCATGATCGCGGACGCAATCTGCACGTCTTTGGGAATGTCGATAAGGACTGGGCCGGGGCGGCCCGTGGTCGCGATCTGAAACGCCTCGTCAATGGTGGCGGCAAGGTCGGCCGGATCCTTCACAAGGTAATTGTGCTTCGTGCAATGGCGCGAAATGCCGACTGTATCGGCTTCCTGGAAGGCGTCCGATCCAATCAGAGCGCTCGGGACCTGCCCGGTAACGACGACAATTGGGATGGAATCCAGAAAAGCATCGGCGATACCGGTTATGGCATTGGTTGCGCCCGGCCCGGACGTGACGAGGACAACGCCCGGCTTGCCTGTGGAGCGGGCATAACCTTCGGCGGCATGAACCGCGCCGGCCTCATGCCGGACAAGGATGTGGTGAATGCGATCATCGCGGAACAGGGCGTCATAGATCGGCAGCACGGCACCGCCGGGATAGCCGAACACGTGCTCAACACCCTGACGGGTCAGGCTTTCAACCAATATGTCTGCGCCGCTGCGCTCTTCGCTCACAATCAGTTCCTTCGTAAAACTTGCTTTGCATCATTAAGAA
>JAHRVR010000219.1 GCA_019090585.1 Sphingomonadaceae bacterium
CAAGTCGCTCTATGCGGTAAAGGCCAATCCGTCTGCTGACTTGCTGCAGGTGCTGTGGGACGCGGGCATTACGCATTATGACGTGGCCTCGATTGCGGAAGTGCGGCTGGTTCGATCCCTGCTCCCTGAAGCGCGGCTGTGTTTCATGCACCCGGTCAAGACCGCCCGCGCCATTCGTGAGGCCTATTTCGAGCATGGGGTGAAGACCTTCAGCCTCGATTCGCATGAGGAACTGGCGAAAATCGTCGAAGCGACGGACCATGCGCCGGACTTGCGTCTGTGCGTGCGTCTGCGTGTGTCTTCGGAATATGCGGAACTGAGTCTTGCCTCGAAATTTGGCTGTGATCTGACCGAATCGGGCTCGTTGCTTCAAGCCAGCCGCCAGGTTGCGGACTGGCTGGGCCTGTGCTTCCATGTTGGCAGCCAGGCGATGACGCCATTTGCCTATGTCCAGGCGCTCGACCGGGTTCGTGCCGCGATTGCCGATGCCAGCGTCGTCATCGACATGATCAATGTCGGTGGGGGGTTCCCCTCGGTCTATCCGGGTATGGAGCCGCCGCCGCTCGAGGATTTTTTCAAGATCATCCACCGCCATTTTGAGGCGCTGCCTGTGGCCTATAATGCCGAACTGTGGTGCGAGCCGGGCAGGGCGCTTTGCGCGGAATACAACTCTCTGGTGGTGAAAGTGGAGCGCCGCCGCGGGAACGAGCTTTACATCAACGATGGTGCTTACGGCGCGCTTTACGATGCCGCCCATGTCGGCTGGCGCTTCCCGGTGCGCTGCCTTGCTGAAGACCGCGCTGGAGAGCCTGAGGCATTTTCTTTCTATGGTCCGACTTGCGACGACGCGGACTTCATGGAAGGCCCGTTCACCTTGCCGGCCGACATAGCATCAGGCGATTACATCGAGATCGGTATGCTGGGCGCTTATGGCGCGGCGATGCGCACAGCCTTCAATGGTTTTGGCCAGAACGAAGTCTTCGATGTAGCCGATGAACCGATGTCTAGCCTTTACCGGGGCGACCGTGAGCTTCCGGTGTCGGACAATGTGGTGAACCTGCACAGATGACGCACACGCTTGCTCGGCTGGACGAGAGCGTGTGATGAATGGGACGAAGAAGGCGGCGGCGGGCCGGGAATTGCTAATACCAATGTCCGTCGACGACCATGCGCAGCCAGACTCGGTCAGGCCGCGAGCCTGATTTCCAGCCGTTCCCAGATCTCAACGAGCGCGGAAGTGAGATCGCGCATCATCTCTTCAGTATGCATCGGTCCGGGCGTAAAGCGCAGGCGCTCGGTTCCGCGCGGGACGGTGGGATAATTGATCGGTTGGACGTAAACGCCGTATTCCGCCAGCAGGATGTCGCTGATCTGTTTGGCCTTTATCGGATCGCCAACCATCAGCGGAACGATGTGCGTGACCGAATCCATTACCGGCAGTCCCGCTTCGGCGAACATGCGCTTGAGATCGGCAGCGGCGGTCTGCTGGCGGTCTCGTTCCTCGCTCGACGCCTTGAGATGCTTCACCGAGGCAAGCGCGCCAGCCACCAGCACCGGCGAAAGGCTGGTGGTGAAGATAAAGCCCGGCGCATAAGATCGGATGCAATCCACGATCCGCGTATCTGCGGTGATATATCCGCCCATGACGCCAAACGCCTTGCCCAGGGTGCCTTCGATGATCGTGATACGGCTGGCGGCCTCGTCCCGGTCGGAAATGCCGCCGCCGTGCTCGCCATACATCCCCACGGCGTGAACTTCATCAATATAGGTCAGCGCGTTGTATTTGTCGGCAAGGTCGCAGATCGCGTGAATTGGCGCAATATCGCCGTCCATGGAATAGACGCTTTCAAAGGCGATCAGCTTGGGTGCATCGGGATCTGCGGCGGCCAGAAGCTCTTCAAGATGGTCAAGATCATTGTGCCGCCAAACCTGTTTTTCGCAGCCTGAATTGCGGATTCCGGCAATCATGCTGGCGTGGTTCAGCTCGTCTGAGAAGATGATGCAGCCGGGAAGCAGCTTGGCCAAAGTGGACAGCGTGGCATCGTTCGAAACATAGCCCGACGTGAACAGCAGCGCCGATTCCTTGCCATGCAGGTCGGCCAGTTCGCTTTCCAGCTCTATATGGTAATGGGTGTTGCCGCCGATATTGCGCGTGCCGCCTGAGCCTGCGCCGACATCGTGCAGTGCTTCTTCCATCGCACTGATGACTTTGGGGTGCTGGCCCATGGCGAGGTAATCGTTCGAACACCACACGGTGATCGGCTTCGGCCCGTTATGGCCGGCAAAACAGCGCGCATTGGGATATGCACCCTTGTTGCGCAGGATGTCGATAAAGACTCGGTACCGGCCCTCCGAATGGAGGCGATCAATTGCCTGGTCGAAAATCTGGTCGTAATTCACGCAAACATCCCGCAATCGCCGTATCTCAACGTCGTAATCTAGCGCGGGTTACCGCAATTGCTCGGCAATTGCCAGAGCCAGATCTTCACCGTCTTCCTGTGGGAAATAGCGTCTTATTCCGCTCTTCCCGGGAATCCGGTTGCCTGACACGATGATCAGGTCATGGGATTCGCGTTTTAGCGCGCGCAAGGTAAGCAGCCATGAGAATATTTCCTGGCGGTCATCCTTGCGGAAATGATCGGTGACGATCCGGGCTGGTGCGCGAATTTTTGTCCAGCTTTGGTGGATCGGGGCAAGCGATCCCGCGAACAGGTATTCGCGCCCGTTTGTCAGCCTTACGTAAACCAGCCGTGATTTGGAGCGCAGGCCCGGTGTCGGTATGATCACGATACCCGGTGCAAGTGCGTAGGGCGTTCCTTTCGCGTCTTTTTGCCACTGCTGGTGAATATCTTCCCTGAGCCGGTCGGCCACGGCGCGCTCCGCAAGCATCTCCAGCCCGCCAAGTTGTTCATTGGCCTGTTCCAGCGGGATGACCTGACCCGCATTTGCAAGGTTCAAAGCGACTCGCTTTTGAGCGGCCCCTTCGTGGCTGCGGTAATCCAGGCCTTTGGTTTGAGCCTCGCTTATGCCGGCGCCGATGAAGGCCGGTGCGCGATTGCGGTATTCCAGCATGTAAGCAAAAATGTAGAGCCGCTCCCAGCGCATCCCATACCCCGCAGCGACGAGATTTCGGGTCCTGAAACGCGAGGCGACTTGCTCAAAGCGAATAGATCTGGGCGCTGGGCCTTCCTTCGGCCCGGCAAGGCTGCGCAACTGGGCAATCGTTACAGGCTTTGGCCGGGCCGTACCTGTGTTGTTTTCGAACAGCAGCCAGTACGAGGGAATGGCGATGAGCAGCAGGATAACGAGGATCGAGATATTGAATTTCGGTGTCATCACACAAGGCTCAGCTCTTCAAGGCCATGGCGCGCGAATCCTTCACGATAGGCATCGATCGCCTGTCCGTTCTGTGTGAACAGCGCAAAATCAGGGCGGCCGCGCCGAAATTCCTGCGCCTGGGTTAACGATTCGATGCGCCGTGCGATCCCTTTTGCCCCATCGACAAAGCGAACATCGGGGCCGAACTCTTGTTGCAGTTCGTCCTCGATCAGCGGAAAATGCGTGCAGGCAAGCACGACCGTATCGATCCGGTTGCCGCCCGGCATTGCGCGAAGCCCCTCGGCCGAGCGTTTGACGATGTCGGTGTTGACCACTTCGCCCCTCAGCTTTGCTTCGGCCGCTTCGACCAGTCCGGGAGCGGCAAGGCGGAGCAATTTCTTGTCCGATGCGAACCGCGCTTCGAGCCGGTCAACATAGCCCTGGCGAATTGTGGCCTGTGTGCCGAGCAACCCGATTACCCCGGTCTGGGTCATGGCTGCGGCGGGCTTGATCGCGGGGACTGTGCCGACAACGGGGATTTCGAGGACTTCGCGCACCATTTCCAAAGCGATTGTCGAAGCCGTGTTGCAGGCAATGCAGGCAAGTCTTGGTTTGAAGCGCTCGGTCATGCGACCCAGCAGCCCGGCCACGCGCGCGGCAATCTGCGCTTCGGATTTTTCGCCATAAGGCAGGCCGGCATTGTCCGCGACGTAGATTACCGGAGCCTCGGGCAGAAGCGCGCGCAGCTCGGCCAGAACCGTTAGTCCGCCCGCGCCGGAATCGAACAGCAGGATTGCGGAAGATGGATCGATGCGTGCGGTCAAATCGCGAGGTCCTGCTACCCGGTTGAGCCTCACAATACCGATATGGATGTAAAAAGAGCAACGGGGCTTCGTCATTTCATCCCAAGGCGTTATGGCAGGTGCATGGAAATGATTGCTGCCCTTGTGCTTGGCTACTTGCTTGGTTCGGTGCCTTTTGGCCTGATCCTGACCCGGCTGTTCGGGGCAGGTGACCTGCGCGACATCGGTTCCGGCAGTATCGGCGCGACAAATGTGCTGCGCACCGGGAGCAAGGGGCTTGCGGGTGCGACCTTGCTTCTCGACATGGCCAAGGGCTTCGCCGCCGTCGTTATTGCATGGGAAGTCTTCGGATTTTTTGGCCGCCCCTGGGAACCGGTTTGCGCCGCTGGTGCCGGTGCGCTGCTGGGCCACTGTTTTCCGCTCTGGCTGGGCTTTAGAGGCGGCAAGGGCGTAGCGACCCTGATGGGTGTCTTGCTTGGCTTCGCTTGGCCGATCAGTGCAGCCTATGCCGCCGTGTGGATCGGTATGCTGGTATTTACGCGAATCTCTTCATTGGCCGGGATGAGTGCGGCGGTGCTGGCACCGATTGCGGCCTGGGTGCTGGGCTATTTTGCGTTCGTGCCGGTGCTCTCCGGGTTGGCAGTGCTCGTGCTGTTTCTCCATCGTGGCAACATCGCCCGGCTGCGCGCCGGGACAGAGCCGAAAGTCGGAAAAGCCAAGTGACCGGCACCGGCGTTATGTTGTCCGGCATCTCGCAGTCGGAAGCCTTTGCGCGCATCCGTTTGCTCCGCTCGCCCAATGTCGGGCCGATCACTTATGCGCAGCTCCTTCTCCGGTTTGGCAGCGCCCAGGCTGCGACAGACGCTCTGCCCGATATGGCATCGCGCGGGGGAAAGCCTTACCGTCTGGCCGAAGCCGGGCAGGTCGAGGCGGAAATTGACTCGGTCCGCAAGGCTGGCGCGGGGTATCTTTTCCACGATTCAAGTGAATACCCGGCGCTGCTGCGCGAGATTGATGGCGCGCCGCCGATCCTGACTTTTCGAGGCGAGGTTGGCCTTGCAAGCCGCCCATGCATCGCCGTTGTTGGGGCCCGCAATGCTTCGGCAGCGGCGATCAAGCTGGCACGCGATTTTGCGCATGCGCTTGCCGCTGAGGGGTTCGCTGTCGCTTCGGGCCTTGCTCGCGGGATAGACGGGGCCGCCCATCGCGGCGCACTGGCGGCAAAGGGGCAAAGCCGGGAGGACGGCGGCGGGACGATCGGCGTGATCGCTTCGGGAATTGATATCGCTTATCCGCCCGAGCACCGGGACATGCAGGAGGAAGTGGCGCAAGCAGGCCTGCTCATCGCAGAGCGTCCGCCGGGCACCGAACCTCTGGCCCGCCATTTCCCTTCGCGCAATCGCATTATCGCTGGCCTTGCTGCTGGAACGCTGGTTGTGGAAGCGGCCCCGAAATCAGGCTCACTCATCACCGCGCGGCTGGCGGGGGAGGCCGGGCGCGAGGTTATGGCCATACCCGGCTCCCCGCTCGACCAGCGCAGCCTTGGGTGCAACCAGCTTATCCGGGATGGCGCCGTGCTGGTCCAGTCACCGGAGGATGTGATCGAGCTTGTAAGCGGATTCGATGGTGCGCCGCGCTCGTCGTTTCATGAGGATCCGGTGCCCTATTTTGTCGATGATGAGCTTGCGGCGCAGGACCCTGCCGACATTGCCGGTCTGCTGACCACTGCGCCCATCGGTGTGGATGAACTGATCCGGCAATCGGGCGAAAGCGCTTCGTCCGTGCAACTCGCCCTCCTGGAACTGGAGCTTTCCGGCCAGCTTGTGCGCCATGCTGGCGGACGTGTGAGCCTCGGGCAAGACTGACACGCTTTCGTCTCGGCTTGCTTATTCGTCCGCCGTATGACGGAGCGCGCAGAAGCCTATTCTACTCCGTCTGGCAGAGCGAGCGGAGGCATATCGCGCTGGACCTCGCCGATTTTCTTTCCGCCTTCGAACCGCCCAAGGCCGTAATCGCCCCTGATGGTCGTGCGGTGGACCGTGCGCGGATATTTGGGATCGCAGCCCTCCACGGAATGCAGCACCCGGGCATTGTCCCAGATCACCATGTCGGTCAGTCTCCACTCATGCCAGAAAGGCGTAATGACCTTGTACATCTCCTGAAGTGCCTCTTCGAACAGGGCTTCGCCTTCAGGGTCCTCGTGCCCTTCAATCCCTTCGGCACCAAACCCGCAGAAATGCGCAACTTTCTCGCCCGTTGGCCGGGTCCAGACCATCGGGTGGATGGCGCGGGGAAAGGTGGCCGCTTCTGCAAGATTACCCGCCTGGCTCGGCAAGTCGCCATAAGTTTCGAAATAGCGCCCGAAATGCATCTGGGTAAGGCGCACATCGAGCGTGTAGAGCACGTTCTTGTCCTGAATGCGGGCGATCAGCTCGGGATCAAGACGCTTGTAGATTTCCATACCGTCGGCAAAACCGGTGCGCCCCATTTCCGGCGCAATCTGGAGGGGCCGCAGCACACCGGCGTAGTTCAATTCGTCATTATAGGTATGGTCAAAATGCCAGGGCAGGAAGGAGATCAGCTTCTTGCCATTCACGCCGGCCAGGCCGTGATCGGTTCCTTCCATCTGCATCGGCTTGTAGTCAATTGCGATGATGCCTGGATCAAGATCGGTGTCGGCGCGCGCCGTGCTCTTGGTCGGGTGGTCCTTCAGCGGGCCGAAAACCTTGCTCAGTTCCACTTGCAGCGTTGGGGATGGCTCCATGTCCTCGAAGATGATCAGGCCGCGCTCCACCAGCAGGTCCGCCAGGCGCTTGCGCAGATCCGCATCATGTATATTGGATGTGCCCACGCCGCTGACACGGGCGCCCCAGCCATGTCCCGGTCCCAGATCTCTGATGCTCAGGCTTCCCATCATCTTGTTCCCATTCTGCCACTTGGTAAATTGAATCACTCGTGGTGCAATAAACAAAAATGTGGTGTTTGAAAATATGTTCCTCTTGACGCTTGATGCAATGTCTACCCACTCTCGTGCGCACATACACGCGTAAGGACACAGATACAGCCCAATGCAACTTGTCATCGTTGAATCGCCTGCCAAGGCAAAGAC
>JAHRVR010000220.1 GCA_019090585.1 Sphingomonadaceae bacterium
CGGCGCGAGAACATCGAGGCCTGCATTGCCGAGATCAAGGCTCTGTTCGCTTCGCACACGCTCCAGGAATGGCGAAACATCCTGTCAGGGCAAGACGGCCAGTGGGAAATCGTTCAGCATGTCGGTGAAATTCACAAAGACCCGCAGGTCCGGGCCAACAACCTTGTCCAGACCGTCGATTATGGCGACGGTTCGACCATTCCGCTCGTTGCCTTGCCCTGGATATTTGATGGTGAACCCATGTCGGCAAGCCGCTCGCCGGATCTGGGCGCAGACAGCGATTCGATCCTCGAAAGCCTGGGTTATGACGAGGACGCAATCATCGACCTAAAAGTCAAAGGAATCGTATTTTGAAGGTCGGAAAGTCGGTGGTATCATACTGCCTGCTGTGACGAACGACTCTGCTGCACAGCTTGACAGTACTGTTCAATATTCCGAGGATGCATTCGACATTTCGAATTTCTAGTTTGCTCAGGCAGGAGATTGGGAGATGAGTGAAGCTGATCCCGCCATTGTGAGCGGCAAGGTCGAGAACTGGCACCTTGGCCCGATCTTCGACATCGATGCTCATATTGATCCGCCAAAGGATATGTGGGCCGAATATCTTCCCGCTCATCTGAAGGACCGCGCCCCGCAGATCGTTTCCGAAGCGGACGGCGACTATGTTGTTTTTGAGGGCAACAAGCGTCCCTTCCTGATGATCAACAACCAGGCCGGCCGTAAGGGCAAGGATTTCAAGATGGTTGGCCGCGTTTCCGACGTGCGGCCAATCTGGGATCCGCAAATCCGCCTTCAGGACATGGACGCCGACGGCATGGACTATGCACTGATGTTCGGCGGCGGCCCACTCGGCACGATGGACAACGAACTCTATCTCGCCAGCTATGACGCCTACAACCGCTGGGTGATGGACTTCTCCAAGAATGCACCGGACCGTTTGTTCCCGGTTGGCTACGTCACCATGCGCGACGTTGATGAGACGGTCGAGCAAGTAAAGAACCTTGCCAGGATGGGATTCAAGGCCATCAACATGCCTGCCTTCCCGCAAAACCCGGATGCATGGAAAACGGACTCAGGCGTCAAGGCGCTCAAGGACGGACAGGTATCGGCCCTGACTGGCGATCGCGGCGGTGCACTTCAGTACATGGACCCGGAATTTGACAAGCTGTGGGCTACCGTCGTCGATACCGACATGGCGCTTACCTTCCACCTCGGCGCGCGCGTCCCGCGGTTCGGCCAGAAGGAATATTTCCTTGCTGACATGCCGATGTCGAAACTGGCAATGGCCGAGCCGATCGGCATCTTCATCTTCAACTGCATTTTCGATCGCTTCCCGGACTTGCGCATGTGCTCGGTCGAATCTGGCGTGGGCTGGATGGCATGGCTGGCCGAATACATGGACCGGACATGGGAAAAGCAGCGCTACTGGACCGAAAGCAAACTGAAGAATCCGCCAAGCTATTATATGGACAAGAATGTCTGGGGCTCATTCATCAATGACCGTTCCGGAATTTTGATGCGCAATGAGCCGGGCGGCAAGAACATCATGTGGTCGTCGGACTATCCGCACTCGGAAACCACCTTCCCCAACTCGCACCAGGTCATCTTGCGCGACTGCGAAGGTGTGCCGGAAGGCGATATCCGCGACATCATCTGCAACAATGCCAAGAAATTCCTCAAAGTCGAATGACGGATTTCTGAGAAGCAAGAGATGGGGCCGCGGCGGACATCCCATTGAACGGCGCGGCTTTTTTGCATTCGGGAGAGACAGGAAATGGACGACGTCCTTACAACCGACGATCCGCTGTATGAACAGCTTTATGACGTCCGTCAGGAAGCTGAGAACATGGGCAACTATGTCGCCCTCGATACCATGCCGGATATCCATATCCTTCGTGCGCAAGATCCGGTCCATAAGGGCAAGCTGCGCGAGATACTGAACCTGCCGCACCATAACCGCCATTCCCTGATGGAGGGGCGTCAGCACTGGACGGCTCTTACTTACGAGGCGAACAAGGCGGTCTTTCGCGACCCCAAGACATACTCGAGCCGCATCTCGCAGCAGCCCAATCCGGAAAATGAGTTCAGCCACAGCATCCTGGAGATGGACCCTCCGATGCACCGGGCGATCCGGCGCACAATCCAGCCCAAGTTCCTGATGCCCGAAGTCGCCGGCTGGTGGCGGGAATATACCATCGACACAATCGTCGACAGACTCATCGAGCGTCTGAAAGGGCGAGAGCGCGCCGACCTCAACATGGAGTTTTGCGCGCGCATCCCTGTTTACACGATCACCACCGCTATCGGCCTTGAGGGCGACGAGGCGCTACGCTTTCGCCATGCTCACGTGAACAGCGTCGAGAATTCGAACGTCGATCCGCAAGTGCGCCAAAAGAACGCCTTGCGGGTTCAGGAAATCCTGTTGAACCTGATAGAGAAGAGACAGAAGAAGCCGACCAGCGACCTTGTCAGCACGCTCCTTTCGGCAACCGTGCAGCAGCCGGGTGAAGACCCCCGGCCACTTACCGACCGGGAAGTCATGCACATGGCCAAGATCGTCATGATCGCTGGAGGCGGCACTTCATGGCGGCAGATGGGAATTACCCTGCTGGCCCTGCTCAATAATCCCGATCAGTTGGAACTGGTGAAGGCCGACCATGCCCTGCTTGACGATGCCGTCGAGGAATCGCTGCGCTGGAACCCGACCGCGCCTTACTTCTACCGCCTGGCGACCCAGGACACAGAGCTTTGCGGCCATGCCATCGGCAAGGGTGATGTGATCGAATTGGGAGTCGGCCCGGCCAATCGCGACCCGGCGCGCTGGGACGAGCCTGATACTTATGACATGCGCCGCCCCAAGCGCAGCAACCTCGCCTTTGGGCTTGGCGTGCATAGATGCCTCGGCATGAACGTGGCGAAAGTGGAAATGATGCACGCAATCGGCGCGCTGTTTGACGCATTTCCCGATATCCGGCTCGATACAGATGCGCCAATGCCCAAGATTTCCGGCGGGTTCGAACAGCGTGGTCCAACCGCCGTTCCGGTTATCCTGCGTTAGCGGGACCTACCTTCAGGCCAGATCCTCGCGGCCCAGCCTTTCGATCATCATATCGGCAAGCAGACGCTTGGAAACCTTGTTACTGTGGAGCATCGGAATTTCTTCGCGATCGATCTGCACGTAAGCGCGAGGAACCTTGTAGCCCGACATGTTCTTGCGCATCTGCGCTTCGATTTCGCCGAAATCAAGCGCATCGGCATCATCGCGAGCGACCAGCGCTGCAACCACCAGCTGACCCCGCTCCTTGTCCGGAATGCCAACCACATAGGCGTTGTGGACGCCTTCGATGGACTGCAATTCCATTTCGACTTCGGCTGGCGAAACATTGGAACTGGCCGTCTTGATCATATCTCCGCCACGGCCGACGAAATGCACGCGCGTCCCCTCGACAAGGCACATGTCGCCGGTGCAGAAATAGCCATCGGGTGTGAAGAACTTGTCTTGCTCAATCTTGTGCAGGCCGGTTGAAACCGGATAGCCCCTCACCTGCATCTGGCCGATCTCTCCATCGCCAACCGGTTCGTTATTTTCATCCGCAATGCGAACTTCATAGCGATCGGCGAAATGGTCCATCGGAGCACACATGGGGTGGCCCGGCGCGCGGACTTCATCGCCAAAGGAATATGGGCCGAGCGTTTCGGTCATTCCAAGGCCCCAGTATGGCTTGAACATGTTGTCTGCCATCGCCGCTATGTCATCGGTGGACAACACGCTGCCCAGGGCAGCACGGCTGTTGATATTGGTCCGCTCGGTAAAGAGCGTCGGCGCGCCGTGCGCCCAATTGGGAAACAGCGTGATAAACAGACCGCCGATCCAGAACATCGGCAGAAAACAAAGGCCTTCAACGCCCCTTTTGGCCCCCTGCATCCGGCCGATATAGTCACCCCGGAACAGCACTGGCCCATGATTATGCTTCACGCCCTTGGGCAAGGCCATCGAACCGGACGTATAAATCTCGATCATCTGGTCGGTCGAATATACTTCCGATTCGACCTCCACGAGCATGTCTTCGCTGACCGCCGCACCGTCGGCATAAATGTCGTCCAGATTCCCGATCGAGGCGGGCAATCCTTCGCCCGTCGAGACGATCCAGCGAAGAAACGGCGCCTGCGGCAGGAACAATTGCTGGCCGGCAGACTTGGCCACGCCCGGCAGGGCATCGCAGACCCGCTCAACGTAATCCTTGCCGAGGAATTCGCGTTGCAGCACAAGCCCGGCAACGTCCGACTGGCGCAATACGCGGATAAGTTCATTGCCCTTGATCATCGTGCTGATCGGAATGGCGATAGCGCCGATCCGGATAATCGCGGACATGACGACAACAAAAGAAGGGCTATTGCCATAGATGAAGCCAACCCGCGTGCCCTTGCCCAGTCCGCGCACAAGAAGCCCTTTGGCCAGTTCCGCAGAGCGCCGCTCGACATCAACATAACTCAGCGATTCGCCCGGCCCGTCTTCGCTCTCGAGCCTGCCAAACACCTCATCGCCATATGCCGCAGCAGCGGCGCGAATGAACTTCGGAAACGTTTCTGCTGTCCCGGGATGTTCCGGGCCGGACTTGCCGCTGCTCACTGAAATTTCTTCCTCTCGACGTCGGTATTATTAGCACACCGTTCCAGCCCGCTTATAGAGGAATGCAACAACAGACAATCATTGCGATCGCGCACTGGCCGACCAGTGCCATGGGTCAGTCAACCTTGAGCCTGGCCCTCATTCCTTCGTCATCCATGACCGGCTGACCGCGCATCCGGCCCATGCGGATTCCCATAACCACGATTTTGAAATCGCTGAAGTCCTCATACCATTCAATGTCGGCGGACGATTTTCCGGTGATCTGCTCCCACAGCGCGATGGTTTCCGCGCGCGTCCCCATGCCTTCCAGATGCTTGCCCGGCGCGCCCGTGGCGCCGTGCATCATCTCTCCCAGATTAATGAACCAGGCCAGGTCATTGATGCAGCCGCCCAGCGATGGCTGTTCCCAGTCCATCACGGCAATCACTTCATAGTTCTCGCCAAACATCATGTTTCCGATGCGGGCATCGCCCCAGACGAGCCCCGCCTCTCTATTCGAAGGCCACTTTGCCACAAGGCGGGCAAGCGCCTTGTCGAGGCTCGGCACCGGTCCATCCTCGTGGATCCATTTTACATAACGGACATATTTGTCCCACTCCTGTTCCAAGCCCTGTTCAGCGCCATTCGGCCCTTTCAGAAAAGGAAATTTCTCGACCGGGAATGTGTGAATTCTGGCAAGATTCTCGACCGAACTGCGCCAGGCGGTGTGCCGCTGTTCAGGCGTCGATTCAAAAAACCAGCCGGACATGCCATAAGGCGGAATGCTGACCGGAACTTTGCCGACCATTTGCTCCATTACATAAAATTCGCCGCCCAGAATCGAGGGATCTTTCTCCACCCACAAAACTTCTGCAACAGGTACGCGGCCATCCTCGTGGATGAGCTGCATGACTTTGATCTGTTCGTAGAAAAGGTCATCCGGGAACATGATGAAGCTTATTGGCTTGAAGCGCACAACACAGCCCCGGTCATGCGACTGGCCACCCTCATCCCAATGCGCATCGAACAGTATGGTTTCGTGCGACTGGCCGGCACCGCGGGGATAATCGAGATTATCGACCCGGATATTGCTTGCGTCCGGCATCCTGGTCTGGAGCCAGTCCTTCATATCCTTGCTCAGGTCGCCAAGGTCGCGCGTTGAAGGCGCGACGATTACGTCAGACATGCCAATCTCCCGAATGGCCCTTACAGAGCGATACTTTACGCAATTCCCGATTTAGAACTATTATTCGAAATATCAGGGGTATAGCCCGGCCCCCAGAACGTCAAGCAAACAACGTCAGGCAAACACTGCCAGGGCTTCATCGCGCAAAGCGTATCACGCGGCGGCGTTACGTCCGCCGACAAAGGAAGAAACCCGGCCACATGCTTCGCGCAATCGGCAGCCGGCATCCTGCACCTGCTCAAGCGACATGTTGTTGTAAAATCCGGCCAGGCCCAGGGCGAAACTAACACGTCCCTTCCCGTCAAGCACGGGCGCCATGATCGCCGCGATGCTGTAAGCCCGTTCCTCATCCAGTTTGATGACCGGCTGGATCGGGATGTCTTTCATGGTGTTGGCAATGTGCTCATCATAAGCCGTTGTGCTCATTGAGAATCCCGCCTTGCGCTCAATAGCTATATATCGCTGCTCCCGCACGAATGCGGCCGCCTTTCCAAACAGCTGTTGTTGCGCCTCGTCGGGCTCATGCGCCGTTGTCCGCAGCCAGGTATCCAACCCGTTGTCCGCATCAAAAAAGAAGGCCGGTGCCAAGGCCTCATGCAAAGTGAAGTGTGCGCCCAGAGGGACGGGATAGCCAACGTGGCCTGCCGAGGCTGCTCGGTCGCGAAGGTGCACGACTGCGTCTTCAAGGAAATATGCGCCGCACAGGACATTGAACTCATCTGCAAGCTTGCGCATTTCCGGCTGGGCAACCTGAAGCGGCGAGAAATGCTGTGTAGCTGTGCGGCCGATCGCTGCAAGAGCAGGGCCCAGAACATAAGTCTTGTCACTTGTCCGAAAGAGATATCCGACCTCGACCAACCCAGTCAGAAGCGCATGACATGTCGCCCGGCTTAACTTTAGCGCGCGCACAAGATCGGTCAGCGCGAAAGCCTGACCCGGATGATCTGCAATGAAATTCAATATTGCCGCAACGCGTTTAACGCCGGGTGAGGATCTCGACATGGTGTGCTTTTCGCTATTTCGAATTTGGAGGGACCTAAGAGGAACACGGTCAAGCGTCAATAGAGTCAGAGCCTGTGTTCTCCACAAGACCAGCCTGCTCAACATTGCCCATCAACGCGCGCAACCCGGCCCGGTCAGCTCTCGGCAAATTCGAATGGCTGGACCGTCCTTCGAAAATCGTCCGGAAGGATGTCCCGGCCAATCGGAGGAAGCGCTCTGGCCTGACATTCTGCGCGGTTGCAAAGGCGGCATGTCACGCCGATCGGCGTGGCGCGTGCGTGTTGTGGATCAAAGCCGTGTTGTGGATCAAGGGGGGGGGCATAGACCAGCTGCGGTGCATTTTCCGCAGCACAGGCCAGGGCGATGGCGCGATGAATGCGCAAGGCATCATGACTGCCGCCGCCTGCGACCACGGTTCGTGCAATCGAAAAGAAACGCTGGCCATCAGGCAGCTCAAGCCATTGGGTGACGATTTCATTTGGCCGCCTGAAGGCCGAATGCACCGACCATAGCGGGCAGCCGCCGCCATGCGCAGCAAAGGGAAAGCCCGCACCATCAAGGCGCTTGGAGACATTCCCAGCCTCATCCACCCGGATAAAGAAAAACGGCACACGCGAATTCCCGGGGCGCTGGAGCGTGGTCAGACGATGCGCAACTTGCTCAAAACTTGCGCCGAACTGGCGGCCGAGCGCCTCGATGTCATAGCGGCGGGTTTCCACGGCGCTGGCAAAGGCATCATAAGGCATCAACAGGGCCGCAGCCCCATATCCGGCAAGCGATCTGCGCAAGAGCGTCTCTGTCGTGGATTTCTCGACGCTCTGGCTGCGCACGATGCGCGTGATTTCGCCGCGCAGGGATGAATAAGCGATATGGCTGGCCATCTGATAGCTGCGGCTCGCGCTATCAAGCGTGTCATTAAGCAAGAGCTGCTGATTGTGCCGGTCAAACCGCCGCAGCGATCCGAGCATGACATCGGGAGGCAGAAAACGAACGCGCACCCCTTGTTTGCCGAGCCAACGCTGCGCACCGCCCTGCTCCTCGATCTCTGTGGCAAGGTCTTCGGCGCGGCTATCGAGCTCGTGAAAATAGTTGCGCTCGCCGGCAAGGAACTGTCGCGCGGAATTGACAGGATCACCTTGTTCGGATGCACCGCCCGACACGCGCTGCTGGGCCAGCGCGTCCTGCTCACGCATGAAGGCGCCGTGGAGCCGCAGCAATGCTTCGGACACACCGGGGAAGTTGGTAGCAAGGTCAGCGATCTCAAGCGCAGGCAAGTCAATATCGGCAAAAATCGGATCACGAAGCACTTCGGTGAGGCGCTGGGCATATTCCTCGCCATCCTCGCTCGCGAGTTCCGACACATCGAGCCGATAGGACCGCGCAAGCCTGAGCAGCATGTCGGCCGTCAATGGCCGCTGGTTGCGCTCCAGCAAAGCAACATAAGAAGGCGAGATATCGAGATCGCCCGCCATGGCTTGCTGTGTGAGCCCCAATTCGCGGCGTAACCGCTTGAGCCGGGGGCCAATATAGAGGGGTCTGGTTTCTGCCATGCGGCATTATGTCAATTTCTTACAACTTTACAAAGAAAATATGTAAGGTTTTACAGCCCGACACCACCGCCCGTTCCCCGATGGATAGAATTTGGACTAAGTGCAGGTCATCGAAACACAACCAACACTCCGGGGAAATAGACGTGACTTATCAGGAACAGATCGCTCAAGCCGACACGACAATTGGTGAAAACCGCCAGACCTGGAGCGGTATCAACGCGGAATCGGTCGCGCGCATGCGTCTCCAAAACCGCTTCAACACCAACCTCGACATCGCGCGTTACACAGCGAAGATAATGCGCGAGGATATGGCAGCCTATGATGCCGATCCGGCCAACTATACCCAGTCGCTGGGCTGCTGGCACGGTTTCATCGGCCAGCAGAAGATGATTTCCATCAAGAAGCACTTCGGCTCAACCAAGCGCCGGTACTTGTACCTCTCCGGCTGGATGGTTGCCGCGCTGCGCAGCGAATTCGGCCCCCTGCCCGATCAGTCGATGCATGAAAAGACGTCCGTACCGGCGTTGATCGAGGAGCTATATACCTTCCTCAAACAGGCCGATTCACGCGAGCTTGGCATGATGTTCCGCGATCTCGACAATGCGCGCAAAACCAGCGACGACGTTGAGGCCAAGCGGCTTGAACACGCCATCGACAATTATGAAACGCATGTCGTTCCGATCATTGCAGACATCGACGCCGGATTCGGCAATGCCGAGGCGACGTACCTGCTCGCCAAGAAGTTCATCGAAGCGGGCGCCTGCTGCATCCAGATCGAAAACCAGGTTTCGGACGAGAAGCAGTGCGGCCACCAGGACGGCAAAGTTACCGTCCCGCACGAGGACTTCCTCGCGAAGATCCGGGCCGTGCGCTATGCCTTCATGGAACTGGGCGTTGATGATGGCATCATCGTCGCGCGCACGGATTCGCTCGGTGCGGGACTGACCAAGCAGATCGCATTCACCCGCGAAGCCGGTGATCTGGCCGACCAGTATAACGCCTTCCTCGATTGCGACGAAGTTGATCCCGGCAACCTTGAGCACGGCGACGTTCTGGTCAGCCGCGACGGCAAACTGATGCGCCCCAAGCGCCTGCCTTCCAACTTGTTCCAGTTCCGCAAGGGCACCGGCGAAGACCGCTGCGTCCTTGACTGCATCGCCAGCCTTCAGAACGGCGCTGACTTGCTGTGGATCGAAACCGAAAAGCCGCATATCGGCCAGATCGGCGGCATGGTAAATCGCATCCGCGAAGTGATCCCGAACGCCAAGCTGGTCTACAACAACTCTCCCAGCTTCAACTGGACGCTTAGCTTCCGCCAGCAAATGTTCGACGCGTGGGAAGCGCAAGGCAAGGACGTTTCCGGCTATGACCGCGACCGCCTGATGAGCATCGACTATGATGGCACCGATCTGGCCGATGAAGCCGATGACCGGATTCGCAATTTCCAGCGCGATGCCGCGCGTGAGGCGGGCATTTTCCATCACCTGATTACCCTGCCAACTTATCATACAGCCGCGCTGTCCACCGACAATCTCGCCAGGGAATATTTCGGCGATCTTGGGATGCTGGGCTATGTCGCCAATGTCCAGCGCGCGGAAATCCGCCAGGGTATTGCCTGCGTGAAGCACCAGAACATGGCAGGCTCTGACATCGGCGATGATCACAAAGAATATTTCGCCGGTGAAGCCGCTCTCAAGGCAGGCGGCGGCGCCAATACAATGAACCAGTTTGCAGCCTGAGGTTTGCACGCTATTCCCCAATCGCCGCCCCTCCCCCCGGGTAGCGATCACCGGAGACTTATCATGGCTGAACCAACCCGTTCCCGCGCAGTCCTTTCAGACGAGGATTTCAAACTTCTTCAGGAAGCCGTCCGCTTTTTCATTCAGAACCATCCGGACGACCCGATCTCGTCCAAGTACTCCAGCCTCTACCACCGGCTCGGCAGCGCATTCGGCCGGGGCTGAACCCACTACGAGGCTTTCAGATCACCTTTTTCCTGGGGAGGAAAGTCTGGACCCGTCGCACTTGCCTGCGGCGGGTCTTTTCGTCGTCCCACCGACACCGGCCGCGCCGTTGGGTCATGGACAGAGCAAGTTGTGGCACATAGTCTTGGATCGAAAGAGGTGCCGCAAGAGCGGGGCCATGCCGCTAGGAGACGTTCGTTGATGAGCAAGACCTGTCTCTTATACACATCTGACGCTGCCGAC
>JAHRVR010000221.1 GCA_019090585.1 Sphingomonadaceae bacterium
ATGGATGCGGTGGCCGTTCATGGTCAGCGCCGAATACCGGAACAGCATCACCGTGTCTGGCGATACCTGCTCACACCACGGTGCATCCGGCACCGCGCCACCAGCTGAAGGCGCGGAGATCGAACCCGGCGCAGAAGGCTCGCGGTAAACAAGGTCTTGCTCTTCCACGATGGCCAGCCCGTCCTTCCCGCTCAGCCGGTGCTCGACAGTGACGAAAACAAGCTTGCCTGTCTTGCCGGTCTTTTCCTGCACTTTGAGAATGGTGGAGGTCTTGGTCACTTCCTCGCCAAGGTGGAGCGGCTTCAGGAATTCAAGCCTGCCGCCTGCCCACATGCGGCGCGGTAAAGGCATGGGCGGCAGGAAACCGCCCTTGGCAGGGTGGCCATCCTCGCCCAGTTCGGAAGGCGGCTGCACATTCCAGAAATAGAGCCAGTGATGCAGCTGGGGCATTTCCTCACCGGCTGATCTTGCCGCCGCATCACCCAGCGCAGCGCACAGCGCATTGCTCCGTGACGGCTCCAGCACATCGGTCATTTCTTCGCTACGTCCGGCCCAATCGGAAAAATCGCTGCTCATCAGTCCTCGCTTCGCCCCTGCTTGAGAGGCCCTGTCGTTAGTCTGTGCCTGTTCCCCGAAGCGGGGGTCAAGGTCAACAGGCCCGGTGCATCTGCAAATCGGGACGCGCCAAACACGCTTGCGCCGTTAAGTGCTTGCTGTAACATTCCACGCGGGGAAAAGGCCGCAATGGCCGGGATGTAAGAAGGAAAACCGGCAAATGCAGGCAGGGAGTATTGCGCGCCGTATCGGCGGGATCGTTTTCGGGCTCATCCTCATCGCTATCGGTGCGGTGATGGTGTGGTGGGGCGGTAAACTCCTGATGCTTGGCGGATCGTTCTATTATCTGCCGGCCGGGCTCGCGACGCTGATTACAGGTATCGCAGTGCTGCTTGGACGCTGGCGGAGAGGCGGCTGGATATTCCTTGCTCTGATGGTTGTCACACTGGTCTGGTCGCTGGCCGAAGCGGGGCTGGACGGCTGGGCGCTGATGCCGCGCCTGCTCGCTCCATTCGTGCTTGGCCTGCCGTTCTTGATCCTCGCCCTTGCCAGCGGCAAAGGTAAGGCGCGCATTGCCGGGCTGGCCGCGCTTGGCGTGGCAATTGTGCTGGTCGGCTCGCTTTGGACCCGCTCAGGCTACACTCCGCCCGACACCGCCGCACGGCCCGCAGTCGCGCAGGGAGCAGATGCAGATGCAGATGCAGATGCAGAGGGAGACTGGGCACATTTCGGCGGCACGAGCCAAGGGCGCCACTTCTCGCAGCTCACCCAGATCAACCGTGACAATGTGACCACGTTGGAAGAGGCCTGGTCGATCAAGCTTGGCCCCTTTCCCATGCCACCAATAGCGCAACTGCAGACGGTCTCTCTCCAGGCGGGCGAGCTGCTCTATAACTGCTCCCCATTCAGCGATGTGATCGCCAGCGAGCCGGAAACCGGCAAGATCCGCTGGCAGTTCGATGCCAAGCCGGACGTTTCCGGCCATTTCCTGAGCAAGTGCCGCGGCGTTGCCTATTACGAAGTTCCCGAAGCTCAGGAACAATGCGCGCAGCGCGTCTATGTTGCGGCCACCGATGGCAGGCTGATCGCGCTCGATGCTGCCAATGGCAAACTGTGCAAAGGCTTTGGCGATGACGGGATCGTCGATCTCAAGAAAGGGATCGT
This sequence comes from Sphingomonadaceae bacterium, assembly GCA_019090585.1. Lineage (GTDB taxonomy): Bacteria > Pseudomonadota > Alphaproteobacteria > Sphingomonadales > Sphingomonadaceae > Novosphingobium. The sequence goes on from JAHRVR010000221.1 coordinate 1,720, forward strand.
ACAGCGCAATCCGGGCTTTTATCGTAACACCTCGGCCCCGACCATCGTGCGCGGCAAGATCGTGCTGGGCAGCGCCGTCGCCGATGGCCAGTATGCCGGTGAACCATCCGGCGTGGTGCGCGCCTTTGACGCTGTCACCGGCACGCTGGCATGGGCATGGGACGTCGATAATCCGGACAAGCATGACGAGCCTGCAGAAGGTGAAAATTATGGGCAGGGCACGCCCAACGCCTGGGGCCCGCTGAGCGGTGATGATGCGCTTGGACTGGTCTATGCACCGCTGGGTAATGCCACACCCGATTATTATGGCGGCCACCGATCCGAAGGCAGCAACAAATATGCAAGTTCCGTCGTTGCACTCGACATAGAGACCGGAGAGCTGCGCTGGTATTTCCAGACCGTGCATTACGACGTCTGGGACTATGACATCGCTTCCCAGCCGGTTCTGTTTGACTGGCATGGCAAGGACGGTGAAGTGGTCCCTGCCCTGCTACAGCCCACCAAGCGCGGGCAAACTTTCGTGTTTGACCGGCGCGATGGCACGCCGCTGTTCCCGATCGAGGAACGCCCCGCCCCGCAGGAAGGCAGCGTCGAGCAACTGGCGCGCACACAACCGTGGTCAACCGGTTTCGCACGGCTCGACCGTCCTGTGCTTGAGGAACGGGACATGTGGGGCATCAGCGCGCTCGACCAGCTGTGGTGCCGCATCAAATTCCGTGAAGCGCGTTATGATGGCTACTTCACCCCTCCGGGCGTAACCCCCAGCATAGCCGATCCCGGCTATACCGGCGGCACCAACTGGGGCAGCTTCTCGGTCGACACCACACGCCAGCTTGGCTTCACCCTGTCATTCCAGCTGGTGAACTACATACGGCTGATCCCGCGCGACAGCGATGAAGCGCGGGAATTGAAAGCCAGCTCAACGGGCAATCTCGGCGGTCCAGCGGCGCAGGAGGGCACGCCTTATGCGGCCCATATTTCGCCCTTCGTCTCGCCGCTCGGGATACCCTGTCAGGAACCGCCATTCGGGCTGATCAACGCTATTGATCTTTCAACCGGCGAAATGGTGTGGCGGCGTCCGATCGGCTCGGCTCGGGATCTGGGGCCTATGGGCATACGCTCGCACTTGCCGCTAACCATCGGCACACCGCCATTCGGCGGCACTATGGCAACCGCTGGCGGCCTGGTATTCTCAGGCGGATCGCAGGACCATGCCTTCCGGGCTTATGACAGCGAAACCGGCGATCTGCTGTTCGAAGCGGACCTGCCAGGAACCTCTGCCACAAGGCCGATGACCTTTCAGTCCGAAAAGGATGGGCGGCAGTATATCGTCGTTGCATCCGATGCCCCGATGACAGGCGGAAAGCAAAATGGCGTGATCACCGCGTTCGCACTGCCACAGAGCTGACGAGAGGTTCGAATTGTTGGAACTTTGGCCCGGTGTGCGCGGCGCGGCTTCCTGAAAGCGTGGGGTCCGGCCGGCGCGGGACATGGTGATGACCAGAGGCAGCGTGCAGACCATACGCCCGGCCAGACCGGTCAGGAAACCGTTGGCTCCAACATGCGAATGGTGCCTGCATCAGCATCAATCTCAGCCCTGATGCCGACCGGAAGGCTGATCGTATCTGATATGTGCCCAAGCCGCGCACCCTGAAAAGCCGGAACGCCAAGCCGCGCAAAATGGTGCTCCATCA
>JAHRVR010000222.1 GCA_019090585.1 Sphingomonadaceae bacterium
CAGCTCGATGACGAGCAGATCGCCATTACGGCTGAAGCGCTGCGGCGCAGCGTAGGAAATGGCGCGGTCCTGTGCGATGAATGTATGCGGCGCATCAAGCGCAGTGGCCGCAGGAAGCGGGATTGCCAGCCGGATTGCCTCGCTGGTTCGTTCAAATCGGGCGTCGGCATTGAGCGGGGCGGGAAGCCGCGCGCGCCAGCCATCGAATGCCGGATCGGCGCGCTCGGGCTTGCCAATGCGGGCTGCCGTTTCCAGTCGGCCTTGCTCGGGCACGCAAACCTCGTCGGTACAGGCAAGCCATTGCGCGTCCACTGCAATCGGCAGGGTTGATCCGCGCGCAGTATCGGCAGGCGCAGTAAACGGCACAAGGACCGCATAGTCGCCCTTGTAGACATGGTTCATCAGACCCGAAATCAACAGCGTGGACGGCACCGGATATTGCAGCTCGCCCACTGTCGCACCCGGCGGCAGGTCCCAGTCCAGCTGCATGCCCAGACCGGCATCCCCGGGATTGAGCCAATAGCCGTGCCAGCCGCCGCCCGGTTCCATATGGATTGCCAGGGTCACCGTTTCGCCGGGCTGGACCGGCCCCTCGGCAAGCAGCGTTGCACGGATGTTGGTCGGTTGGGCGTTTGCGGTCTGTATCAGGGCCGTGCTTGCAAGGACGAGGGCGCCGATCAGCTGCCACAGTGCTGCAACAAGCAGACGGGTGCGCGCTGTTCCAGACATATCGGTTCCCATCATCGCGTCAGGTGCCTTGCATGTCCCGTTGGGGATTGCCATCAGCGCATCTGCCGCTTTCGCAGTTCCATTTCAAGCAAGCCCGGAGCTTCCCGCCATGCGCAAGGTCATCCATTCACTGGTTTTCGCTGCTGCTGCAACATTTGTTACACCCGGCATCGCATTGGCGCAGGACGAAACTCTGGAAGTGCGCGCGCCTGCGCTCGTCCTTGCCATTTCAGTGGATCAGTTGTCCGCCGATATCTTTGCCCAGTACCGCCGTAACTTTACCGGCGGTCTGGCGCGCTTGCAGCAAGGCGCTGTGTTTCCTTCCGGATTTCAGTCCCATGCGGCGACGGAAACCTGCCCCGGTCATTCGACGATTCTGACCGGAGTGCGCCCAGCGCGCAGCGGGATTGTTGCCAACTGGTGGTTTGATCCCGCGGTGACCCGCAAAGACAAACGTATCTACTGTGCCGAGGACGAGAGTGATCCTCAAAGCAGCTCTCGCAATCCGGTGGTTTCCGCGGTCCACTTGCAGGTTCCGACACTCGGCAGCCTGTTGAAGGCGCGATATCCCGATAGCCGCAACGTCGCACTGGCGGGAAAAGACCGCTCGGCGATGATGATGGGCGGCAAGGATCTCGATGTTGCCTATTGGTGGAAGGGCGCGGGCTTTGCGACTTTCAAGGGGTTGGAGCCGGGTCCGGCTGCGGCAGCGATCAACAGCAAGCTGAGCCAGGCCATCGCCTTAGGTGTAGCTTCGCTTCCTGTCCCTGCCTGGTGTGATGCGAAAAACCGCGCCGTGCCGGTGGGTAAGGGCAGTGTTGGCGATTACACCTTTGCCATCCCGCCCGGACAGGCAAGGATTTATGGCATGTCTCCGCATCAGGATGCGGCAGTGGCAGACCTTGCGATCGGTCTTGTCGATGAACAGCAACTGGGCCGCGATGCTTCCCCCGATGTCCTGTCTGTCGGCTTTTCCGCAACTGATTACATTGGCCACGCCTTTGGGACCCAGGGCGCCGAAATGTGTATCCAGCTTGCTCAGCTCGACCAGACTATTGGCAAGCTGTTCGATGCGCTGGATGCTCGCGGGATCGATTATGTCGCGGTGCTCACTGCCGATCATGGCGGTATCGATACGCCCGAACGGTTGAATCGGCAGGGCTATTCCGGGGCGCAGCGATTGAGCGCGGAACTGCAAACCGCTGCGATAGAGAAAACGATCCGGGAGATGACGGGTGTTCAGCCTTCCTCCGGCCCGTTGATCCATGGCGGGGTCGGACTGGGCGATATCTATATTTCACGCGGGCTTTCAGGAGCGGACAAGGCGGCGGTCCTGTCCGCACTGACGGAGCATTTGCGCGGCGCTCCGCAGGTTGTCGATGCTTTCACGTTTGAAGAACTTGCCGTTACACCAATACCCGGCGGATCGCCGCAGGATTGGTCTTTGCGGCAACGTGCGCGGGCATCCTTCCACCAGGATATTTCCGGTGATCTCACGGTCATGCTGGCGCGCGGCGTTGTTCCGTTCGCGCCGAGGCGCGGGCTGGTCACCACCCATGGCAGCCCATGGGATTATGACCGCCGAGTGCCGATCCTGTTCTGGCGCAAGGGGCTCACCGGCCTTGAACAGCCCGCGCCGGTTGAGACCGTGGACATCGCCCCGACACTTGCCGCCATGCTCGGTCTGGACGTGGCAGAAGGGATATTTGACGGACGCTGCCTCGACATCGACGGCGGCGTCGCCGATATATGTGCGTGAATGAACCAGACTGTTACACCTGAACGCCGGGATCTGCTGATACTGGGCGGGGGCCTTGTCGGCATGACGCTGGCGCTTGCCGCCGCTCGTGCCGGGATTACCTCCCATGTTGTCGACCGGGCAGACCCTGCCGAGCTGACGGCGGACGGCCG
>JAHRVR010000223.1 GCA_019090585.1 Sphingomonadaceae bacterium
GGGCCGTTTGGGCCGTTTGGGCCGATGCTTATGGTTTGCGGGTCACTCAAGCCTAACTCCCGGTTCAATTTCCTGACCGGGAAGTACTAAGCAAGGGCCGTGCCAAAAGCCTGTTAGGCAGCAGCTCCGCCATAAGCCGGGCTGATCTGATAAAGCGCGGGTGAGCCCGTCAGATTGTCGAGCCGGGTTGAAACATTGGCTGCCACCAGATTGCGAACCTGGCGGTTCACCTCGTTCAGGCGGCGCGTAGCATCAAGCAAACCGCGGCATTCCTCATCCATTTGTGAAGACACAGGACCGCTGAGCTGATCGCACAAGGCCTGCTTGTCCGTTGCAGTGCCAAGAATGGCGTCAAAGTTCAAAGTGGCAATTGCCTGCCTTTCGGCCTGCAAGACGGCAAGCATCTGCCGCAGGGTTTCACGAAGTTCGTCTGCAGACATTACCTGCCGCTCCTCAGGAGTTCACCGGCCGCGATCATTGCGTCGGCCACTTTCATTGGAAGTATCGGATAGTTGCCGCCTTCGATGGCTTTGCGGATCATCGCGACCCGCTCTGCATCGACTGGTGGCTTGCCCGGATCGAGAGCATTGCTCTTGACCACAGGAGTGTCCGTTTTGTTTGTCTGGCCCATGCGATCATCTTGTCCACCCTTCCGGTGGGCAAGACTGAGATCGACCGCGCTAACCGCGCGAACTGGCCTCAGTTCCATGCTAGACATCACACTGCTCCTTGACTCTGTTACCTACCCAGAACGCCCATGTTCGCGCAGATTTAAGAGCCAAGCGGCGAAAATTTGCCGGTGTTACGGCAAAGGCAGGCCAACGAGCCCCGGCCGGATCACTTTCGCGCGCATGAAGCCATTGCCAAACCGCCGGGAATCAGAAATTTTGCGGACCTTGATCCACGCCCCCACGGCGCCGGTTTCCAGCGCTTCTCCGGCTCGTGAAACCGTAAATCCATCGCCGGAAACAGCGATTGTAACGGTATCTCCGCGGCTGACCGCAGGGAGAGCGGCGGCAACAGGACCGGCGCTTTTTACCGGCACGAAGAGGCGCCAGCCACCCGCGCATTGCACGACGACGCTTTGGCGTTGCCCAGTGCGCCAGGACAAGTTCAGCCGAGACACACAGGGCCGAAGGCGCAAACGGCGATCGACAGGGCCTGTCGCGCCGCCTGCCTGGCCGATAGCAGCGCCCGTAAAGCCCGCCACGCGCCGGTCGATTGCATTGAGATCGGCAACAGGCGTGGCAGCGGCGAGAAGGGTCAGGCTGAAACTCATGGATCAATCCTCTTCAGAACGTGGACTACGTTCCGCATCCTGCAAACTTCGTGCCAGAGCTTCGGATTGGGCCAGTGGATAATCCGGTATGTCGAAGGCCAAAGTTGCTGCGATGCCCGCATTCCCCGGTTCCACGATAATGCGCGCGGTGTTGGCCGCACCGCCAGACTGCGCTGCCAGCGCTCCGGCAATTCGCAACGCTTCCGCCTGCCCGCCATCCCTGAACTGCGCTACGATCGTGAGTTGCAGGCGTTCATCGGGCGATTGGGCCGCAAGCCATTCCTTCAGCGGCGGTCCATCCGGGGTGACTTTATAGAATGCAAGAGGTTCTCCGCGAAGCGACATCACAGGCACCGCCGGGCTTTGTTCACCAGCGTTACGTTCTTCCGCGTTTGAGAGCGTCGCGGCCGTCAACATGAACAGGATCAGCGCCAAATCCGCCAGGACGGTCTGCCAGCCGCTGCCCGCTCGCGCGATCATACGGCCTCATCCAGCGCCACCGCATCCGGCACCGCCATCACCGGATGGGGAACGACCTTGGCCAGTTGCTCCGCCAACCAGTCGACGATGTTCTGGCGTGCGCGCTCTTCGGCCATGGCCGCGCGCTCCAGAATCCTCGCCAGGGGTGCCAGCAGGAGGTTGGAAAGTAGCAGTCCGTACAACGTGGTCAGCACTGCCATGGAAATCGCCGCCGCATAGGAGCCTTGTGAAAAGTCGGCTGTCGGAAACTGGCTCAGCGAAAGAAGCGTTCCGACCAGACCGAAGGCCGGTGCCAGATCGGCTGACTGTGTGAGAACATTCACGGCACGGTTGCTTTCTTCAAGCCGGCTCGTCTTGTGGTTTTCATGCGCGGCCAGCAATCCGGAGATTGACCGGCTGGCGATCAACACGTCTGCAGCCTCATCGAAATCGCGATCTCCGAACTGATGCGGACTGGCGCGGATCAGGCCATCGTGCTGAATTTCCTGGACCTGCACAGCAAGCTCGGCGCGCACATGGTCCGCATCGAACTTTCTGCGTCCTAACCGACTGAACGAACTGAGCATCAAGCGGCAATCCGTGAAACCGCAGCGCAGCACTGTTGCGGCGAATGTTCCGCCTGCGACGATGGCCAATGCCTGGCCATTGAAAAGGTTCGCAAATTGCATTTCAGGAAATCTCCTTTGTCTGAATAGAACGGCAATCGAGACAGGGTTTCAGCGCGTGGCCGAACATTGCCGCTGCCCGGCAGGATGTTGCCGGTCGCTTGCCACCACCCCCGTCAGAACGGCTAAAAACGGCACTTGGCACGAGGCTTGCGTTATCGTTCGCGAATTAACGTGCACAGGAAATGGAGCACATCCGATGAGCAATTCTCTGTTTGGAATTCATGGCGCCGCCCTGGAACTGCGCTCGCAGCGCATGGGGCTGATCGCTTCGAACATCGCCAACGCGGCGACGCCGGGCTACAAGGCCAGGGACATCGATTTTGCCAGTGCCCTGAACGCCCGGTTGGCAGGCGCAAGCAACGAAGAGGCAACGGGCGCGGCGACACTGTACCGGGTTCCGGTCATGCCTTCGCTTGATGGCAATACTGTTGAACTTTCCAATGAGCAGATCGCCTTTAGCGAGAACGCAGTCGGCTATTCCGCGACTCTCCAGTTGATCCGTGGCCGCGTTGAAAGCGTAACCCGCGCGCTGAGGGGGGAATAGGCATGAGCAACTCGCTCACCCTCTTCGATGTCGCCCAGCGCGGCATGTCCGCCCAGCTGGTGCGTATGAACGCCGCGGCCTCCAACATTGCCAATGCCGGCAGCATTTCCAGCAGCGAGCAAGGAGCCTACCGGCCCATCCGGGCTGTCTTTGCAGAACAGTTCGACCGGGCAACGGGCCTCGCCACGGTGCAGGTCCAGTCCATCCAGCGCGAGAACGCGAAGGCGATCCGCGAACACAATCCCGGCCATCCGCTCGCCGATGAAAACGGCGATATCTGGCGGACCCCCGTCGATGAGAACACCGAGATGGTCGAGATGCTCGAAAGCGCGCGCCAGTACCAGAATTTGGTCGAGGCGCTCTCCACCGCCAAGCAACTGATGATTGAAACGATGAGGCTCAAATGAACATTGACCAGACTTCTGGCGCGGCTGCGCCGACCATTATTCCGGCATCGGAAAAAACCGGCTTTGCCGCACTTGGCCAGGCAGATTTCCTGAAAATGTTGACCGTGCAAATGCAGCAGCAGGACCCGTTCGATCCGGTCGACCAGAAGGAGATGCTCGCGCAGATGGCGCAGTTCTCTTCGCTCTCCGGCATCGCCGAAATCAACGAGACGCTGAAAGCGATTTCAAGCCAACTTGATCAAACCTCGGCAGGCTCTGCCGCGAGCGGTGAAGATACAGAAAACACAGCCGCGAACTGATCCCCCTGCACATCCCCACAAGGAGAAAATCCCATGTCTTTCTATACATCGCTAAGCGGGCTCAAGAATGCCCAGACGGACCTTAATGTTGTTGCTCACAATATCGCCAATGCTGAAACCGCAGGCTTCAAGAAGTCGCGTGTGGATTTTGGCGATATCGTTGCCGGTTCCGCCTTTAGCAACCCGAAGATGACGCAAGGAATTGGCTCCACGGTGCAGGCGATCACCCAGAATTTCTCTATTGGCCCGATCGAACAGACCGGTTCCGCACTTGATCTTGCCGTCAGCGGCGATGGCTTTTTCACCACGGTCAACGCCGATACGGGCAAGCGCCTGTTCACGCGCAACGGCAGCTTTACCACCGATGAGAACGGATTTATTCAGGACGGTTCGATGAACCGTATGCAGATCTTCGCACCGGCTGCGGATCCGCTGGTCGATCCGCCCATCGATGCACAGATACCCGCAGTGAACGGTGCCGGCGCAAGCTTTGCAGGATTGTCTGTCGATGTCGATGGCACGATTACTGCAACTTATGATGACGGCTCCAATGAAGACATTGGCCGCGTAGCACTTGCCTCGTTCATCTCACCAAGCGGTTTGCAGCAGGTCGGCTCATCCAACTGGCAGGCGACAGGTCTTTCCGGCGCGCCCAATTACGGCCAGCCGACTTTTGGTTCGTTTGGACAGCTGCTTTCCGGCGCACTCGAACGCTCAAACGTGGACATTGCTGAAGAGCTGGTGAGCCTGATTACGGCCCAACGCTATTTCCAGGCCAACGCCAAAGCGATCGATACCGCGACGCAAATTTCGCAAACGGTCATCAACCTGAGAACCTGAAGAAAAGCTGGAGGGTGAATCGCAATGGACCGGCTAATCTATACCGCAGCGTCAGGCATGTCGTCATCGATGGCGCGCCAGCGCGTTATCGCCAGCAACATGGCCAATTCCCAAACCATCGGCTTTCGCGCCGAAGTGTTGGAAAGCAGCCCGAAGACGCTCGATGGGGCATCGCTCGAAGTGCGGGCGATGATCGATACTCAGGTCCGCGGTGCGGATATGCGCGAAGGTTCGATCACCCAGACTGGCCGCGATCTGGACATCGCTTTAAACGGCGATGCCATGCTTGCGGTCCAGGCCGAAGATGGCAGCGAAGTCTATACCCGGCGCGGAGACTTGACGATTTCCGCCACGGGCCTGCTCGAAAACGGTGATGGCCTTCCCGTCATCGGTCAAAGTGGGCCGATCAGTGTTCCCCTCGGCGCGAAGATCACCATCTCCCCCGATGGCGCGGTGCTGGCATCAGACCCGCAGGCGGCTTCTCAACCCGCTTCCGAGGTCGCCCGGTTGAAACTCGCCAGTTGGCGCGGAAGCGATCTTCGCAAGGATATTTCCGGCCAGTTCCGCGTGCCGAACGACGGCGTTCTGCCTGCTGATGAAAATGCCCGGATCACTCCGGGGGCGCTGGAACAGTCGAACGTATCGCCCACACAAATTCTGGTCGAAATGGTCGAAGCACAGCGCCTTTTCGACATTCGCTCCAAGTTGATTTCAACCGCGCGCGAGCTCGATGAGCGCGGCGCAAGCCTTATGCGCATTAGCTGACGAAGGACATCCTATGCCCAGTTCCGCACTCCACGTCGCCCGCACCGGGCTTGAAGCACAAGATGCGCGCATGCGCGTCATCGCCAACAATCTCGCCAATGTAGGGACCACGGGATACAAGCGCGACCGGGCCAATTTTGCCACTCTCGCTTATCAGGATGCCCGCGTTGCCGGACAGCAATCGTCCGGTGAGACGACATATGCCAGCGGGCTTAACCTGGGCACCGGCGTAAGCGTTCAATCGACCACGCGCATCGCCACCCAGGGCACGCTTAACACGACAGGAAACTCGTTCGATCTGGCACTTGACGGTGACGGATATTTTCAGGTTCAGCTTCCTGGCGGGCAGCTTGGCTATACTCGCGCCGGCAATTTCACACGCTCGGCCGATGGCCAGTTGGTGACCACGCAGGGCTATCAGGTTCTTCCTCCTGTCACCGTTCCCGAAGGCACCACATCGGTAAGCATTTCCCCGGATGGAACGGTTTCGGCAGTAGTGGCCGGTCAATCCGACGCGTCTCAACTTGGCCAGATCACTGTCGCCAGTTTCGCAAATTCGTCGGGCTTGCAGGCCACCGGAGACAATTTCCTGCTGGAAACAGGGGCCAGTGGCCCTGCCCAGATCGGCACTGCCGGTGAGGGCGGGCGCGGGCAAATCCGTCAGGGTATGCTCGAAGGCTCCAACGTCAATATCGTGCAGGAGCTGGTCGATATGATTGAAACGCAGCGCGCCTACGAGATCAATTCCAAGATGATCTCTGCGGTCGACGAAATGCTGCGTAACGCAAACCAGACGCTGTGACCGTGATGACAGATTACCACAAATCAGAGCGCGGCTCATTTCGCGGTATCGCGGCTCTGGCCATTTCCGCCAGCCTCGTACTGGTTCCGGCAAGCCAGGCCCAGGCAAGAAAGCGCAAGGCAAGCGGATACGAAGCGACATTGCCGGTTGCTGCGCCGTCAGCGGGGCCGGCCAATGGCAGCATTTTCAATGTCAATCATGGCTATGCCGCCCTGCACGAAGGCCGCCGCGCCCGCGCGGTTGGCGATGTGTTGACCGTCTTGCTGCTGGAATCGACCACCACGGCCAAGACCGTCGGTTCGAAAAGCCAGAAGAACGGCGGCGTATCCATCACTCCGCCTGCTTCGGGCCCGCTCTCGATCAATCCCGATGCGCTTAAAGCTTCCAGCAAATCGTCGTTCAATGGAAATGGAAATGCGGCGCAGAACAATACGCTTAGCGGAAGTATTTCCGTCACAATTGCGCAAGTGCGTTCAAACGGGACGGCACTGGTACGCGGAGAAAAGAAAATGGTTCTGAGCCAGGGGCAGGAATGGATTCAATTCTCCGGAATCGTGCGCCTGCGCGACATCGATATGGATAACAGCATTGCCTCTACCAGAGTGGCCGACGCCCAGATCTCATATTCGGGAAAAGGGGCGCTCCACCGCGCCAGCAAGCAAGGCTGGCTTGGCAAGTTCTTCAATATGATCAGTCCGTTCTGAGGTGATGACAATGCTCCGCTCTATCCTTTTGATTTTCGCTGCATTGGTGGCGCTGACTGCCACGCCCGCCCAGGCCGAACGTGTCCGCGACATTGGCCAGTTCCAGGGAGTCCGAACCAACCAGTTGACAGGCTATGGCGTTGTGGTCGGCCTTGCCGGTACGGGCGATGACAATCTGGAATACCTTGCGCAGGCGATGCGCGGTGTGACCGGACGGATGGGCCTGCAGTTGCCGCCGGGCGTTTCACCCAGCCTCAAGAACGCTGCTGCGGTCATGATTACTGCCGAACTTCCCGCATTTGCGAAGCCGGGCCAGCGCATCGACGTGACCGTTTCAACCATTGGCAAGGCCAAAAGCCTGCGCGGCGGTGCTCTCATCCTGACCCCGCTTGTGGGTGCAAATGGTGAGATTTACGCGATGGCGCAGGGCAATCTGGCCGTTGGCGGACTTGGCATTTCGGGCAAGGATGGCTCGAAAGTTACCGTCAATATTCCCACCGTGGGCCGCATTTCCGATGGTGCGAGCGTGGAACGCGCGGTCGCGAGCGGGTTCGAGAA
>JAHRVR010000014.1 GCA_019090585.1 Sphingomonadaceae bacterium
ACCGGCATCGCTCAAGCGCCAGATACTCGGTGAAATGGCATGGCAGCGCTTGCTTCAACGCAACGTCTCGCCCTTCATCAACATCTCCGAAGAGGAAGTGAACGAGATGCTGGAGCGGCTGAAAGCCGCCAAGGGCACCGATGAATACCGGATTGGCGAGATCTATCTCACCGCTTCGCCCGCAGCCCGTCAGCAAGTGTTCGAAAATGCCCGCCAGATTGTCGAGCAGTTGCGCAAGGGCGGCAGCTTCGTCGCTTATGCAAGGCAGTATTCGCAAGCGTCAACCGCGGCGGTGGGCGGCGACCTTGGCTGGATTCGGCTGGCTCAGCTTCCTGCGCAACTGGCCACACCCGCCCGTCAGATGCGACCCGGCCAGCTGGTCGGCCCGGTTGAACTGCCAGGCGGTTATTCGATCATCTATCTGATCGACAAACGCCAGGTGCTGATGTCCGATCCGCGCGACGCACTGCTTTCACTCAAGCAGGTTTCCATTGAGTTCGCGCCCGGGACCACCGAAAAACAGGCTCAGGCCCGTGCCAGTGCGTTTTCCCAAGCCATGCGATCGGCACGCGGTTGCGGCGCGGTTGACGACGTCGCCTCACAGATCGGAGCGAAAGTCGTATCCAATGATCAGGTGCGTGCCCGTGATTTGCCAGGCCCGCTCCAGAACGCTGTACTCGGCCTGTCACTGGGCGAAAGTTCGCCCCCTTTCGGCTCAATCGAAGAGGGCGTTCGCGTCCTCATGCTATGCGGGCGTGACGATCCGCAGGCCGACAGCGGGCCGAGCTTTGACCAGCTGATGGGCCAGATGGAAGACGATCGCATCAACAAGCGCGCCCAGATGTATCTGCGCGATCTGCGCCGCGACGCGATCATCGATTATAACTGACGTGAGCGCCCCGGCGCCGCTTGCCATATCGCTGGGCGACCCGGCCGGTATCGGCCCTGAGCTGATTGCAGAGGCATGGCAGCGGCGCGATAGTTCACAATTACCCGCTTTCTTCGCGGTCGGCCCCGCACAATTGCTGCGCGAAGCTGCCGCGGCGCGCGGACTCGATATCGAAGTTCGCAGCATCGCTTCGCCCGCCGAGGCGGCAGAAACCTTCACTTCCGCGCTTCCTGTGCTGGGATCTGAGAATTGCGCATTCCGGCCCGGTAAGCCGGACGATCAAGGGGCAAGCCTTGCTCTCGCCTCGCTGACCCGCGCGACCAACTTCGCCATAGACGGAACTGCGAGCGGGATCGTGACCGGGCCTGTTGCCAAAACACAGCTTGCAAGGATCGGATTCACGCAGCCCGGCCAGACCGAATTCGTAGCCGATGCCTGCGGTGTCGCTCGCGAGGATGCCGTGATGATGCTGGCCGGTCCATCCTTGCGCACCGTGCCGCTCACGATCCACTGCGCATTGGCTGAAGTTCCCGGACAGCTCAGCGCAGAGCTGATCGTCCGACGCGCCCGGATCGTGGCACAGGCGCTGGCCTGTGATTTCGCGCTGGAGCGCGCGCGGCTCGCCATTTGCGGCCTCAATCCCCACGCGGGAGAAGACGGCCGCTTTGGGGACGAAGAGACGCGCATCATCATTCCGGCAATCGAAATGCTGCGTAGCGAAGGGTTGGACGTCACGGGGCCGCATCCCGCCGATGCGCTCTTCGCCCCGCATGAGCGCGCGCGCTATGATGCGGCGCTGTGCATGTATCACGATCAGGCGCTAATCCCGATCAAGGCACTCGATTTCGATCAGGGCGTTAATGTCACTCTCGGCCTGCCGATCGTCAGGACTTCGCCCGACCATGGCACTGCGTTTTCCATCGCCGGCAAAAACCAAGCCGATCCGGGCGCGATGATCGCAGCCATTCGCATGGCCGGCGAATGTGCCGCTCGGCGGGCGCGCTTGTGAACCTTCCACCCCTGCGCGAAGTGATTGCCCGGCATGAACTGTCTGCCAACAAGGCGCTTGGTCAGAACTTCCTGTTAGACGAGCAATTGCTGGATCGGATCGCAGCGATTCCCGGACCGCTTGATGGCAAGGCGGTTCTTGAAATTGGCCCCGGCCCCGGCGGGCTCACCCGCGCCCTGCTACGTGCAGGTGCGCGTGTGACGGCAATCGAAATGGACCGCCGCTGCCTGCCCGCCCTTGCCGAGCTGGCCGAGGTTTTCCCCGGACAGCTGCGGGTCATCGAAGGCGATGCTCTCAAGCTCGATCACGACGATCTGATGGGCAAGCCTTATGCCGTTGTTGCCAACTTGCCTTACAATATCGGCACCGAGCTGTTCACACGCTGGCTTTCAGGAGAGCCATGGCCGCCGCAATGGACATCGCTAACGCTGATGTTCCAGGAGGAAGTCGCGCGCCGCGTCACGTCGCAGCCAGGCACTTCGGCTTACGGACGGCTGGCGATCCTGGCGCAATGGCGCAGTTGCGCCAAATTCGCGATGAAAGTGCATCGCAGCGCCTTCACCCCGCCGCCCAAAGTGATGAGCGCCATCGTTCACATGACGCCAGAGACCATGCCCGAAGGTGTATCGGCACAAGTCCTGTCACGCCTTACCGAAGCGGCATTTGGCCAGCGCCGCAAGATGCTGCGCCAAAGCGTAAAAGGACTGGAGGGCGCTCTGAGCGCGCTGGAACAACTCGGGATCGATCCGCAACGCCGCGCCGAAACGCTGAGCATTGCGGAATTTGTCAGTATTGCGCGGCTCTTGTCAGCCTGAGCATATCTCGTCGGCTGGGGGGCATGAAGAACTGAACTGCCCACAGATTCACGGATGTTTTCTCATCTCATTCCAAGGCAAGGAGGCGATGATGAGCAAGACAAATCACCAGTCATTCCAGTGCGTGATCTTGCTCACTGGCGGGCGGGCCGCGCGCTTGAAATCTGTGCCCTTGGTGTAAGCGACCGGAAGCAGTGCGACTTGTAGAAAATCGCCGGGAATCCCGATTATTTCGGCAACTTCGCGCTCTCTAAGCAAGTGAAGCGTCGTCAGCGTCGAACCCAGCCCACGAGAACGCAAGGCCAGCTGAAAGCTCCATGTGGCGGGCATGATCGAGCCATATAGACTGGAAAGAACGATCGGCGGTGCATCCTCCGGCGGGCGGCCCTGGACGCACGGTATGACAAAGACCGGCACTCGATGAAGGTTTTCGCTCAACCAGACCGCACCTTCATAAACCCGTGTTGTCTGCGCATCGCCCCGCTGCGCCGCTGCCTCTTTTGCCTCGGCCAATATCGCGCCCTGCCCGCTGCGATACTGCGCGGCGATGGCCTCGCGCTTTTGCGCATCGTCCACCACGATCCAGTGCCAGGTCTGGCTGTTACTCGCAGTTGGTGCCTGCACAGCAAGTTCGAGGCATTCATTGATAACTTCGCGAGGTACCTGCCGATCAAGATCAAGCCGTTTGCGCACCGCCCGCGTGGTTGCGAGCAGTTCGTCGGTCATCGAAAGGTCAAATTCCATGCGCAGCCCTCGCCCTGTCCATGCAGGCTTTTATCATGTGACTTCCTGATCAGGAAACCGACCGCATACAAGGATCAGTTGAGAGGACCGAGGCCAGCGCTGGTTTACTACCAGCCGTTCCAATGCGTGATCCCGCTCACCGGCGGGCGGGCCGCGCGCTTAAAATCGGTGCCCTTGGTATATGCGACCGGAAGCAGTGCAACTTGCAGCACATCATCGGGAATACCCAGCAGTTCGGCCACTTCCTTTTCCCGGAAAAGGTGCACTGTCGTCAGCGTGGAACCAAGCCCGCGCGAACGGAGCGCCAACTGGAAATTCCATAGCGCCGGCATGATCGAACCATATGTAGCCGATAGTGTCGCTGCCGGAGCGTCGGGCCGCGGACGCCCCTCGAAACAAGGAATAACGAAAGCAGGGACTTTATGGAGATTTTCCGCCAGCCATCCAGCGCTATTCAGCACGCGCGCTGTTTGATCGTCAGGCTCTGCCTTTTTGCCGTCCCACGCCTCTGAAACACTGGAACGGTCCTGCATGGCCATGCGGTAGAAATCGGCAACTTTCGAGCGAAGATCGGGATCGTCCACCACTACCCACCGCCAGGTCTGGCTGTTGCTGGCGGTCGGTGCCTGAACTGCCAGTTCCAGACATTCGTTTATAACCTCGCGCGGAACAGGTCGCTCAAAATCCAGCCGTTTGCGAACTGCTCTCGTGGTCGAAAGCAATTCGTCAGTCATTTCCAGATCAAACGCCATCCAGATCACCCTTCCCTAGCGAATCCAAAATCAGATCGCCGCCTTCTTCCATTTCCGCCATGTATGAAGCAAGGGTTCAGTGTAGCCGCTGGGTTGTTCCACGCCCTTGAAAACAAGATCGCAGGCCGCCTTGAAGGCCAGGCTGCTATCCCAGTTTTCGGCCATGGGCTCGTATTGCGGATCGCTGGCATTTTGCGCATCGACTTTCCTGGCCATGCGCTTGAGCGATGCCATAACCTGCTCCTCGCTGCACACACCGTGCAACAGCCAGTTGGCCATATGCTGCGATGAAATGCGCAACGTAGCGCGGTCTTCCATCAGGCCTATATCGTTGATGTCCGGCACTTTTGAACAGCCAACACCATGATCGATCCAGCGCACAACGTAGCCGAGCAACCCTTGCGCATTATTGTCCAGTTCCTCGCGCACTTCATCGTCTGACCAGTTGACACCGCCGGCAAGCGGAACGGTAAGCAACATATCGAGCGATGGCACCGCTTCCTTCGCTAGCTTTTTCTGGACTTCAAACACGTCGATAGCGTGATAATGCATGGCGTGCAGCGTCGCCGCGGTTGGGGACGGCACCCATGCGGTATTGGCGCCCGACCTGGGGTGGCCGATCTTTTCTTCCATCATCGCGCCCATGCGATCGGGCGCGGGCCACATGCCCTTGCCGATCTGCGCGCGGCCAGACAAACCATGCCTGAGCCCGATGGCGACATTGCGTTTCTCATAGGCCGCGATCCAATCCATTCCCTTCATCGCGCCCTTGCGGATCATCGGCCCTGCGCGCATCGAGGTGTGAATCTCATCACCTGTCCGATCGAGAAAGCCGGTGTTGATAAAGACGATGCGGTCCCTCACCGCGTGAATACATGCGCCCAGATTGGCACTGGTGCGCCGCTCCTCGTCCATCACGCCCACTTTTACCGTGTGGCGATCCAGCCCCAGCAGGTCTTCCACCGCATCGAACAAATCATTGGTGAAAGCGCATTCTTCCGGCCCGTGCATCTTGGGCTTGACGATATAGATGCTGCCAGCGCGCGAGTTTCGGAACTTGCCAAGGCCCAGCACATCATGGCTGCTGATCGTGCTGGTTATCACGGCATCCATGATGCCTTCGGGAATTTCGCTACCATCGGCAAGCAGGATTGCCGGATTGGTCATCAGATGACCAACATTGCGCACAAACAGCAGGCTGCGGCCGGGCACGACATGCTCCCCGCCGTCCGGCGCAGTCCAATAGCGATCACCTTCCAGCCTGCGAGTCAGCGTCTTGCCGCCCTTGTCGAAGGAATCTTCCAGATCGCCACGAATTACACCCAGCCAGTTGCTGTAAGCGGCCAGCTTGTCCTCAGCATCGACAGCGGCAACGGAATCTTCAAGATCGACAATTGTCGTCAGCGCCGCTTCAAGCACGATATCGGCAATACCGGCCCTGTCGGTCTTTCCAACCGGGTTCGAGCGGTCGATCACGATTTCTATATTGAGGCCATTGTGCTTGAGCAGCAGTCCGCCGTCCTTGCGTCCGACAAGCGCGGCTCCATGGGCCAATGGCGGATCGCTTTCACCGTCCCAGTCGCTCCAGCTCATACCGGAAAGCGGCACTGCCTGATCAAGGAACGCGCGGCCCGCCGCGATCACCGCAGCGCCCCGCTCTTGGTCATAGCCACCGGGCCGTGCGGGCGGCGCATCAAGCGCATCGGTGCCGTAGTAGGCATCGTAAAGGCTGCCCCAGCGCGCATTGGCGGCATTGAGAAGAAAACGCGCATTGAGCACCGGCACAACCAGTTGCGGTCCCGCCATAAGCGCAATCTCAGGATCGACATTCTCGGTGCCAACCGTGAAGGCACCCGGCTCTGGCACAAGATAACCGATCTCATGCAGGAATGCCTGATATTCTCCCTGATCAATTTTCTTGCCGCTGCGCGCAACGTGCCACTTATCGATCGCCGTTTGCAGCGCATCACGCTTGTTCAGCAATTCGCGGTTGCGCGGGACAAAGCTGCTCAGCAGCGCGGCAAAACCTCGCCAGAAGTCAGACCCATCCTTGCCCAGTGGGGCGAGTACGTCGCTCTCTATGAAATGGGCCAGATTCGCGTCGATCTGAAGCCCGGAACGTTCAACCCTGTCAGTCATTTTCCCTCGCAAACTGAAACAAGCGCCGCGCACTGGCAGCGGCCATTTACACTCGTCTAGACCTGGGGAGGGATCGGTCAGCGCCTATGGCCGAAACAGCGGAAATTGGCAACACATGGGGCCGCCGCCAATAACCGTGCGATTCGTGTCGGGTGGCTTTACAGTTACCGGACGGTTTACCATCGCCTTGCGCAGAAATCTGCATGTGGCATGATGCTTGCTAATTAGTTACCGGAACTAGGAAGGTTTACAATGCTCAGGAAATTCGGTCGTCTGTTCGTGATCAAGACGCGTCTCGAAGCGTTCTTGATCATCTACGCGCTCGCTCTGGGTGCGACCGAGCGCGGCTCTGCCTATCTTACCGAGTACCCGGGCATGGGCGGCCAGCTTCTGTTCCTTGCCTGCACGGGCGCAGTGTTCATGGCTGGCGGAAAAGTCCTCGATTGCCTGAAATATGAGAAGGCAGAGCGAGAATCCGCAGCGCAAGGCTCAACCGAGTTGGTTTGAGACGCGCCTTTCGGCCAATTGCAGATCGAGAATAAACGCAGCCGGAGCGATACTGACGCCCAGCCCACGCGCTCACGCCAAATTGGGGGTGGGGTCCGCCGCTCTGGCAGGTCCGTGGCCTTAACAATTGCAGGAAGGTGGGGGTTTCTGTTGCTAGCTACCCCCGGAGCCCCGGAATCCGCTTCTGTTGCCCGGTGGGTCCAACCGCGCTTTGGCTTTGTAAATTCGGGCCGTTAGGCCGTAAAATTACGCAGCGAGAGCGAGTGCTTCATTATCATTGGCACTTGTGTGTTGTGAGCCTTTAACGGGGTTTCTCAACCCGGGCGAAAACAGTGCCTTTCAACACACGTCGATCCTGGTTCGGCCCCATCATGATGCCCGAAATCACTTAGGAAATCGGGGCTTTATGGTGGAGCCGCCGGGTACTGCCCCCGGGTCCGCTGTGCCTATTGCACACCGCATTTTATCGCCATATCCGGCCGAGACCGGCAGACCCTATATAGCGATGTGACGATTAATGTGAAGTGAGCGGGGTAATTTGTTTGAAATGCCGGCCGCCACCGGGACTAGCGGGCACCATGGGGCCGGGATGAATGACCCGGCCACCATTGAGCGATTCACCCGCGCTTTTTCAGCTCGTCACGAATCTCCGTAAGCAAATCAATTTCGCACGGGCCAGCGGGTGCTGCCTCTTCCGCTTTTCCCGCATCAGCCATCACCTTTTGGGCGTAGCGCACCAACAGGAAGATGATGAACGCCAGGATCGCGAAGTTGATTGCCGCGGTCAGGAACGCGCCATAACCGATCATCGCCGCGCCTGCTTCCTTCAGGGCCGCATAATCTGTCAGCAGGCCTTGATACCCTTCAGGCACGCTGAGCAGGACAAAGTGGCTGGAAAAATCGGTTCCGCCAAAAAGCGCGCCGACAATCGGCATGATAATTTCGTCAGTCAGCGACTTGACGATAGCGCCGAATGCCGCACCGATGATCACCGCCACGGCCAGATCCATGACGTTGCCCTTGGCAATAAAATCCCTGAAATCCTTAAGCATATTTCCTCCTGCGCGCCATTATCTGGCAGCCCCTTCAAAACCAATGCGATGACATGCCGTATAAATTGCGATTTGGACAGCATCAGGGGCCTGCCATGCTTGATCGCGGAGCGCTGTTCGCTACATGTATCACTGACCGCAGCCCTCACGCTGCGGATATGGATGAGGAGTAGCAATTGATGTCTGGTTCGCTGTTGTCGCGCGCTGCAAAGTTCGGGCTGGCCGCTATGGCCGCGCTATCCCTCGCCGCTTGCGGCATCAATTCAGTGCCGACCGCAGAGGAAGCGGCAAAGGCGCGCTGGGCAGACGTTCAGGCCGCGTTCCAGGAGCGTGCAAACCTCGTCCCCAACCTGGCCGAAGTCGCCAAAAGCGCAGCAGAACAGGAAAAGGAAATCCTGACCGGCGTGATCGAGGCACGCGCCAAGGCCACCAGCATCCAGATCAGCGCCGACGATCTGGGCGATCCAGCCAAGATGCAGCAGTTCCAGCAGGCACAGCAGCAGCTCGGCGCGGGGCTTGGACGGCTCCTTGCTAACTTCGAGCGCTATCCTGATCTGAAGAGCATCACCAATTACCAGATGCTGCAAAGCCAGCTCGAAGGGCAAGAGAACCGCATTCGCGTCTCTATCCGCGATTATAATGAGGCAGTGCGCGATTATAACACACGCGTTCGCACCTTCCCCGAGATGATCGGCGCGATGATTCGCGGTTTAGAACCCCTGGTGCCTTATCAAGCCGCAACACCGGGCGCCGACGTCGCACCCAGCCTTGAAGGCAAGCTCTGATCGCCGGGCAAGCACCAGGAAGCTATGTAATGCGGGGCAGCTGGATCGCCGCCCTGCTGCTGGCACTCGCCGCGCTTCTTCCCGCACCCGCGGCGGCACAGGACTTTCCCAAGTCAACCGGCCGGGTCACCGATGCGGCATCTATCATCCCGCCAGAGATCGAAGCCCGGCTGAAGCTGAAGCTGGAAGCGCTGGAGACCCAATCCCAGCGCCAGCTGGTCATCGCCACCATTCCCGACCTGCAAGGCTATGACATTGCCGATTTCGGCTACCAGCTGGGACGCGAATGGGGAATTGGCGACAAAGAGCGCAACGACGGGGCGCTACTGATCATCGCACCGAAAGATCGTAAATTGCGCATTGAAGTTGGCTATGGACTCGA
>JAHRVR010000224.1 GCA_019090585.1 Sphingomonadaceae bacterium
GCGGCCGATTTCGGCGCTGGTTGATGCAACCAATTACCTGATGCTGGCCTGCGGGCGTCCGGCCCATGCCTATGACCTGTCAAAGCTGAGCGGGCCGGTTGTTGCGCGCCGGGCACGCGATGGCGAACAGGTGCTGG
Organism: Sphingomonadaceae bacterium; assembly: GCA_019090585.1. Taxonomy (GTDB): domain Bacteria; phylum Pseudomonadota; class Alphaproteobacteria; order Sphingomonadales; family Sphingomonadaceae; genus Novosphingobium. Next base: position 138 of record JAHRVR010000224.1, read on the forward strand.
CGCTCAATGAGAAGAGCTACACGCTGGACAGCTCGGTGACGGTGATCGCGGACGATGCAGGGGTTCATGACATCGCCGGGATCATGGGCGGCGAACATTCGGGCTGCACGAATGAAACCACGGACGTTCTGCTTGAGATCGCTTATTTCGATCCGGAGAAGATCGGCACGACTGGCCGTGTGCTGGGACTGGCTTCTGATGCGCGCACCCGCTTTGAGCGCGGCGTTGATCCTGCTTTCATGGACGATGGGCTGGCGCTGCTCACCGAGCTTATTCAGCTGACTTGTGGCGGGGAGGCATCCGAAGTTGTCCGCGCCGGTTCGCCGCCGGGCGCGCCGATGTGTGTTACTTACGATCCGAAGCTTTGCGGGAAGCTTGGCGGTGTCGATGTTCCCGAGGCAGAACAACGGCGAATCCTTGCCGCGCTCGATTTCACGGTGTCCGATGACTGGCAGGTTACAGCGCCGCTGCGCCGGCACGATATTGAAGGCGCAGCCGATATTGTCGAGGAAGTGGTCCGGATTCATGGTCTGGCCAATGTCGAAAGCGTTGCCCTTCGCCGGGCGGAGGGCGTAGCGCGCCCGACCGCAACTTCTGCACAAGTGCTTGAACAGCGTTTGCGCCGGGCAGCCTCTGCCCGCGGTCTCAACGAAGCCATCACATGGTCGTTCCTGCCTGTCAGCGATGCGCAAGCGTTTGGTATCGAAGGGCAGGACCTGTGGATGCTTGCCAATCCCATCAGCGAGGACATGAAGGCCATGCGCCCTTCTGTGCTTCCCGGCCTGATCGCGGCGGCAAAGCGCAATCTGGATCGCGGTGCCTCTTCGCTTCGTCTGTTCGAAATTGGCAGGCGCTACTTGCGCGGTGAGGGCGGCGTCAGCGATGAGCGGCCAACGCTTGGCGTATTGCTTGCAGGTGATAAGGCTCCGCGCGGCTGGGCCAGCGGGAAGGCGGCAGGTTTCGATGCTTTTGATGCCAAGGGAGAGGCGCTTGGCTTACTGGCAGAAGCGGGTGCGCCGGTTGCAAACCTGCAAGTGATGGGAGAGGCCGGGCCCCAGTTCCACCCGGGGCAATCGGCCACTCTGCGGCTTGGCCCCAAAAATGTTCTGGCCCGCTTTGGGATGCTCCACCCGGGGACTTTGAAGCAGTTCGATCTGGAAGGGCCAGTGGCAGCGGCCGAGATATTCCTTGATGCCATCCCGGCGAAAAAGCCCGGCGGCGGTTTTGCGCGCGCGGCTTATTCTCCGCCAGCCTTGCAATCGGTAACGCGCGACTTTGCATTCCTTGTGCCAGAGGATTTGCCGGCGGGCGATCTCGTCCGCGTGGTGAAAGGTGCTGACAAGGGCAATATCGTCAGTGCGCGGCTATTCGATGCCTTCACCGGGCAAGGTGTGCCTGACGGGCAGAAATCGCTTGCGGTTGAGATCACGCTCCAGCCGAAGGAAAAGAGCTACACCGATGAGGACCTTCAAGCGATCAGCGAAAAGGTCTTGGCCGCGGCTGGCAAGCTTGGCGCAAGTCTGCGCAGTTGAGTGGCCGAGCAGCACACACCCATGGCCAACGAACGCCGCACTTTCGCGATAATCTCGCATCCCGATGCGGGTAAGACGACGCTGACAGAGAAGCTTTTGCTGCAGGGCGGTGCCATCCATCTTGCCGGGCAAGTCAAGGCGCGCGGCCAGACGCGGCGTGCCCGGTCCGACTGGATGAAGATTGAGCAGCAGCGCGGAATTTCCGTGACCAGCTCGGTCATGACGTTCGAGCGGGACGGCATTACTTTCAACTTGCTCGATACGCCGGGCCACGAGGATTTCTCGGAGGACACTTACCGCACGCTCACGGCGGTCGATTCGGCGATTATGGTGATCGACGCTGCCAAGGGCATTGAGCCCCAGACTCGCAAGCTGTTCGAAGTTTGCCGTTTGCGTTCGATGCCGATCATCACTTTCATCAACAAGGTGGACCGCGAAGGACGCGCTTGCTTCGATTTGCTGGACGAAGTGGCCGATAAGCTTGCGCTTGATGTGTCACCGCAAAGCTGGCCAGTTGGAATGGGCGGGCTGTTCGAAGGTGTGCTTGATCTTGCCACGGATCGCGTCAGCCGCCCCGAAGGCGATAGCCGGGAATTTCTGGGCACGGTTGAAGATGCATCGGGCATCCCCGGCGATGTCGCCGAAGAGATTGAACTGGCCAAAGTAGGCTATCCGGAGTTCGATCTGGACGCTTATCGGGCTGGAGACCTGACGCCTGTCTACTTCGGCTCAGCGCTCAAGAATTTTGGCATTGCCGAGCTGATCGAGGCAATTGCGCGCCATGCGCCCCCGCCGCGCCCCCAGCCGACCGATGCGGAGGAAATTACACCCGAGCATAACGAAGTGAGCGGCTTCATCTTCAAGGTTCAGGCCAATATGGACCCGCAGCACCGGGACCGGATTGCTTTCATGCGGCTGGTGTCCGGCACGTTCAAACGCGGTATGAAACTGACGCCGTCGGGGCTGGGCAAGCCGATTGCCGTCCATTCACCGATCATGTTTTTCGCGCAGGACCGGGAGATCGCCGATATTGCCAAGCCCGGCGATATCATCGGCATTCCCAATCATGGGACATTGCGAGTTGGCGACACCCTGTCGGAAAAGAACGAGATTCGCTTCACCGGCTTGCCCAATTTCGCGCCGGAGATTTTGCAGCGCGTTATTCTGAAGGATCCCACCAAGACCAAGCAGCTGCGCAAGGCGCTGGATGATTTGTCCGAGGAGGGCGTGATCCAGGTCTTCTATCCGGAGATCGGCGCGCAGTGGATTGTCGGCGTGGTCGGTCAGCTTCAGTTGGACGTTCTGGTTTCGCGCCTTGAGGCTGAATACAAAGTGGAAGCCGGGTTGGAGCCCGCGCCTTTTGATACGGCGCGCTGGATCAGCGGGCCTGATGCAGCGCTTGATCAATTCACTGATTTCAACAAGGCGAACCTTGCGCGCGACAGGGATGGGAATGCCGTTTTCATGGCAAAGTCGGCCTGGGATGTCGGCTATCAGGAAGAACGCAATCCTGATCTGAAATTCAGCGCCACCAAGGAGCGTTAGGAGTCTGGTCTGAAATTCGGCTCCTGGCTTCACTCCGTCCCGGCTTAGCCGCTGCCCAGATGCAAGTGCTTGATGCGCTGGCAGCCGAACAGGCGGTAAAAAGCGCTGCGGACTGGCAAGTCCGGGGCGTCGAACCTATCTAGCCCACTCATGCAGTTGACTTTCGCCAGTTACAATATTCGCAAGGCAATCGGCCTCGATGGAAGGCGCGATCCCGAACGCATCCTTTCCATCTTGCGCGAAGTCGATGCCGATGTCGTCGCTTTGCAGGAAGTGGACCGCCGGCTGGGGCGGCGGGCCAGCGCGCTGCCTCTGGCGATGATCCTTGAAAACACGCACTACAGACCGGTTTGTGTGTCCATGAGGCCGGAAAGCCTTGGCTGGCATGGCAATGCATTGCTCGTGAAACGCGGTCTTGAGATCGCCGATGCAGCCCCCATGCCGCTGCCAGTGCTTGAGCCGCGCGGCGCGATCCGGGGCGATCTGGTCAAGGACGGGCGGCGCATTTCCGTCGTGGGGATGCATCTCGACTTGTCGGGCCTGCGGCGGCGGCGGCAGGTTCAGACCATATTGTCCCAATTGGCCGATCGCGCCGATCATGTGCCAACGGTTATGCTTGGGGATTTCAACCAGTGGGGGACATGCACCGGCGCGATGCGCGAGTTTGGCAGCGAGTGGCACGCCTTGTCGCCGGGACGAAGCTTCCCATCGCCCCGGCCGGTTGCCCGCTTAGACCGGGTTGTGGCCTCTCGCGAATGGGAAGTGCTGGGAGCCGGGGTGCACCATAGCGCCCTTGCCGCGAGGGGATCAGACCACTTGCCCATCTGGGCGGAACTTCGATTGCCTATAATTTAGGCACATGCTCAGGAATCAGGCGGCGATCTTGATCATGCTTGTGGTGGGCTCGATAGAATCCTCTGAAATCTTAACGAATCCCTAAATTGGCACGCCCCTTGCATTTACCGGGGTCAGCCGGCGTTCGGTCGGTAGCAATTAGGGATCAGGCATGAAATTCATCATCGCCATCATCAAGCCATTCAAACTCGACGAAGTGCGGGAAGCCTTGGGCACCATCGGTGTTGCCGGCATGACCGTTTCTGAAGTGAAGGGGTTTGGTCGGCAAAAGGGGCAGACCGAGATTTATCGCGGTGCCGAATATTCGACGAACATGCTTCCGAAAGTGAAGATCGAGGTCGCCGCATCGGATGATCTGACGCCGAAGGTTGTGGAAACGATCCAGCAAGCGGCCAGCACCGAGGCAATTGGCGACGGCAAGATCTTTGTTCTGGATCTGGCCAAGGCCACGCGCATTCGGACCGGTGAAACCGGCGATACCGCGCTGTGATCAGGGGGAAATTCTCGATGAAACGCATGATTTTCAAGACCGGGACTGCCGCGCTGGCTGCTCTCGCAATCGCTGAGCCGGCTCTGGCGCAAGAGGCTGAGGCCGCTGCTGCCGAGGTGGTGTCCGGCGGCACTGCATATATCCTGAACACCTTGCTGTTCCTGATCGGTGGCTTCCTCGTCATGTGGATGGCCGCTGGCTTTGCCATGCTTGAAGCAGGGCTGGTGCGTTCCAAGAACGTGTCGACGCAGTGCCTCAAGAACATTGGCCTTTATTCAATCGCTGGTCTGATGTTCTGGGTTATCGGCTATTCGATTGCCTATCCCGGCTTCGACGGTCCGGGCCTGTTCGGCATTGCCGACTTCCCTTACGCGATGCAGGGCGTTGGCGAGGCCGATACCGGCACTGGCTATTCGGTCGCTTCCGACTGGTTCTTCCAGATGGTGTTTTGCGCCGCTACCGCCTCGATCGTTTCGGGGACCGTGGCAGAGCGCGTCAAGATCATTCCCTTCTTCATTTTCGTCATGATCCTTACCGGTGTGATCTATCCGGTGGTCGTGAGCTGGGAATGGGGCGGCGGCTATCTTGATTCCGTGTGGGGTTTTTCTGACTTTGCAGGTTCGACCCTGGTTCATTCGACCGGCGGCTGGGCCGCGCTGATGGGTGCGCTGATCATCGGCCCGCGTCTTGGCCGGTTCGTTGGCGGCAAAGTTAACGTCTTCCCAGGCTCGAACATCCCGCTCGCCACTTTGGGCACATTCATCCTGTGGCTCGGCTGGTTTGGCTTCAACGGTGCCTCGCAGCTCGCGATGGGTACGATTGGAGATGTCTCGGACGTTTCGAAGATTTTCGTGAACACCAACATGGCCGCCGCGGCCGGCGTTGTTGTGGCGATCATTCTTACGCAGGTTCGTTACGGCAAGGCTGATGTGACCATGGCGCTCAACGGCGCGCTGGCGGGCCTCGTCGCGATCACTGCCGAACCGCTGGCCCCGTCTGTGGGTCAGGCGATTATCATCGGCGGTATCGGCGGAGCACTTCCGGTGATCTTCGTTCCGATCCTCGACAAGCTCAAGATCGACGATGTCGTTGGTGCCATTCCCGTGCATCTCATCGCCGGTATCTGGGGCACGTTGATCGTTCCCTGGACTGGCGATGCGACTTTCGTCGGTCAGCTGGTCGGTGTCCTAATGGTAGGAGCGTTCGTTTGTTCCGCCAGCGCTATTGTCTGGTTAATCTTGAAAGCAGTTATGGGTGTTCGTCCGTCCGAGGCAGAGGAGCTTGGCGGTCTGGACAAGGCGGATATTGGGGTGGATGCATACCCTGAGTTCCACCTGACCTAATGAGTTTGGCGGGGTGGGAATTCCTCCTCTCCTCCCTCCCTCCCCGCCAATCGTTGTTCCTCCTGCGAACACCAAACTCAAAGGGCCGGAGCCCATGTGCTCCGGTCCATTTTCCTTTAATTAAGTGCAGGACTATGTTTGATTGCCCTCGCCAGAGGGAAATTCTGAGCAAATTTGTTCAGGGGCCAAAGAAGGGGGATAAGCATGAAGTACATCATTGCGATCATCAAACCGTTCAAGCTGGAAGAAGTGCGCGAAGCCTTGGGCGCGGCCGGCGTTGCCGGCATGACCATTTCAGAAGTGAAGGGTTTTGGCCGGCAGAAGGGTCAGACCGAGATCTACCGCGGCGCGGAATACACGACCAACATGCTTCCCAAGGTGAAGCTTGAAATCGCGACGACGGACGCGCTGGCTCCCAAAGTTGTGGAGACCATTCAGCAGGCCGCAAGCACCGAGGCTATCGGTGACGGCAAGATATTCGTCCTCAACGTTGAATCAGCCATGCGAATTCGCACGGAAGAAACAGGGGACACGGCGCTTTGACCAGCGCATCCTTTAAAGGGGGTATTGATATGTTTCGAAGAGCATTGAGCGCTGCGGGGGCAATCGGCTTGTCGCTGTTCTGTGCCACGGCGGCATTCGCGCAGGAAGCAGCAGAAGCAGCGCCCGTGGCGAATCCGGGCAACAACGCCTGGATGATGACCGCGACGGTCCTTGTCATGATGATGATTTTGCCGGGCCTTGCACTTTTCTATGGCGGCCTGACCCGTTCGAAGAACATGCTCTCGACGATGACACAGGTCACGGCGGCTGCATGCGTTTCCATGCTGATCTGGGTTATGTGGGGCTATTCGCTGGCCTTTGGGCCTACAAGCTATGAGGGCGCGCTTGGTCTCTTCATCAGCGGTGGCAGTTACTTCCTTTCCTCGGTTACGGCTGATTCGACAGCTGCAACTTTCACGGACGAGGTCATCAGCGAGTATGTCTTCGTGGCATTCCAGATGACTTTCGCCGCGATTACCGGCGCACTGGTCTTCGGCGCGACGGTCGAGAGGCTGAAATTCAAGGCGGCGATAGTCTTCGTCATCATCTGGTCGACTATCGTTTATTACCCGATAGCCCATATGGTTTGGGGTGGCGGGGGCCTCATCTTGGGATGGGGAGCTCTGGACTTTGCCGGCGGAACGGTGGTCCACATCAACGCAGGTGTCTCGGCATTGGTGGCTGCCTATATTCTGGGTAAGCGCAAGGGCTATCCTACAGAACCGATGCCGCCGCATTCGCTGACGCTGACGCTTGTTGGTGCCGGCCTGCTGTGGGTGGGCTGGTTTGGCTTCAACGCCGGTTCGGCACTAGAGGCTGATGGATCGGCTGGCCTTGCCATGATCAATACGTTTGTCGCGACGGCTGCTGGCGCACTCGCCTGGATGCTCGCTGAGCGTGTCGCGGGTCACAAGCCTTCGGCTCTTGGCCTGGCTTCAGGTATCATTGCTGGCCTTGTTGCGGTCACTCCGGCGGCGGGCAATTCTGGCCCCTTCGGTGCGATCGTGCTCGGCGCAATTGCTTCAATCCTGTGCTTCATCATGGTGTCCAAGGTGAAACCTGCAATGGGTTTCGACGATTCGCTTGATGCATTCGGGATTCACGGCATTGGCGGCATGGTCGGCGCAATTGGTACCGGCATCGTTTGCTCTCCGCTGCTTGGCGGGCCGGGCGGTGACGATTTCGTGATCAGTGCCCAGGTCTGGATCCAGCTCAAGTCGGTGATCGTTACGATCCTGTGGGCCGGTATCGGCACCGCAATTTCGCTATATATCGTCAAGGCCCTCGTCGGCCTGCGTGTTTCTGATGAGGTCGAGGTCGAAGGTCTCGACATCGGCGAACACGGCGAGCGCGCCTATAACTGATCCGGAAGGTACTTGGCGGGGCGGATTTTTCGCCGCGTCAAAGCCGGTCGGCAGGCAATCGAAAGGCCGGGAGCTTGAGGGCTTCCGGCCTTTCTTATTGCAATGTCTTCAATAAGTAGAATGCCGGGCTTGCCCGCTTCACGCTCTCGCTGAGAGCATCTAGATTATCATGCGGATAGACGAGCCGTTGTA
>JAHRVR010000225.1 GCA_019090585.1 Sphingomonadaceae bacterium
ACGGGCGTGCCGTCGGGCAGGGGCTTTCCGGGTAGCGATCCGGGGACGACCACCGAAAAGGGCGGAACCTTGCCGATGTGAATTTCGCCTGTTGCGCGATCCAAGATCTTCGTTGACGAGCCGATGAATACGCCCATTGCCAATACAGCACCTTGCCCGACAATTACGCCTTCGGCCACTTCCGAGCGTGCCCCGATGAAGCAATTGTCCTCAATCACCACGGGATTGGCCTGCAGGGGTTCAAGCACGCCGCCGATGCCCGCACCGCCTGAAATATGGACGTTCTTGCCAATCTGCGCGCACGAGCCGACCGTCGCCCATGTGTCAATCATCGTCCCTTCGTCCACGAAGGCTCCCAGATTGACAAAGCTGGGCATCAGCACGACGCCCTTGGCGATATGGGCGCTGCGCCGGACGACTGCGCCGGGCACCACGCGGATGCCGGCTGAGCGGAAGCGATTCTCGTCCCAGCCGCCGAATTTCAGGGGCACCTTATCGAAGGCGGGCGCGCCGCCGGAGCCGTATTCCATGGCCACATTGTCGTTGAGGCGGAAGGACAGCAGAACGGCCTTTTTCAGCCACTGGTTGACTTTCCAGCCACCATTGCCGTCGGGCTCTGCTGCGCGGCCCTTGCCCGAATCCAGGATTTCAAGCGCCTCATTGACGATCTTGCGGACATCGTCGCTGGCGGGGGTGACGCTGTCGCGAGCGTCCCATGCGGCTTCGATCGCGGTTTCGAGTTGTGACATCTTCTGGCTCTCCGGTCGTAAGTAAGGCTGTGGCCGGAGCGCCTATCGCCTGTCGCGTGGCAGGACAAGTCAGAAAGGCTGTGCAGGCGAAAGCAAAGTTCAGCAACGCGGACAACCGGGTGTCTCGGTCCTAGCCTTCGGGCTTCATCAACTCACGGGCGAATTCGATAAGACCTGTCTGGCGCTCACGCCTGAGTCGCTCTGCCGAGAGGATCTGGCCAACTTGTCCGAAGCACTCATCGATATCGTCGTTGATGAGGACGTAACCATAAGCGTCCCAATGGCTGATCTCGTCTCTGGCCCGTTCCATCCGGGCATTGATGACATCCGTGCTATCTGTGCTGCGCGATGTAAGGCGCTGGCGAAGCTCGTCAACGCTGGGCGGCAGGAGGAAAACGGGCACGACATCATCGCCCATTTCCTGCCGAAGCGTTTGCGTTCCCTGCCAGTCAATGTCGAACAGGAAGTCCTGCCCGGATTCCAGCCCCTGTTCGATCTGCGCACGCGGCGTGCCGTAATGGTTGCCGAAGACTTCTGCATATTCAAGGAATTCGCCCGCCTCGACCATTCGGTCGAATTCTTCGCGGGTCGTAAAATGATAGTCTTTGCCGTCCACTTCGCCGGGGCGCATCGGCCTTGTCGTTACCGATACCGACATGCGGATTTGCTGATCTGCATCGAGCAGCTTGCGCGAAATCGTCGTCTTGCCCGCGCCTGAGGGCGAGGAAAGCACGAGCATCAGCCCGCGGCGCTTCAAATCGGTATTTTCCGGGACGTTGTCACTGACCATGCCCGCTGATGGCCGGGCCATACGCCCAAATCAAGACTCTTGGCCTTCGTCATCCTCATTCAGGGAGCCGGGCGCTGCTTCATCTTGTGACCTGGCGGCTTTGTCCTTGCGCCGATCATATAGCGTTTTGGCAAGCAGGCCTCCACCAACAAGGATCGCGCCCGGTACGGACCTGGTGGCAAGTTTGACGATCGCTGTGCTGACCATGGTATCGGCCATCGATCTGCCCTTCAGGATCTTTTTGGCCTTGTCGGGGGCATATCGCTTGCCGAGCAGCCCGCGTTCCAGGCCCTCGCGCACCACCACGCTTGCGCCGCGCAATGCCACGTCTGCAAGGATCAGGTTTGTTTTGGGGTTGGGGCTGGGGCCGCCGAAGCCTTCAGCTTCGTTCTCAGAGCTATCGGTCCCGTCTTTGGTCCCGTCTTTGGACCCGTCTTTAGCGGCATCCTTTGCTGCGCCTGACTTCGCCTTGAAAATCTTTCCTGCCATTATTCGCCAGCCTCACAGGCTCGATGGCCTGTTAGTCCTTTTTGCCGAAATCGACAGTGACAACGTTGGACCCATCGTCGGTCGAGGTAATGCGTGAAGCGGCGTCTCGCTCAGAGCCGTCATTTTCTGCAGCGGCATGGCCCTCAATGTCATCGTCGGCATTGGTTGCCTGAAACTCGAGCCCGAAATCGACCGCTGGGTCAACAAAAGCGGTAATGGCGGAAAATGGAACGTTCAGCAATGAAGGTATCTGGTTGAAGCTGAGACCGACGCAGAAGCCTTCATCCGATACGGAAAGATCCCAGAACTTGTTCTGGAGCACGATCGTCATTTCGTCCGGGAAACGTTTCTTCAGCGCGGCTGGGATGTCGACGCCGGGCGCAGTCGTCTTGAAGGTGATGTAAAAGTGGTGGTTGCCCGGCAAAGTGCCGCCGGTCGCTTCTACTTCGCCCAGAACGCGGCCAACCACGGCACGCAGGGCTTCCTGCACGATTTCATCGTAAGGGATTAAACTGTCTGGCATCGTATCGGTCATCACCGCCTTGGTGCGCATCCTGAACCGGGCGGTCAAGGCGCTTGATGTGTAAAAATGCATCACATGCAACTTTTCCAGAGGTTTGAGTGTCAGTTGCCATTGGTTTTGGCAGAACCGACATGTTTGATATGATTGATTCCCGCGCAGGCGGGTCTATAGGCCTTGCCATGCGCACCGCACGTATCGCTCGCAAGACTCATGAAACCGACATTGCTGTCGAGGTGAACCTTGACGGCACCGGCGCTTTTGACGTTGCAACAGGGATCGGTTTTCTCGACCACATGATCGAGCAGTTCTCTCGTCATTCGCTGATCGATATTACCTGCCGGATTGAAGGCGATCTGCATGTCGACCAGCACCACACGACCGAGGACAGCGCCATTGCGATTGGTCAGGCAATTACGCAGGCGCTTGGTGAAAAGGCTGGAATTGGCCGCTATGGCGCTGCCTATTCGCCAATGGATGAGACGCTGGTGCGCGTCGCGCTCGACATTTCGGGGCGGCCGTTCCTTGTTTGGCGCGCGGGCTTCACGCAGGAGCGGCTGGGTGAAATGGATACAGAGCTGTTCGAGCACTGGTTTCATTCGATTTCGCATGCAGCGGGCATCACGCTCCATATCGAGCTGCTCTATGGTGAGAACAATCACCATGTCTGCGAAGGGATATACAAGGGATTCGCGCGTGCGATGCGGCAGGCTGTTGCTCTTGATCCGCGCAAGGATGGGGCGATACCTTCCACCAAAGGGCAACTTGGCGGCTGAAGGCGATCTGACGTGAGCGAAGTCCTCGCATTGATTGATTACGGAGCAGGCAATCTGCATTCCGTAGAGAGCGCGCTACTGGCAGCGGGAGCGCCGAAGGTGACGGTTACTGCCAATCCCGAAGTGGTGCGCGCTGCGGATCGGATTGTCTTGCCCGGCGTTGGCAGCTTCAAGGCCTGTGCCGAGGGGCTGCGCTCCATTCCCCATCTGATCGACGCGATGGCAGAGCGTGTGCAAGTTGGCGCGGCGCCGTTCCTTGGCATCTGCGTTGGCATGCAACTGCTTGCCACGCGCGGGCTGGAACATGGGGTGACGCCGGGACTGGACTGGATTGGCGGCGATGTCAGCCTGATCGAGCGGACTGACCCTGCCATAAAGGTGCCGCACATGGGCTGGAACGATGTGGCGATTGCTCTGCATGAACCGGCCGGGGCTCTGATCGAGCCGGGCGAGGCCTATTTCCTGCATTCCTATCACTTCGCGGCCGCAGATGGACGCGATGTTGCAGCGATGACCGATCACGGCGGCGGGATTGTGGCTGCTGTGGCGCGTGACAATATTGTTGGCGTGCAGTTCCATCCTGAAAAGAGCCAGGTTTACGGTTTGTCTTTCCTGTCCCGGTTTCTGGACTGGAAGCCGTGATGATCTTATTGATTCCGGCGCTGAACCGGGCCCGCACCAGGATAAACCCATGATCGTATTTCCCGCCATCGACCTCAAGCAGGGACAAGTCGTTCGTCTGGCCGAAGGCGATATGGCGCGCGCCACCGTTTATGGTGACGATCCTGCGGCGCAGGCGTTGTTGTTCGCTGAAGCTGGTTCGGGCTTTTTGCATGTCGTCGATCTGGATGGCAGCTTCGCGGGGCGCGCCGAGAATCGCGAAGCGGTCGAGGCGATTTTGAAGGCGTTTCCGGGCCATGTGCAGTTGGGCGGCGGCATCCGTACACCCGAGGCGGTGGCGGGTTGGTTCGATCTGGGTGTAAGCCGGGTCGTAATGGGCACCGCCGCGCTAAAGGATCCACAGTTTGTGAAGGACATGGCCCGCGAGTTTCCCGGCGGCATTGTCGTAGCCGTCGATGCGCGAGATGGCATGGTCGCGACAGAAGGCTGGGCGCAAGTGTCCGATGTTTCCATTGTCGATATGGCCCGGCGGTTCGAGGATGCAGGCGTTGCCAGCCTCTTGTTCACTGACATTGGCCGCGATGGTTTGCTCACTGGTTGCAATGTCGATGCAACCGTGGAGCTTGCGCGCCAGACAGACTTGCCAGTGATTGCCAGCGGCGGGGTGAAGGGGCTGGATGACATTCGCATGTTGACCGTCCATGCCGGCGAGGGGATTGAAGGTGTGATAACGGGCCGCGCGCTTTATGATGGGCGGCTGGATCTTTCCGCAGCCATCCAGATGGCAGAGCGGGAATGACATATCTGGGCGCTCTCATACTGGCCTTGGCGATGGGCATTGCGCGATATGGCCGGTTTACCCGGACCATGCCGATCTACATCCCGGCTCTGACATGACTGTCCGTATCCGCGTCATCCCATGCCTCGATGTTGCCGATGGCCGCGTGGTCAAAGGTGTCAATTTCGTCGATCTCAAAGACGCCGGAGACCCGGTTGAACAGGCCCGCGCTTATGACGCGGCAGGGGCGGACGAGCTGTGTTTTCTTGACATTACCGCCAGCCACGAGGCCCGAGGCACTCTGCTGGACATTGTCTCTCGCACGGCTGAGGTCTGCTTCATGCCGGTGACAGTGGGAGGCGGCGTGCGCACGGTTGAGGATGCGCGCGAGCTCTTGCTTGCGGGCGCTGACAAGGTGGCGGTCAATTCCGCTGCGGTTTCGCGTCCCGAAGTGGTCGCCGACATCGCCGAAAAGATGGGCAGCCAGTGCATCGTTGCTTCGGTCGATGCGCGGCGGCGCGAGGGTCACTGGGAAGTTTTCACCCATGGCGGACGCCGCCCAACCGGGATTGACGCGGTGGAGCACGCGGTGAACGTGGCGCGGCTGGG
>JAHRVR010000226.1 GCA_019090585.1 Sphingomonadaceae bacterium
GGGCCAGGCTGAAGCCGTAAAGCGCGCAACCGCTCTCTTCACTCGGCCATCCTACGGCGACCGGGGCATTTTCCCGGAACTCACTTTCTTCGATTGCCATAGTTGTCACCGGGCGATCAGCGACAGTTCTGATGGCAAACGCAGCTTCGAGCCCAATCCCGCGCGCCCGATCATATTCGGCATGCCACCCTTCAATGACGAAAATATCATCATGCTCTCTGCCGTCGCCCATGTTCTTGCGCCGGGGCAGGCGGCGCGCTTTGACCGGGCAAGCCGTGCATTCCACGCCGCGATGGGCAAGGACCGTCGGCAAGCCGCCAGCGCGGCGACAAATCTCAATGCCGCGGCCGGGGCATTGTCCAACGCGCTTTCCGCGCGCTCCTATCCGGGCAACACGGCATTCGATGTCATCGCCGCAATCGCGGACAAGGCGATCAGCCCGCGCTTCACTGATTATGCCGGTTCGGTTCAGGCAGTAATGGCCATCGACACGCTGCTCAATGCGCTGGTGCGCGAAGGACGGATTACGATCGGTGCGGCTGCGGGCATTCGCGCCAATATCAACCGCGCCCATAAAGCCGTTGCCAGCCCGCAAGCCTATCGCCCGGCAGCCTTCCGCGGCGCGCTGGGCCGGGCAGCTGCAAGTATCAGGGCGCTGCGTTGATGCGCTGCAGGACTCTCGCGTTGGCTGGGGCCATGGCGGCGGCCATGCTCGTTGCGTCATGCGGCGGCGAAGGTGGTTCTTCGGGCAGCGGTTCGGGCGGATCGAGCGGTGGCGGAAGTGGAGGATCTTCGAGCGGTGGCGGCGGCGCGGCGGCGGGCGATTACAGCGTCCCGGCGCAGGAAGCGTTGAGCACTGCAGATGTCCAGAAAGTGATCGCACAGGCAGCCGCTCAGGCCGATGCCAGCGCAAATCCCGCGACGATTGCCATTGTCGACCGGGTCGGCAATGTGCTCGCCGTGTTCGCGATGACCGGAGCGCCTGCCTCTGCCCGCGTTTCCGGCGCGCCCAATGGCGATAGTATCGACATTCAGGGACTGAACGTGCCCGCTGCCGGAGCGGCCATCGCCAAGGCCCTGACCGGCGCTTACCTGTCGAGCGGTGGCAATGCCTTTTCCTCCCGCACGGCGAGCATGATCGTGCAGGAGCATTTCCCTCCCGCGCCGACAACCGCGGGCCTTGAAAGCGGCCCGTTGTTCGGTGTGCAATTCAGTCAGCTACCCTGTTCGGACTTGTCGTCCCGCTTCAAGGCCATGGGCGCCGATGCACTGATTGGCCCCAAACGCTCACCGCTGGGCCTGTCGGCCGATCCGGGCGGCTTCCCGCTTTACAAGAACGGCGTGGTAGTGGGCGGCATCGGAGTGCTGGCAGACGGGAATTACAGCTTCGATCCCAACGTGCTCGACACTGACATGGATGTCGACGAACAGATCGCTCTGGCCGGAACCCTTGGCTTCGAAGCGCCGCAGGCAATCCGGGCAGAGCGCATCCATCTGGACGGCACGCAATTGCGCTTCAGCGATACCGTAGAGGGCGGGTTGTTCGACGTGTCAGGCGCGACTTACGGGCAGACTGCGCCAGCACTCGGCCAGCTGGTGACGGTCAAAGGCTATTTCGAAACTGCCACCATCCGCGCTGGCACGGCCTATGGAACCGAAGCATCGGGCCTGCGGGCATCAAGCGTGGCTGAGTTTTCAGACCGTGATGCTTTCGTGCTCAGCAACGGGGCAGGCGCGAACCGCTATCCGATCCGGGCGGGAAGCGATGGCGCAGACCTGTCCCAGCCATTGAGCGAAGCAGAAGCGCGCGCAATTCTGGAAGAAGCCTTTGCAGTCATGACCCGCGCACGCGCCCAGATTCGCCAGCCGCTCGACAGCCGGGCCGAAGTGACGATTTCACTGGTCGATACACGCGGGGCAGTCCTAGGCATCGTGCGATCCCCCGATGCGCCCATCTTCGGCATCGATGTCAGCTTGCAGAAAGCGCGCACGGCCAATTTCTTCTCTGGCGCATTCGCAGCCGATCAATTGCTGGCCGATCCCAGCGCAGACGTGACCGGCTTTGTCGGCAAAGTCAGGACTTTCCTTGATGATCCGGCTGCGCTGACAGGCGCTTTCGCCTTTGCCGACCGGTCCGGAGGCAATCTTTCACGCCCCTATTTCCCCGATGGAGAGGTTGGTAGTCCCAACGGCCCGCTGTCCCGGCCCATCGCGCAGTTCAATCCTTTCTCAACCGGGCTGCAATCGGCGCTGGTCCTGCAAAACCTCGCAGAGCATCTGGCCTTCGTGTCCGGGGCTTCGGCCACCGACACACCGCGGCGTTGCAGCTTCATTCCAGATGCCGCACCCGGCCAGAACCGGCTGCAGAACGGCATACAGATCTTTCCGGGTTCGGTTCCGGTCTATCGCGGAAATGAACTGGTCGGCGGGATCGGCGTTTCGGGCGACGGGATCGATCAGGACGACATGATCAGCTTCCTGGGTCTGCACAAGGCCGGCGAGCAGGTCGGCGGGATCGGCAATGCGCCAGCGCAGATCCGCGCGGACCGGATAACCGTCAATGTCGCAGGCCGGATCGTGCGGCTGCGTTACGTCAATTGCCCTTTCGCTCCGTTTCTCGATAGCAATGAACAGAATGTCTGCGAGGGGCTGTAATGGCGCTGGCATCGCTCGCCTTACCCCTGATTCTTGCCCAGCAAGCGGCAAGCGATCCGGTCTCAGCTGAAATCGAGACACTGAAGCCACCTGTGCTGGCGCCGCAATGCGAACTGCCGCCCGATCAGCGCCCGATCATCTGCCCGCCCGGTGTCGAACCCGCGCCCGATGATGTCGACACAGGCAGTATCGGGGGCAGGCGCAGGCCCGGATATAACGCTACGCTTCCCAGGCAGGCAGTGCAGAACAATCCCGGAGCACTGCGCGCGCCGCCGCCCGAGGCATTCCCGGCAGACCAGATTCCGATACCCGACCGCTGGCGGCTGATCGAGACCTTGGGAGTGGTCAAGGAGCGCTGGTTCGATCCCTACAACCAGAACACATACAAAGGCGACCGGCCGATCAACCGCGCCAAAGTGCCATGGCTGCCGATCAGGGGCGATGACTGGTTCTTCATCGTAAATGCAGTTTCGGACACGGTGGTGGAGCCGCGCAGCTTCCCGATTCCCGTTGGCGTGCAGACCACCGAGCGGCCTGGCAGCACCGACGTTTTCGGCAAAGCGGGCAGCCTTGCGGTGTCGCAGACTTTCATTGCCGGGTTGGCGCTGCTCAAAGGGCAAACGGCCTACAAGCCGCCCGATGTCGAATATCGCGTGACGCTGGCCTTCAACGTGAACCATGTCGATGTGCCTGAACGGCGTGTGCTGTTCGTCGAACCGTCAAAGCCTTCGCACCGCACAGACCATTTTCTGGGCGTGCAGGAGGCATTCTTTGATTATCACATCCGCAATAGCTCGGATCGCTATGATTTTGATTCGTTGCGGCTGGGCATTCAACCGTTTCAGGCTGATTTCCGGGGCTTCTTGTTCAACGACAACCAGCTGGGCATTCGCTTCTTCGGCACGCGTGACAACAACCGCATACAGTATAATCTCGGCGCATTCTGGCGGCTGGAGAAAGACACGAACAGCGGCCTTAATGCTGTCCTCCAGACCCCGCGCGACGATTTCGTCTTTTACGCCAATATCTATCGGCAGGATTTCCTGATCCCCGCGCTCACCAGCCAGTTCACCGTGGTCTACAACATGAACCGCGAGAAGAACGACATCCAGATTGACGACAATGGCTTTCCGGTCCGCCCGGCCCTGCTCGGCAACCTGCGCGGGCGCGAATACGATGCCATCTATCTGGGCTACAATGCCGATGGCCGGATCGGGCGAATCAACCTGACCGCCTCTGCCTATGCCGCGCTGGGCAAGGACCGGGGCAACTTCTTTACCGGAGAAAACGCAGATATCCGTGCCTTCATGGGCGCAGCGGAACTCAGCTATGACAAGGACTGGATGCGCTTTCGCTTGTCGGGCCTTTATGCAAGCGGTGACGGCGATCCTTATGACGGCAAGGAAACCGGCTACGACGCGATCTTCGAAAATCCGATCTTTGCCGGCGCTGACACGAGCTATTGGATCCGCCAGACGATCCCCTTTGCAGGCGGCGGGCGCGCAGTCTCGATAAATGGACGCAACGGCATCCTGAACGCGCTGCGATCCTCCAAGGAGCAGGGCCAGTCCAACTTCAACAACCCGGGCACGATCCTGCTGGGCGCAGGCGCGGATTTTGACCTGACGCCGCAGCTGCGACTTTCGGCCAATGCCAACCATTTGTGGTTTGAAAATACCGCCACTCTGGAAGTGCTGCGAAATGAAGGCTCTATCCCCAGGGACATCGGCTGGGATCTTTCAGCCGCGACGATCTGGCGGCCCAAGGCAACGCAGAACATTGTCGCGCGCCTGTCCGCCGCCACGCTGTTGCCCGGCAAGGGATTTCGCGACTTGTTTGACAAGCAAGGTGGAGACCGGGCCTATTATTCGGTCCTCGCCAATCTGGTACTGAGCTACTGATGCGCCTCATGCGTTCTCTTCTTGCCCTCTGCGCGCTGATGGCTTTCATGATCCCGGCGAGCATCAGTCTTGCGAGCGACGATGAAAAGCCGGTCAGCCGCGATTATTCGCTGGTCGCCGCGCCATCTGCACCGGCCCGTCAGAGCGACGCCGATGTAATGATGAAATCGGCAGGCTGCCTGTCCTGCCATGTCGAGACCGATGCGCCGACGATGCATGCCACGCCTGCCGTCAAGCTGGGCTGCACCGATTGCCATGGCGGCAATTCCAGCATTCGCGGCAATCCGCAGCTGGGATTTTCGCATCCCGGCTATGTCGCCAAGCGCGAAGCGGCGCACGTCCTGCCCAAATATCCTGAAAGCTGGCACTATCCCTCCTCGGCCAACCCCAAGCGCGGCTATGCGCTGCTCAACAAGGAAGCTCCTGAATATATCCGCTTCGTCAATCCGGGCGATTACCGCGTCGCGCGCGATTCCTGCGGCGCCTGCCACATGCCGGTCATCGAAGCGGCTGAGCGATCGCTGATGGCATCGGGCGCCATGCTGTGGGGCGGCGCGGCCTATAACAATGGCATCGTCCCTTTCAAGAATTACATCTTCGGCGAGGCCTATACGGGCAAAGGAGAGCCAGCGAAGATCGTCTCTCCGGGCACCCCGCCGGGCAAATTGACTGCCGAACAGAAAGCGCGCGGGGCGCTGGCCGCGCTTTATCCGCTACCGCGCTGGAACGTGATACCTCCGGGCGATGTGTTCCGGGTGTTCGAACGCGGCGGGCGCAACATCGCCTCGCAATTCCCCGAAATCGGCATTCCCAATCCGACCGGACAAATCCAGCGGCTTGAGGAGCCGGGCAGGCCGGACCTAAAGCAGTCCAATCGCGGCCCCGGCACGGGCCTGCGCGCCGCCATCCCGGTGCTCAACATCCACAAGACCCGGCTCAATGACCCCTTCACATGGTTCATGGGCACCAACGACCAGCCGGGCGATTATCGCAGTTCGGGCTGCACGGCCTGCCACGTGATCTATGCCAATGATCGCGAACCCCGGCACAGCCTGATCTACGCCCCGCTGGGCCGGGACGGCCAGACGGTTACCAAAGACCCGACAATCGCCGCCAAGCGCGAAACGGGCCACGGTGCTCTGCACGGCCAGGGCGAGGCGGCAAAGGAAAAGGGTCACCCGCTCCAGCACATCTTCACCCGCGCGATCCCGACGGCGCAATGCATGAATTGCCACATGCATCAGCCGAACATCTTCCTGAATTCCTATCTCGGCTACACCATGTGGGACTACGAATCCGATGCCCCGCACATGTGGCCGGAAAAGCAGAAATATCCGACCGCCGAAGAAGTCCACAAAGTTCTGGAGCGCAACCCGGAAGGTGCCGCGCCCAAGGGAAAGTGGGCCGACGTTGATTTCCTGCGCAATGTCTATGATCTCAACCCTGAGCTGAAAGACACGCAATTCGCCGATTACCACGGTCATGGCTGGAATTTCCGCGCCATCCTGAAACGCGACCGTGAAGGCAACCTGCTCGACGCCGAGGGCGATGTCGTAGACCCGGACGATCCCGAAAAATGGCGCAAGGGTGATGAAAGAAAGTTCGTCAAGATCGGCACCAATCCGGGCAAGACCGTCCATATGATGGACATCCATGCCGAAAAAGGCCTGCAGTGCGCCGATTGCCATTTCTCGCAGGATTCCCATGGCAACGGACTGATCTATGGCGAAGTCGCCAACGCGGTCGAGATCGGCTGCAAGGATTGCCACGGAACCGCCGATGCCTACCCCAATCTGCTGACATCCGGCCCAGCCGCACCGCCGAAAGGCAACAATCTTGCCCTGCTGCGCAATCCCGATGGCAAGCGCCGCTTTGAGTGGCGGGAAAACGCTTTCGGCCGCAAGGCACTGATCCAGCGCTCGATCGTCGATCCTGCGCTCGAATGGGAGATGAGTCTGGTCAAGGACAGCGTCGATGCCGCCTCGCCCACCTTCAACGCCAAGGCGGCCCGCGCCAAACTGATGAGCGCAAAAGGCGTGGAAACAGACCAGTTCCTGTTCGGGCCGGGCGTGAAGATGGAAGACCGCGCGCACAAAGACCCGGAGATGGCGTGCTTCACTTGCCACTTGTCCTGGACCACGAGCTGCGGCGGTTGTCATTTGCCGATCGAGGCGAACTGGAAAACGAAAATGCACCACTATGAGGGCGAAGAGACGCGCAATTTCGCGACTTACAACCCGCAAGTCGCGCGAGACCAGATGTTCCAGCTTGGCCGCCACCAGACCACCAAAGGCAGCCAGATCGCGCCGGTGCGGTCAACGTCTGCCTTGGTGCTCAGCTCCACCAACATCAATCGCGAACGGATCTATATTCAACAACCGCCAATCAGCGCGGCGGGCTTTTCAAGCCAGGCCTTTGCGCCGCATTTCCCGCATACCGTGCGCAAGACCGAAACCAAGACTTGCACCGACTGCCATCTTTCCCAGCAAGATGACAACAACGCGATCATGGCGCAGCTTCTCCTGCTCGGCACAAATTTCGTCAATTTCGTGGGCGCAAATGCGTGGGTCGGACTGGAAGGCGGGTTCGAGGCGGTGCGCGTGACCGAATGGGACGAGCCGCAGGCCGTGCTCGGCTCCTACCTGCACCGCTACGCCTATCCCGATTACTGGCGCATGCATGTGGAGGGCAATGGCCGCGAACTGAAGAACTGGACGCGCGGAAAGACTTTTGACGGGGCGCTTTCCGGCGAAACCAGGCCGATGGAGCAATTCCGCAATGTCGTGCAGGGCACGCGCGGTGAAGTCGGCTGCCTGCAGATGCGCGGCGAGTATATGTTTGTTGCCGAAGGCAAAGGCGGTTTCCGGGTCTATGACGTGGCCTCTGTTGCCAACAAGGCATTCTCCGACGCGGTGGTGAGCGCGCCATTCTCACCGCTGGGGCAGAACACCCGGGTCAGGACGAAGAACGCCACCTGCATGGCGCTGGCGACCAACCAGCCCATCGCCCCTGATCGCAATCGCACAATGAACGCCACCGGCATCAATGGCGCAAACGGCAATCCGCTCCTGAAAGAGGACGGCACACCCCTGACCCTGCGCGACGCCAATCAGGAACAGGCCTTCCTGCCAATCTATGACTACGCGGTAATCACGGACAGTGAAGAGGGCCTGATCCTTGTCGATATCAACACGCTGGCGGACGGTGAATTTCGGGGCAACAAGCTGAAACGCGCGGCAACGTGGAACCCCGATGGTGTGCTGAATGGCGCAAGCCACATCACGCTGGCTGGCGAAGTGGCTTATGTGACTTGTGGTGCCGGGCTGGCCGTGATCGACCTTTCCGATCCTCTCAATCCGCAGCTTTCCGCCGTCCTGCCGCTCAACGATGCGCGGGCTTCGGCCATCCAGTTCCGCTATCTTTGGGTGACGGACAGCGAGGGCGTAAAGCTGTTCGATGTTACCGATCTTCGCCGGCCCGTCGCCGTGCCGTCCGGTACCGTGGCGCTCGCCGATGCGCGCAAGCTCTATCTCGCGCGGACTTATGCATATGTCGCCGCAAAGCAGGAAGGACTGGTGATCCTGAACATCACCCGGCCCAAAGCACCGAAAATATACCGGAAAGTGACGCTGGACGGACAGCTTGATGATGCCGAGGACGTGATTGTCGGTTCCACCAATGCCACGCTCTTCGCATATGTTGCGGACGGGCGAAATGGCCTCAAAGTGCTGCAACTGACATCGCCGGACAGCCAGCCCAATTTCTATGGTTTTTCACCAGCGCCCAAGCCGGAACTGATCGCCTGGGCGCGCACCCCTTCGCCGGCGCTCTCGCTTTCGAAAGGGCTGGACCGGGACCGCGCGGTCGATGAGACTGGCGGGCAGATCGCCATTTTCGGCAGGCTCGGCTCGCGGCCATTTACGAGGGACGAAATGGAAAAGCTGTTCCTCAACCGGAACCGTGTACCTTACAAAGTGACGGACGAAGTGGACATGTCGCTTTGGTGGCCGAAAGGCCGATAACGCTCCAGAAACGGACTAACCGTCCCGCCGCTCGCTTTCAATCAGTCTGACGACTGGCTGCATGGCCTCGTCGAAATGCGCCATGGCCGGGAAATCGCCAACCGCTTCAGTGTGTGTAACCAACTGCCGCCCGTCCCAGCGATGAAGCGCAAGGGCAGGCGGCTCATCGCTGATCATCGTGCGGCCATCGGGCTTGGCGGAATCGATGGGGCCAAGGTCCAGCGCAACCAGAGGCGCGGTCGATGGGCACACCGACAGCGCAATGCCGTTCCACAGCGTATGGATATTGCGGTGCAGATGTCCTGACAGAATGGACACGATCTGGCGGTGACCGGAAACAGCGGCGGTAAATCGCGCGATCCACTGCTCGTCCGCGTCGCAATCCATCCAGGCGATGCCTGATTCGAACGGCGGATGATGCATGGCAATGACGGTGGGTGTGGAGGGATGTGCCTCCAGTTCACTGGCAAGCCACCGCGCCCGTGCGTCACAAAAGGCGCCGCCATGACGCCATTCGTCGGTCGTATCGAGGATGATCAGGCGCAGCCCATCAAGATCCAGCGCATATTGCACAAAGCCCTCGCTGGCGGGCGTTTGGGGGAAAGCGTCGAGCAGCGGCCCGCGCAAATCGTGGTTCCCCATCATTGGCCAGATCGGGACGGGGCATTGTGCCACCGCATCGGCCAGCCGGGCGTAGCTTTCGGCATCGCCGTATTCGGTCAGGTCGCCGGACATCAGCAGCAGATCGGGCCGGTTTGGGCCATCGCTCAGACGGCGCAGGACTTTGCCGAGCCGCTTCAGATTATACTCGTCCGGATTTCCGCGCTCGAAGCCGACATGAATGTCCGTGATCTGGGCAATCAACACGGCTCAGCTCCCCTTCTTCTTGTGCGCGTCCCGGCCACGCGGGCGCAGCGACGGAGCATGATAGCTGTGGCACATGGCGCAAGTTGAAGGGACATCTGCCTCGCTCCCGGTTTCCCCGGCGTGGCAGGTCCGGCATGTTTCAATGCCAGGCAGCAAAAGCTGCGATGCCGTATCGGAAGTCTGCGCCGCGTGGCAGGAGGTGCATTGTTCCTGTTTGTGCGCGCCATGATCGAACCATCCTTCCTCAAGATACCGCGTGGTCAAAGTGACAGGGACGATCCCGGGCATACCATCGGCGCGCACCGCAGGTCTGTGACATTCCCCACATATGCCGCCCTTCGAAAGCGCTGTGCGAATTTGCAGCCCCTTCCAGGCCGGAGCGGAGAAGTTGAACTGGTAGGGTCCGTCAGGGCCATACTGACCGGGACGTTGGCGCAGTGAAAGCGGCGGCCGGGACAAATCACCTGCGCTGAGGTCAGCGATCAGCTGGTCTACATCGCCATGACTCAGCTTGCGGAAGATCCCGCCGACCCGATCATAACTGAGGCTGTGACAGCCCTCGCAATCGCGCTCCATCTCGATTTTGCGAAAGCGCACGCCATCCTCCGTTTGGCGGTGGCAATCTTTGCATTGCAGGCCGTCAGGCCCAAACCCGCGATCACCGCCGATATTGGCAGCCATGCGGGCAACCCCGCCCTGCTGTTCAAGATGGAGCCTGTGCGGGAAAGATAGTCCGTGGTCCTCACGCGGCTTCCTGTCGAGTGAAATGCCAGCCTGCCTGCGCGCCATCGGATCGACCACAACGGAGGGGGTGAATTGCGGGTGCTGCGTCCCGAAATCCGCAGCATTACCCAGCCGCGTGGTGGGCACATTGTCTTTCAGAGCGCCATGGCAATCGGCGCAGAGGGACTGAGGCGGCGGATCGGAAAAACGCTTGCCTTCATGCTCGATATGGCAATCGGCGCAAGACCCCGGTCCTTCCTTCCCAAAGCCCCGAGCGACTGACCAGAGGAACTGCGTGGCCCATGGCCTCCCCTGTTTGGCCTGCGCAAGCCGGGCGGGATCGGCATGATCGTGCACGTCCTTGTGACAAGCGGTGCAGGTTGCGTCGCGCACAGAGACGAAAGCGTCGACATGGCAAGCCTCGCACTGGTCCTCCAGCCCGTGATGGGCAAGGCTGAGCTCGCCGCTGCTCCAGCTGGCATCGCCAATAACAGTGCTGCCCTTGTCACTGGAATCGTAAAGCGCGTGACTGATCACCGGGACCAGCAGGAACGCCAGAAGGATTGTTCCAGCCAATGCCAGCGCCATGATGCGCTTGCCCGGCAGCACGCCAACAAGTGCAAAGCCGCGTTTGGCTTCCAGATCGCCGGACCGTGTGGCCGATTGCTCATTTCGCTCTACCGTCAGCAGGACATCTGCGGCATCCTGCGCAACCGTAACGCGATAAGTGCCGAAGCCCAGTTCCGTGCCGGATTGCAGATCCACTTCCGCCCGCGTCACATCCGCGCCATCGAGCGTGAAGCCGAGCGTGCCGGCTGCCTCGGCCAGCAGCATCCCCTCTCCGGCGTGCGACAAGGTGGCATGGCGCGGCTCGACGGCGAGGTCCGGCAAGTGCACATCGCATTCGGCAGCGCGGCCAATGCTGATCGTGCTGCCGGTAATCTGACGCTCGCGCACGATTTCTCGCCCGGTCGCCGTCAGATCGATAGTGCGAAGTCTGAAGCCCATCTCCTTCCTTCCGCCTACCAGTAGAAAAAGACGCTGATGATATGTGCCAACAGCGCAGCAATGAGCGCAATAGTCGCAGGCACATGGACGTATAGCCAGGCTTCAAGCATGGCCCTGATCCGCATGTGGCGGCGGATCCGGCCGAGCCGCGCCTTGCGCTTAACAAGCAGTTTCCCGACTTTTTCGATCACGGGATCGCCGGGCGCCATGCCGTCCAGCGCGGCAATCGCACTCTGGGTTGCGCAATCGGGATATTGGCGCGACAGACGCCGAAGCAATCCATGATCGAACGGGTCCTCGCCAAGCACCGCAAGCACATGTCCTGCTGCTTCGCGGTCAAGCGGCTGCGCCGCATCGTCAA